>CALHGQ010000433.1 GCA_938030175.1 uncultured bacterium | reverse complement strand
CTGTTCTAAGCGGCGCTCTTTCGACCTGGTGCCCAGCGCTGGGCACGGTCGCTGGGCACGGCCCGAACCTAAGGCTCTTCTCATCGAACGAGCTACCCATGCGGGGGCCTCGGGAAGGCCTCCGCTCGGTGACCCCGCGCCCAAAGCGTTGGGTGCGGGCACCTCGGCCCCCCGTTGAGCGGGCCATGCCCAGCATGGAGGACCAGCGTTGGGAACCCGCTTGGAAGGGGCACAGCGGAGGCCGTGGTAGGGCGCCGAAGGTCCGGCATTTTCCGAACCTTCGGCGAGACGTATCTACCGATAGCGGGGTTAGGGGGTCAGCCGCAGGCTCCCTAGGGGCCCGAGGACCCATCCCAAGCCCGTGGGGCGCGACGATGGGTATGTTTCCGACTTTGGGAACCGGTCTCGCCTTCCATGCGTCACTACAATTCGTGAACACAACGTCACTCAACGCGCCAGCTCAAAAGAGCATGCTCTTGGGAGGTACGCAGTACCCCCCAGCTCGAGCCGTGCCCTTCGGCGTCCACATTGAGAACCGACGCTCGTCCCTATCGATTTATCTGCCACGCACCGTGCACCTCGTATCCAGTTCGCCCTGGAGGGATCGAGCCGCGCACAGCGCCCGTATATTCCTTTGACCGATCATCCCCCATTCTCCGGCCCCAGCATGGGTGGTAGCGGAGGCCGCTCTCCAGCTCCGCTCCAGCGGCGCGACCTAGAGAAGCGAGTCCCTCGCCCGACCGAGGACTCACGGCCGCTTCGTCTATCGGATCTGATCCTTCCGCTTGGCATCGGCGCTGTGGTGAGGCTCCTGCTGGTCGTCTCCTTCATCGCCACCAAAGGCGGGGGCGACGAGGCTGCCTACATGAGGCTCGGTTGGGGTTGGAACCAGTTCGAAGCCTACACCGGGATGTGGGCGCCGCTTTATCCGAAGTTCATCAGCTACCTGTCGGCGGCGTTCGATCAGGGAGCCGCGGATGCCCTGCGCTTCATCCAGATTGGATTCGCGATCTGGATTGGAGTCTGGACCGCGCTCATTGCCGACATGTTTGGCGGAAGGAAGGCCGGGGTCATCGCCGCGTGGATCTACGCGCTCTACCTGCCCCTCGCGGCCTTCGCGGCCCTCATCTACTCGGAGTCGCTGTTCCTCGCGTTCTTCGTACCAGCGCTCTACCAGATGCTGCGCTACGCCCGCGAGGGCCGTATCGCCGCTCCCCCGTGGCGGGGCCCGCTCGCGGGCGCTCTTCTGGGCCTGTCGATCCTCACGCGCGAAAGCACGCTGCTCGTCCTGTTCCCGTTCATGGTTTGGATGGCCTTCGCCCTCCGGGGACACGAAACAGAGAAGCGCGTAGGCAACGCGCGCTTCCAGGTTTGGGCCCACGGTAGCGGCCCGCTCGGCATCGCGCCTGCCCTGCTGTTCGGGCTCACGGCGGTCCTGACGATCATGCCGTGGACCATTCGCAACGCCCACGTCTACGATCGTTTCGTGCCGGTGGCGACGTCGTCCCACGGCAGCGCGTCCGTGGGCTGGAACGCAGCCGACATCAACTACGACATCGCCGACCTCGGTGAGAGCCTCTACGACGCCCCAGGGGAGCTGCGGGACAAGATCCGCGGCCCCGAGCCAGATTCCTGGTGGCCGCGCAAGGTCGTCAACACGGCCGATCAAACCCAGGCGAACGTCCAGGACGGAATGGCCTTCGCATTCCAGCATCCCCAGTTCTTCCTGCGGAGCCGCATCGTCGAGTTCGTGGACCTCGTGTCCCCGCTCTCGTTCATCCATCGCTCCCTCCGGATCACCAGCGGGATCGGCGAGCCCTTGAACAGCCTCTACCTTCGCCGCCTCTTCAGCATCCTTGCGGTCATCCTGATGCCGCTGGTGGTGCTGTTCGGGCTCTGGGGCTGGGCCTACGCCCGCGACGCGGGCCCGCTGCGATCCCTCGTCACGACCCTTGTGCTTTGCACGAGCGCAGTCGCCCTCGTCAGCGGCCTGACGCGCTATCGCGTCCCGGTCATGCCCATGGTCATCGTCCTCGGGGCGATCTACCTGGCGAAGCATCGCGAGGTGCCGTCCCTGCGCCGCAAGGCCATCGTCTCCACCCTGGCCATCGGCATCATCCTGGCCTGGATCCCCTCCATCCGCCCCGCCCAGCTCGCGCTCTCCGCGATCTGGGGCTCCTGATTCTCCACGCCTGAACCATGTCAGAATCAGACCAGCACCCAAGCAGCGGCCACCCGGGCGATTCGGAGGCGGGCGGCAAGGCCCCCATTCCGCAGGATGTGCTCCGCCGCGAACGTCGCGTGGTAGCCGGCCTCCTGGCGGCGATCTTGCTGCTGGCCCTTGGCGGCTTCGTGACGATCCCCACCGAGGAGGAGCTCGTGCACACCGCGACCACCCACGAGGACGACCTCACACGGGTCCGCGCCATGAACGCGATGGTCCTTCGGGGCTACTGGAAGGACAAGGCCTTCAAGGACTTTGAGCGCTTCAACAAGGCCGGCCCCCACGCGATCCGCCAGTTCATGGCGGACATGCACGGGGACATGCTCAAGCCCGATCGCCGGGCTTGGACGAAGTAGTCCGCCTTAGAACGCGCCGGCTTCTTTGAGCGCTGCGGTGATCGCGTCGGCTGCGATGCGCTGGCCCGCCGCGCTGGGGTGGGACAGGTCCACCGCACCGTACGGGCGTACCGGGCTCTCCACGTAGGCATCCATGAGATCGATGGTGGCAACGCCGCGGCTCTGTGCGTGCTCGATGACCTTGGTCATCGCATAGGTGCGCTTCGCCCGCATTTCCGCGAAGGCCTCGGGGCTGTCTTCGACCTTCGACTTCCGAAGGTCATCCATTTGCCCCACCGTGGGGAAGGCGACAACGATCGGAACGGCGCCGCCAGCTTCGATGGTATCGAGGAGCGCGGTCAGGTCACCAAGGTTGCGCTCGATGAACGGCTTAGCCGCCTCCACGCTGGAGTCCTTCCACATCCCGCCCACGAGGAGCTGGTCGTACACCTTCTTCATCTCCAGAGCGGCCTCCTGATCGAAGCCCTCGAACTCGAACTTCGGCAAGCCAATGACCTTGAGCCTGAGGTTCCGAGACCAGTAGTCGAGGAGCGCCGTGCCCGCCAGCGGGTGGTCGAGGGGCGCCAGCGTGCCCGTGGTGCCGTAGCTCATCGGGTCGAGGTCGTTCATGTACCAGGCGATGACGACGTAGTCCGGATTGAGCGGCGCCATCAGCTTCTTGTAGAGCTGGTGCTCTTGGTAGGTGTTGTAGCCGGGCGCGCCGCAGTTGATGACGTCAACGGGGACGTCGATCGCCTCGTCGAGGCTCTGCTCGACGAGCACCGGGAAGGTCTCGTCGTCCTCGACGCCCCAACCGAAGGTGAACGAATCGCCGAGGCACACGACGCGGATGCCCGCGTCACCGTCGGCCTCAGCGATCGGCTCGTGGCCACGCAGCCCGAGCCCGTTGATCTTCGCGGGGTGCATGTAGACGTTCCCTGCGGCGTAGATGTCGCGGCTTTGGTTCGGGTGGAACCTAGTGCCCACCTGCGGGTCGAACCAAACGGAGGGCAGCGCTCCGTAGCCCTTCGAGCGGAAGTACAGCTCGGTGCCGAGGAAGAGGAGCAGGAGGACGCCGAAGAAGATGGCGAGTCGCAGAATGAGTTTGCGCATGCTGCCCGAATTGTACTCGGCTGACGAGCGGGGGCTAGGCACAGAACTCTGGCCCAGCCCACGACCTGTCCCGGATCGATGGGCTATGCTTGGGCACCATGCAGTTCCTCAAAGAAAACTGGGTCTGGATCCTCGCCCCGGTCGTGCTCTTCGCCGCTGTGGCGGCGTTCTTGGTCTTCAGCGGCGACAGCTCAGCCGTGGGCGACGGCGTCTACACGACGTACTGATTGATTGCGGGCCCTGGTGTCTAGCAGGCCCTGTTGGATAGCAGGCCCTGGTGGATAGCAGGCCCTGTTGGATAGCGGCCCCCGCAG
>CALHGQ010000432.1 GCA_938030175.1 uncultured bacterium | reverse complement strand
GTCCTCGCGCCGCGCATGCTCCAGTCCATCGAGATCCTCGCGCTCCCCCGCATGGACCTCGACGCTTGGTTGTCGGACGAAGCCGAGAAGAATGAAGCGCTCCTCGTCGAGGACTCAGGGCGCGAGTCGAACGCCCTGGAGCCAGGTCGCAGCGACGCAGCGCGTTCCAAGGCCAGCGACGATCACTACGCGATGCTCCAGGCCCAGCCGGAGCGCACCCAGTCCCTCGGGGACGCGGTGGAGGAGCAGATCCGAGGCCAGAACCTCGCCCCGGACCTCGCCGCATGGGTGACGTTCCTCGCTGGCTGTCTCGATGAAGCCGGTCTCCTGTCCCTAGAGGACGAAGAGCTCGCCGTTCTCGCGGAGGACGCGCATCTGCCGATGGCGGGGGCCGCTGCCGGCCAGCGACTCCTGGCCGACGCGATCGCGACCCTGCAGCAGCTCGAGCCCGCGGGCATCGGCGCGCGGAGCTCGGTGGAAGCGCTCCTTCTCCAGCTCGATCCAGCGGATGAGGACTACGGGGTCCTTTGCACGCTGCTCGAGGATTTCCTCGTCGAGCTTTCGCGGAACAAACGCCCCGCCGTGGCTGAGAAGCTCGGCCTCGGGCTCCTGGAGCTCGATCGCCTCCTCGGCACCCTCAGCATGCTGGAGATGCGCCCCGCGTCCGGGCTCGTGGGGGAGGCGGCCCCGGTTCTCCACCCCGACGTCATCGTTCAGCGCGACGGCGAGTCGTTCACAGTGGAGCTCGCCCGGGGCGCGCTCCCCAGCGTTTCGATCGACCCGATCGCCGAAGAGCTCCTCGAATCGGGCTCGCTTGAGCAGGACGCACGCACGTACCTGCGCGGCAAGGTGGAGAAGGCGCGGTGGGTGGCGGAAGCCGTCGAGATGCGCGGAAGCACGCTCCTGCGCGTGGCGGAGGCGACCCTGCGCCACCAGCGCGGGTTCCTGTCCGAGGGGCCCACGGGCCTGCGTCCGCTCTCCATGGTGAGCGTGGCCGAGGAGCTCGGACTGGCGACGAGCACCGTCAGCCGCAGCGTCGCCGGCAAGTCGGCCCAAACCCCCTGGGGCATCATTCCCCTACGCTCGTTCTTCCAATCGGCCCCTGGAGCAAGCCAATCCCCCGAGGGCGACCCGCAGCCCAAGAGCGGAACCGTCGCCGTTCGCGAACGCGTGCGCCAGCTGGTGCTCGCCGAGGACAAGGCCGATCCGCTGTCCGACGAGGCGATCGTGCTGGCCCTCAAGGCCGGCGGCGTACCCGTCGCCCGCCGAACGGTGGCGAAGTACCGGAAAGAGCTTGGAATAGAGAGCTCTTACCGCCGCAAGCGGCACGTCTGACGCGTATCTTGATGGCGCGATGGCGCTGCGGAACGTTCGGATTGAGGTGAGCTATGACGGCTCGCGCTTCTACGGTTGGCAGCGCCAAGACGGCTTCGAAACGGTCCAGCAGTCCATCGAAGAAGCCCTCGCCGAGCTCCTCGACACCGTCGTGGTCATCCACGGTTCTGGGCGCACCGACACCGGCGTTCACGGACTTCGCCAGGTCGCGCACTTCCACATCGATGCCGACCGCATCGACGACGATCGCCTGCGTCACGCCCTGAACGCGTACCTTCCCCGCGGAATCTCGGTGCGCCGGGCCGAGACGTGCGCCGACGACTTCCACGCGCGCTTCGCGGCAAGGGGGAAGCGCTACGGCTACCTTGTGCAGACGACGCGGCACAGGCCCGCCATCGGCCCGGAGTTTGTGCACTGGGAGCGCAGTCCCTTGGACGGCGATGCGATGCGCGAGGCGGCCCAACGTATGGAGGGCGAGCGGGACTTCGCCGCGTTCGGCAACGTGGGGTCGCCCCGCAAGTCGACGGTGCGGCGGGTGCATCACGTGCGCCTCGTCCTGCGGCGGGAGCGCTTTGCGATCGTCGTTCAGGGAAACGGCTTTCTCTACAACATGGTTCGGACCATGGCGGGGACGTTGATCGCGGTGGGGAAGGGACGGATGTCGCCCGACGACGTGACCCGTGCGCTCGATCTGAAGGACCGCAAGCTGGCGGGGCCGACGGCGCCGCCCGGCGGACTCTATCTCGTTCGAGTTCTGTATCCAGAGCCGGTCTTCGTGGGCCGCGAGCAGGGTCCAGGCGCACCGCCAGGACCCTTACAGTACTAGCGGTCCAGCGAAGGTCCTCGGCATCCGATAAGAGACCTGCCCCGGTTCGGAGCACCCATGCGGAATCCCTTTCGGACTGTGCACGTTTCTGTGCAAAGGGACGCGGCCTCTTGGAAAATGCTCCGAAATCGCCGTTCGCGGGCCCTCTAAGGCCCGCTTCTCTTTACGCCCTTGACGGATCTTTGGTTGTCCGCCAGGGTGCAGTCACGCGGCCTGCCCTGTCGGCCTGCCGTAGACAACTCGATCCCAACCACGCTCCTGGAGGTGCGCATGAAGACACAAGTGTCAATCCTGCATCACGATTACCCCAGCCGTTACCGCAGCCTCGTGGAGGAGCGGCTAGCCGCCCTTGAGCGATTCAATGGTCACATCGTGACCATCGATGCCCGACTAGAGAAGGAGTCCAGGGACCACCATGTGGAACTTGTGGCGAACATCGGGAAGGGACAAACGCTCGTCGCCAACGTCCGCCGCGAGGCCTTCGGTGAAGCTCTCTCTGAGGCCATCGACCGCATGGGACGCCAGCTCCGCAAGAGCCACGACAAGGAGCGCCTTCTGCCGCGCCGTCCGAGTCACGGGGTCGCATAGGATCCGGCTCACACGTCCATCGTTGGGATCCTCGCCTGCGGAGTTCCTCCTCTGAAACACACGGCCCGGCTGCCTTTTGCAGCCGGGCCGTTTCCTTTTGGCCCGAATCCATTGGCGGCTGAAGGCCCGTCTAGACCGCCCCTGACCGCCGCCTTGGCTCCGCCCTGGGCCAGTACGGGGGCGAATCGGGGGCGATGGGGCGCTGAATTCCGGAAAATGCCCGGCTCTGCGCGGTATCGCCCGCCTTTGATCCGGGAGCCTGGGGCTCAACTTGTTAGATTACCGGCCAGGACCCCTCGAAAGAGCTCCCCCAACGGGGTCCTCCCCGAACATGGATTGGTACAAGCGATTCAAGAACAAGGCCTGCATCCTCAAGCTGAAAGGGCAGACCAAGGCCGACATCCTCAACGAAATCGCAGATCAGCTCTTGTCTGCGAAGTTCATCGAGCCCGAGCTGGAAGACAAGCTCCGCGCTGCCCTCGCCGCCCGCGAGGAACTCGCTTCCACGGGCGTAGGGATGAACGTGGCGATCCCGCACATCAAGCTTGAGGGCCTCAGTGAGGCCGTCTTCTCGCTGTCGGTCTGCCGCGATGGCGTGGAGTGGCAGGCCGTGGATGGCGCCCCGGTGAACATCGTGTTCACGGTGGTTCGGCCCACGGAGCCCACGGAGCACTACGACCCCGAGGAGCACCTCGCCATGATGCGGTGGGTGGCCAAGCTGGCCCGCGACCAAGACTTCCGCGCCTTCGCACTCCAGGCGAAGACAAAAGCAGCCCTCGTGAGCCTCCTCAAAGAGCTTTCGGTCGCGTGATGGCCTCTCGGGTGGTTGAGGTGGTCAACAAGGCCGGTTTGCACGCTCGGCCCTGCCACGCCATCGTGGCGACCGCTTTGGAGTTTCCTTGCACCCTGCGAATCCGCCGCGCGCCATCAGGGGCCGACGGCCGGGATGGGGGACATCCCGGGGTGAACGGAAAAAGCATCCTAGAGCTGATGACGCTCGAGGCTTCCAAGGGGACTTCCTTGGAGTTCCTCGCGGACGGCGAGGGCCAAGACGAGCTTCTGGACCGCCTTGCGGCCCTCGTGGAGCGCGGTTTCGGCGAGCCCTAGGGACAATCGCCCGCATGTAGCTGAATCCGCGTAGCGCGCCCGGGATCCCGGTGGAAGGCGTTGCGCGATGACCCCCGCAGGGGTTCCTTCGGCACCAGAAGTGCCAAAAAACGGGACGCCCTCCTTAACCAAAGTGCGGCGTCCAGTCGACAAGCCCCGGTGAGACCACCGGGATTCGTCCCCTTCGAGCGTGGCTCTCTTCCCCCCAACCGGGTAAAGGAAAGTGATCCGCAGCAAAAAGAGCGTCGTAGGTCTCGACCTCGGCACCTCGGTGGTGAAAGCCGTCGAGATCACGCTTGAGGGCCAGGAGCCGGTCATTACCGGCTTCAGCCGTGTCGAGCTCCCGCCAGGAGGCAGCCTCGACGAGGCCGTCAAGCAGGTCTTCAAAGAAGGCAAATTCCGCTCGAAGCGGGTCGTGACCGGAGTTTCCGGTCAGGACACCGTCGTGCGTTACCTCTCCATGCCACGCATGACGGACTCAGAGCTGAAGCAAGCCATTCAGTTCGAGGCCGACAAGCTCGTGGCATCCGACGAGGACTTCATCATCGACTGCCTGCCACTGGAGCAGCCCATAGCCGATGGCCAGCCGCAGCCTGACACCATGAAGGTGCTCGTCGCCGCTTGCGAGAGCGAGCGGCTGAACGATCAGGCGCGCATGATCCAGAACTCAGGCCTGTTGCCGATCGCGATCGATCTTGATCTCTTCGCGATCTCCAACGCTTGGGAGATGTGCGTGCTCCCCGACTCCGAGGGTTTCGACTCGTCGGATAACCGGGCCACCGCACTGGTGGACGTGGGCGCCAAGGCAACCTCGATCAACGTGATGCGCGGCGGAGCCAGTTGCTTCAGCCGTGAGATCCCGATCGGAGGCTCGAACATGACCCAGGCCGTCGCCAGGCGCCTTGGCGTGGAGGGCTTCGAAGCCGAGGCTATCAAGCGTGCCTCCGAGGACCACCAGGCCGAAGTTCGCACCGCGATCGGTCCTGTCCTTGAGGACCTCGCGTCCGAGTTGATGCTCTCGATGGACTACGTCGAGCACAACGAAGGCGTGACCGTCACCGAGATCTTGCTCTCCGGCGGAGGCGTTCTCGCCCCCGGTGCCGCTGAGTACATCGAACAGTCCGTGGCGCGCCCGACGCGTCTTTGGAATCCGCTGGAAGGCCTGCGCGTCGACGTCAACCGACTCGACGTGGAAGAGCTGGAAGCATGGGCCCCCTCACTCGTCGTCGCCGTCGGCCTTGCCTCACGGGTGCGCACCTCATGATTACGATCAACCTACTGCCTGATGAGTATCGGAGGCGGGCGAAGTCGCCGATCGGAATGATCGCGGCTATCGCTGCTGCCGTCCTCGTCAACGCATCCCTTATCGCCTACTGGGGCTACCTCGAGTTCGGCATCAGCCGTAACGTCGAGACGACCCGGTCCGTATTGCAGCTCGACCTCGACGGCCTCAAGCCCCAGGTCGCCTACAACGAGAAGCTCAAGAAGGAGATCACGACGCGTTCCGCCCGTGAGACGACCCTCACCGAGATCACCCAAAACCGCGTCCTCTGGACGAAGGTGATGGACGAGCTCATCGAGGTGGTGCACGCCGGCCGTGAAGGCATCGAGCACTTCGTCTGGTTCGACGACATCGACGTCAAGATGCTGGCGGAGGCCCGCGGTCAGAACAAGGACTTCGGCAAGCTCACCGCATCGGCCCACTCAGGTTCCGAGGGCTACGACCAAGTGTCGAACTTCCTCGATGACATGAATGACACGGAGCTCAGCTCCCTCGGCTTGATCTTCGGCAAGACCGGTGACCCTGAGGGTCGTCGTGAAGAGCCGTCCAAGGATCTGATCCCGTCGGTCAACTGGTCATTCCCCCTCACCATTGGTCTGAAGAGCCCCGCTGAGCGCATCGAAGCTCGTAAAGCGGCTGAGGAGGCAGGACAGTGAACGATCGCAAGTTTTGGATGACCTTCGGCGGCATCGCAGGGGCCATCGCCCTTGGCGCCGGCTACATGATCTTCAACGAGAAAGATCAGATCGAAACGGCCAAGGCCCAGGTAGCAACGCTGCGCCAGGACATCGCCAAGGCCCGTGACACCGTGGCAACGACCCCGGAACTCGAGCGCGACGTCATCGTCCTGCGCGAGATCTCCGACCGCATCCGCGAGATCCTTCCCAACACCCGGGACCTCACGAACGTGGTTCGCGACTTCCAGGAGTACTCGAAGGAAGCTGGCGTTGCGACGTCCGGATTCCGCCCGACCCAGAAGAACAACAGCCGGACGCGCCAGACGGGCGCCTTCGAGAAGGTGGCCTACCAGCTCACCCTCGAGGCCGACACGTTCCAGTTCCTCGACTTCCTCAACCGGATCGAGACCCACAGCCGCTTCATGGCAGCCTCGTCCTTCAAGATCAGCGCCGCAACGCGCAAGAGCCTTGAGGCCGACGGTATCGCCAACCACCGCATCCAGATGGAAGTCGAGACGTACAAGTACGTCCCGCGCGAGGGTGAGGCCGATGAGGTCAAGATCGCAGGGTACGAGCGCAAGCGCGACCTGCTCGCCGGTGAGATCAACCGTCGCCGCTCCGCGCTGACGCTTGAGACCTTCCGCTACCGTGGCCCGCGCGGCCGACGCGACCCGCTCATCGACCCGCGCGTTCCCGCCCGCGTCGACGATCCGAACGCGTGGACCGTGCAGCGTCAGATGGAAGAGGTCACCGAGCTGATCTCGCGTATGGAAGAAGCCCAGAAGTACTGGGATGCCTCCAACGCAGCCGAGTCGGTCCTTGAGCGCATGGTCCAACGCTCCGAGCTGGAGAAGATCCTCGCCATGCTTGGCGACGACCTGAACCGCATGGAGAAGGAAGACCGCATCACGTACCGCCCCGCAGAGAAGCGTCTCTCCATCGGTGTGATCGAGCCCCTCCAGGAGCTTCGTTCAGCACTCAAGCAGAGCCAGGCCATCGCCGGTCCCACCCTTGTCGAGCTGCAGACCGTCGGAGACTCGATGGTCAAGCACATCGACGATGGTGAGTTCGACCTCGCGCTTGACTCCTACAAGGCACTCGCTGACTCCCTCGACCTCGTCAAGGGAGACAAGGAGCGCGAAGAGCTCAGCGACTGGCTCCGCCAGCTTGCCGAGGACGCAACGACGCTGCGCGACTTCGAGCTCATCGAGCTCACCATCGGCGGCTACGCCATCCATGAGGGCTTCGACCCCGTGATCATCATCGACGGCACCCGCCGCTCGGTGGGGGATCCCGTGGTCGCGCACCCCTCACTCATCGTCCACGATGTTCGGCCTAACGAGGTCGACTTCGTATTCCGCGGAGCTGTTCTGACCCGCGATTTCTAAGCGCGAGGGGCCTAGCCCGCCCCCTGCCATCGCGAGTCCGTAGCGGACCGCACGCCGCGGAATCTTTCTCGGCGCCATAACCCTCCCTTGTCAATCGGATCGGCTCCCCCGCCAGTCCAAAACTCTACCCACCGTCCAATTCTGGACAGAGGAATCGTGGTGAACCCTCTCAAGTCAATTCTCGCACTCACTGTGTGTGCAGCGGCTCTCATGCCCGCAGCAGCTGCCCAGGTCCCAAGCCTGGACAGTCGAGTCGACCTCAACATTGTCGAACGTGACCTGAGCCAGGTCGTGCAGTACTTGCGCGACCGCTCCGGCGCGAACATCGTCATCATCGAAGGCGGAGACCGCAAGGTCCGCGCACTTCAGCTCTCGGATGTGTACTGGCGCGACGCGCTTGACTATGCAGCCGAGGTGGCTGGTGCCGTCGTCGAAGAAGACAAGTCAGGCGTCCTGACGATCAGCATGCCGAAGCGCGTGTCGTTCGTCTTCGACGACCAGGACATCAAAGAAGTCATCTCGACGATCGCTAAGATCGCTAACGCCAACGTCATTGTTGGCCCCGAGGTTCAGGGCACGGTTCGCGTGCGCCTTGAGGACGTTCCGTGGCGGGACGCTCTCGAGGAAATCTGCAAGACCCTCGGCTTTACCGTGGTGGAGGAGCGCCGGAACATCTTCCGCGTCGTCGACCCCATCACCCTCGAGCAGCAGAAGGTGACCCGCAGCTACCAGCTGCGCTACATCCGCCCGAAGAGCACGCGCGTTCCGATCATCACGTCGGAGTTCATCGAGGGTGGCGCTTCGCCCCCCCAAGGTGAGCCGAACGAGCACTTCACGGTCCTTGCCGCTTTGGAGAAGGCCCTCTCGGAAACGGGCGAGCTCGACTTCATCGTCAGCCAGAACGTCATCATCGTCCGCGATACGACCCAGGTGCACGAGACGATCCAGGAGATCATCCGCCGCCTTGACGTCGAGCCGAGCCAGGTCTTCATCGACTTGAAGTTCGTCTCCACGACGAACACGGACCTTCTCAACCTCGGCGTCGACTACGGCGATGGTGGTCCCCAGATCAGCGTCAGCGGTAGCCAGATCCCGATCGAGCTTCCGTTCAGCATCGGTGACTCGGGCTGGGAAGACGGCATCATCGCCAGCGACTTCGGCTTCGGCCCGTTCGCCGGCAACGACCTGACGGGCCCGCTCAACGCAGGTGTCGCCCAGGTTCCGAACACGATCTTCGGTGCTCTCTCCTTCACCCAGGTGCAGGCGACGCTCCGTATGCTTCAGCGCGATCAAAGCTCCGAGGTCATCCAGGCCCCGAAGATCATCACGCTCGACGGCAACGAAGCTACGATCTTCGTGGGTGAGACGGTGCGCTACGCCGAGGCCAAGTCCGAGCAGGGCCAGGCAGGCGGCTTGCAGCTGACCGTTCAGGAAGCATCGGGTTCGCCGGTCGAGATCGGCTTCCAGCTGCTCGTTCGCCCGAACGTTGTGCCGGGTACCCGCAAGATCCAGATGGAAGTCGTTCCGAAGGAGACCAACCTCTCCGGTACGGGCACCTCCGCACTGGCTCCGGCTGGCTTCGACGTCTTCACGGTCGGTTCCGCTGGCGCAGAGGGCACGATCGCCCTGCCGCGTACGCGCTCCTCGACCATGATCACGCAGATGATGCTTGAGAGCGGCCAGACGGCCGTTATCGGTGGCCTCACCACGGACTCCGAGTCGGAGACCACGAGCCGCGTGCCGTACATCTCGCGCATCCCGATCCTCGGTGAGCTGTTCAAGTACCGCAACGAAGGTCGCGACCGTCGTAGCTTGATCATCTTCATCACGCCGACGCTGGTGCACAACTCGGACGACTCTGAGTTCATCCTCCAGCAGGAGCTCCAGCGTCGCTCGAACCGTCTTGCAGACGAGATCGAAGCGCTCCTCGACTCGGCTGACCCGATCGACTGATCGACCGCAGCTGATGGCCTCCCCGCACGAAGGTGGGGGGGGGGCTGACGATTCCTCGACGGCGGCGGCTGACCCTTCCAAGGTTGGCTGCCGCCGTTTCCCACTCGCGGGACACCTCTGGCCCTCGCCCGCTCGTTGGAAGCCCTCGCTGGCCTCCTCTATGGACCCCTCGCTGGGGGGCCCCGGCCCCGGTTGATGCCGGCTCTCTCCCGAGGGCTGAGCCGACCCCCAAGGCCCCGCCTTCCCCGGCCGACCCCCCTCTGGGAGCCCCAGAACCCGGGCCTTTGAGACTTTCGAGCTCTCCGCCCGAAAATCCCGCCGGGATGTTCGACTCGGGCTCACCGCTCTGCGACAGTCCCCCTAGACCGGACCGTTTCGTCCGTTCGACCCGTACATCGAGGTGCCGCGCTCTCAGCTCCGCTGGGGGCCTCCAGCGCCTCGCCTTTTCCGCCGGAATCGATCGACCGCCTCGCCCCAGCCAGGACCTTTCCGTCCGAGAGCTGACCGAGCCGTGTCGCTTTGAATCCGGGGTGCAGCGCCGAATAGCTTCCCTGAGTTCCTGGGTCCGAAAGGGCCTAAGGACATCAGTTGTCGCTCTCGGCTGCGCGCTCGCCACAAACCAATACGACTTATCGCTGGCGGCTTCGGCCGCCCGCTGGCTCCCCACCAGCCACCTCACTCGCGACCTTCACCGTGGTCCGCAGGCTTCGCCTGCCCGCCTCGCTGAACGGTACGCTTGAGGTCGACGCGGGAAGCCTTCACAACTGATGACTGAACAACCCACCGACGGGTTCCCGGGCGACGCCGCCCGAGGATCCGATCCGTTCGCACACGTTCCTCGCTACCCGAGCTGGACCCCTGAGGGGGACCAAGACTCCGGCGGAGGCAGCTCCTTCGGAGCCGGCGTTGAGGGCTCTCGCAGCTCCTCTGAATCGCCCTCGTCTGAATCAACTTCTGCTGGATCAGCTTCTTCTGGTGCAGCCGCGCCCGAGAAGCCGAAGCGCAAGCGGCGCACGACCCGCAAGCCCAAGGCGGCTGCGAAAGACGACGCGCCGGGCAGCGACAGCTCCCCAGAGAACGACGACTCCGGCGAGGACGAGCCGCGCGCCAAGAAGAAGCGGCGCAGCACTCGCGCACGCAAGCCCAAGGCCGAGGCCGCGACCGAGGAAGCCACCGAGGCTCCGCCGGCCGAAAGCGCCGATGGCGATGACGACAGCGCCGCCGCTCGCAAGCG
The DNA here is from genome assembly GCA_938030175.1 of uncultured bacterium. Classification (GTDB taxonomy): domain Bacteria; phylum Planctomycetota; class UBA1135; order UBA1135; genus Saltatorellus. Next base: position 4,706 of record CALHGQ010000432.1, on the reverse strand, counting down.
GCGTCGCCGCGGCTCCCGCGGCGGACGGCGCAGGAAGCGCGGCGAAGAAGAGGATGGCGCCGTTGCCATCGACACGATCCCCGGCGAAGACGACGACCTTGACTCGAAGGGCGAAAAGGCCCGGACTTCGAAGTCGGCGAAGAAGGCCGGCAAGAAGAAGTCCTCGAAGCGCAAGTCCTCGTCGGCCAAGGACGCGGACGACGACGAAGTGACCTCGGACGATCTGGACTCGGATGCCGGCGACGGCACGACCCGCAAGAAGCGTCGTCGCCGCCGCTCTCGCAAGGGGTCGGCTGCCCGTGAGGCTGAGGATGAAGCTGAAGAGGCCGAGTCGCAGGACGATGATGACTCCGGCGAGGACGCTGGCCGAGGCCGTAAGCGCTCGCGGAGCCGCTCGAAGAAGGACAAGGACGCGCCGAAGGCCAAGTCGAAGACCCGCGCCAAGGCGAAAACGGCGGAAGAGAAGGAGCGCGAGGCCAACGCGCTTCGGACCCAGACCATCGCGGTCAACGCCGTAGAGCCCGAGGAGCGCCGCGTGGCGGTGTACGAGGGTGAGGTCATCCTCGACTTCCTGATGAACGCCGAGAGTCAGAAGACGCTCGTCAACGACATCTACCGCGGCCGCGTGGTGAACCTCGAGCCTGCGATCGGTGCCGCGTTCATTGACTTTGGTCAGGGGCGCAACGGCTTCCTTCACACGTCCGACGTGCTGCCTCTCTACGGGGAGAAGAACTTCGAGCTCAACGACCTCTTGACCGCTGGCCTCCATCACGAGGACGGTGACCACGACGCCGACTGGGCCGAGGAGTCGGACGACGAGCATGGGGATCAGGACTTCGAGTCCGATGACGCGGAAGAAGGCGCCTCGGACGACCACGACGTCATGGATGAGATCGCGGAGATCGATCACCTCGACGAGGCCGTATCCGAAGGGGATGACCCGGACGATGACGCCCACGGCGATGAGGCCCACGATGACGAAGACCTCGAGGAAGAGGAGGAAGAAGAAGAAGTCGGCGATCGCGATTCGGACGAGGCTCCCCAGCGGCCTGCGCGGAAGCGCCGTGCACGCCGCTCGACAGCGAAGGACGATGACGATGCCCCTGCGTCGGATGACGATGCACCCAGGCCGGCACGCAAGCGGTCGCGCAAGAAGGCGAGCACGCGTGCTTCTTCGTCCGACGATGAGCCCGGCGACGGCGAGGCAGCAGAGAAGCCCAAGCGCAAGCCGCGAACCCGAAAGCGCACGACCAAGGCATCGGCACCCGATGAGGGCGACGCCGGCCGTGACGACGCCGGCCGTGACGACGCTGGCCGTGACGAAGGCGGCGACTCCGATGACGCAGGTGAAGCGCGCGAGCGCCGTCCGCGTAAGAAGCGCAGCCGGAAGGCGGCTTCTTCACGGGCCAAGGACGCCGAGGTCGACGCACAGGACGACGCGGACGAAGCGCCCACAAAGACCCGCAGCCGCTCCAAGAAGGCGTCGAAGGGCAAGGCGAAGTCCTCCAAGAAGGCCGCCCGCAGTGGACGCTCGTCGAAGCGTGAATCCTCCCGAGGTTCCTCCCGTGGTTCTTCCCGCGGAGGCGGGGGCAAAAGCCGCGGACGTGGTGGACGCCAGGAACGTCGACCCCAGCGCGAACGCCGCCCGATCAACGAGCTTTTGAAGGTGGGGGATCCCGTGGTCGTTCAGATCACGAAGGACGCCATCGGAGACAAAGGACCGACCCTGACCACGTACATCTCGATGCCTGGGCGCTACCTCGTGCTCATGCCGTCGATGGCGCGGACGGGCGTGAGCCGCAAGATCCCGGACGAGAAGGAGCGCAAGCGCCTCAAGCGAATCCTGAGCAGCATGAACACGCCGCCCGACATGGGCGTGATCGTGCGCACGGCCGGCGTAGGCCGGACCAAAACGGATCTGCAGCGGGACCTTGACTACCTGATGGGGCTCTGGGAATCGTTCGGCAAGAAGCTCAAGGGGAGCCGCGGCCCAGCACCGCTCTACCTCGAGTCGGATGTCGCAACGCGAACCCTGCGTGACCTCTTCAACCGTGAGACGAAAGAGGTGCTGGTGGATGACGTCAGCGTCTACGAGCAAATGGTCTCGTTCGCGAACGCGCTCATGCCCGAGCACGTCGATCGAATCAAGCAGTACGAGGGCGACCGGCCGCTCTTCCAAAACTGCGGGATCGAACAGGACTTCGAGCGCATCTTCTCGCGCCGGGTGGACCTGCCATCAGGTGGCTCGATCGTCTTCGACCAAGCGGAAGCCCTCGTGGCCATCGACGTCAACTCCGGTAGAACGCGAACGAACAGCTACGACTTCGAAGAGATCGCGCTCAAGACGAACCTAGAGGCGGTGCCGGAGATCGCGCGGCAGATCAAGCTGCGGGACCTTGGGGGCATCATCGTCTGCGACTTCATCGATATGGTGCGCTCGAACAGCAACCGCGCCGTGGAGAAGCTGCTTCGGGCCGAGCTCTCCTCTGACAGGGCGAGGAGCAAGCTGGGCCGCATCAGCCAGTTCGGCCTCCTGGAGCTGACCCGTCAGCGCCTAGGCCCCGGCACCCACAAGAAGGTCTTCATGGCCTGCCCAAGGTGTCGCGGCACGGGGCGGATTCGCTCGGTCGAGTCCCGCGCCCAGGCCATCCTCAGACGCCTTGGGGGGGCCCTGATCCAGAAGGGCTTCTCGAAGGTCGAGGTGCGCGCTCACCCCGAGGTGGTCGCCTACCTGAAGGAGGACCTTTGGGACTGGGTCCGCGCCATGGAGCACCGCACCGAGAAGGAAATCCTCCTCACCGCCGTGCCCGACCAGGCCGAGGACAGCGTCCTGCGCTACCTCCGCACGGACGGGCGCGAGGTTCGCCCTGGCGGGCGCCGGAAGCGCTAGCCTCCCGCGACCCTTGATGGGGGAGCCCGGGACCTTCGGGGACCGGGCTCCCTCGTTTTCTAAGGGGCTTCTGGGCCCCCATGGGAGCTAGAGGGCACGCCCCAGGCCGAGGACCGAGAAGGCGCTGCCGCAAAGCTGGCCCCCTTCCATGGGCACGGCGCGTCGGAACCCCTTGCGGCAGTGGCCCTTACAGCGCCTGGCGCCGTGTGGAGCCCTGCAGGCACCTAAATCGACCCAAGCTCCCGCGAGCGGGGAGGTTGCGGCTCCGCATGCCCAGTGATGGGGGCCAGCCCGGAAGGTCCACGGATTGGCACGAACCGAGCTTGCGCCCCTCGCCCAGCCGCCCGTACTCTCTTCGCCCCCTCGGGTCCCCCCGAGCGGCCCCCGGGAGGATTCACCGGGGGAGAGCCGGAGCGCTGGCGCGCACGGACACCCTGCGAGTTGCTTGGTGTCCGCTCCCACGGAGACGCGCGCTATTCCTAATGCCCCGGACCGATTCACGACATGTACGCAGTTATCAGCGACCGAAACAACCAGGCCACCGTTCGTGTGGGCGACGAGATCCTCTGCGATCTCATGGGCGACGCCGAGCGCGGCTCGACCATTACCTTTGACAACGTTCTGCTCGTCGGTGGCGACGGCGGCGTCAAGGTCGGCAAGCCCACCGTGGCAGGCGCCAAGGTGACGGGCGAGGTGGTGCGCATGGAGCGCGGCGCCAAGGTCGTCGTCTTCCGCTTCAAGCGCCGCAAGAACATCCGCGTGAAGAAGGGACACCGTCAGTCCTACACGCGCGTCCGCATCACCGACATCGCGGGCTAACCAAGCCGGGCCCATCAAGCTGGCCCCACAAAGCTGGGCCAACTGCTTCGTTCAGATCGGCCCCCTCCGAATTCAACGCACACTTCAGCAATCCCTCTAGGGGAGGCAACCAACTATGGCACATAAGAAAGGACAGGGCTCGACCCGTAACGGCCGCGACTCCAACCCCCAGTTCCGAGGCGTCAAGCGCTTCGGCGGTCAGACCGTGACCGCTGGCACGATCATCGTTCGCCAGTGCGGCACCAAGTTCAAGAAGGGCACGAACGTCGGCATCGGCAGCGACTACACGCTGTACTCGCTCGTCGACGGAACGGTCCGCTTCCAGACGGGACGCCGCGTCCACGTCGACCCGATCGCAGAATAGTTCGGGTATCGAAGGCGCCGAGGGGATGGGGCTAACGCTCCCCCGTCGGCTTCCCTGATCCCCAACCCAGAGACGCCGCGCTCCTCGCTCCCTTCGAGCCGGGAGCGCGCGTCTTTGTACCGCTCAACAGGAGTCCCCAGATGGCCAGTTTTAGAGACGAAGCCGAGATCGAGGTGGTCGCAGGCAAAGGAGGAGACGGGACCGTCTCTTTCCGCCACGAAGCCCACGACCCGCTGGGAGGCCCCGACGGTGGCGACGGCGGTCGTGGCGGAAGCATCATCTTCGAGGCATCGACGGAAGTGCACTCGCTGCTCTACGTCGGCAGACGATTTCGGTTCGCGGCCAAGAACGGCGGCCCCGGCGGCCCCCGGGCCCGCACCGGGCGGAGCGCGGAGGACCTGATCGTCAAGGTCCCCGTGGGCACGCTCATCTACGACGCGGAGCGGGGCAACCTCATGCGCGATCTCGCCAAGCCCGAGGAGCAGCTCGTTGTGGCCCAAGGGGGCAAAGCGGGCAAGGGCAACATCCGCTTTGCCACCTCCGTGGTCCAAGCGCCGCGCAAGGCGACCGTGGGAACAATGGGCGAGTCCCGTCGGCTCAAGCTCGAGCTCAAGCTGTTCGCCGAGGTGGGGC
>CALHGQ010000431.1 GCA_938030175.1 uncultured bacterium | reverse complement strand
GCCATGGAAGAACGGATAGAACTGTGAGACCTGGCTGATCCTCTGGACCGGCGCTCCGACGGCGGTGGTCGGGGCACCCAGCGTCATGAGCGCCGTATCGCGCCATGTGTAGGTGCGCTTCTCGCTCTCCGGAACGCCTTGGTTCATCGGGAGGGGGATCAGCGTCGTGCCGCCGTCCGGCGTCACGGACTGATCGCCCGGGTTGATGGTGTAGCCAAGCTCGCGCGCGTGAACCTCTTGCAGGGGGTCCGCCGTCTGATCGAGCAGGTTACCCGAGAACGTCATGCCGAGGCCCGACAGCGGGTTCGTCAGCGTGAGCGGCGGCGACACCGTGAACTCGTTCGGAAGGAACAAGCTGTGCGCCATGTTCATCGTGAACTCGGGGTAGGACTCGAAGACCGGGTTGCTACCCAGCGGGCTGAGGTAAGCCCCCTCGACGTCCATGTTGAGTCGGTTGACGTCCAAGCCGCGCTGGAAGTCGTTGCCTTCATACAGCGAGAGACCAAAGTCGATGTCACGCCAGATGAACTGTGTACGCGCGCCCCTCGGGTTCAAGGGAAGGGTCGTGCCGACGCCCGGGGTCATCGCGGAGATGATCTCCTGGGCGCTGCTGCAGAAGACCTGCTCGCGGACCACAGAGCGCGGGCGGATGCGCCCCGTCTCGGCGTTGTACGAGAGCTGGCCACCCCACTCGGCCCGCGGAAGGCGGTCGAGGATGATGTCCGTGTCGGGGTCACCGAACGGCGCGTCTTCGTCGCGCGAGTTGAAGAGGACCGCGCGGCTACCCGTGAGTTCACTCGGTGCCGTCGGCTCGATGGTGTACTCGATGAAGGGGCCGAGGCGCGCGAGCAATTCGTTGCCGGCCAAGTCGCGCGGAGCGAACGAGGTGTCAGGGAACGAAAGGAAGAACGACTCCGCGCTGCCGGTGACGTGCTCGAGGGGGAGCGACGGGCGGAACGTGAACTCCTGGAGCCCAAGGTCGTTCGTCAGCCGTCCAGCGATGTAGTCGTTGAGCTCCACAGGCACTGCGCGCTGACGCGTGAGTCGGATGGACTCGTAGGGCTCAAGGATCTCTGCGTTGATCGGCTCACTGAAGCGGATCGAGAACGTGGCGTTCGGGAAGATCGCGGCGTTGGGGACCGCGGGGAACTGTGCCGAATTGGGCGTCACGTTGACAAAGCACTCGGGGATCTCGCGGTCGCCACCGTCGGCGGCCAGGTTGTCGTCGTAGCGGACGGTGTACTGGGCTGCGCCCTCGCCGTTGCCAGCGAACGCTGCGCCCGGATCTGCCTGGAACTGTGCCGGCACCGGGGTCAACACGCGGACACGAACGTTCGTTGCGATACCCGTCGGCGCGTTGAACGAGCCAGAGGCCAGGTCAGCGCTGTTGGGGTTGTTCCGAAGCACAAGCGCCGAGATACCTGCGCTCGTCACGATCACGTCACCCTCGATGGGGCTCTGCGCGCAAGGGATCGAGTTGAAGGCTACGGTGGGAATGCGGAATTCGAGCGGGTCGGTGCTCGACGGCTGGAACGGGCCCACCAGGGTCGACCCCAGGGCGCCGATGATCTCCGGGCGCTCGTTGTCCGGCAGGAAGCCGCTGAACGGGTCGCCGGTGACGTCCTCTTGGCCACCGGAGCGGAAGGCGCGCACCACGTCGCGGGAGGTGCTACCGAAGTCGAAGGTTCCGTTCTGGCTCGTCACGAGCGAGTGCTCGGACGGGTTCTCCAGGATCGGGTTGACCTGACCCAGGGGCTTCTCCGTGGCCAGGCGCACCTGGACGTTGGCGAGCGTCGCGTTGGCGCTAGCTGGGAAGCCCGTGAGGTTGGCGGAGAGGCCTGTCGCCAGGGACTCCGTCGCCGAGATGGATGGGTCAATGATGATGCGCGTCGGGTAGAACTCGGCGCCAGGGGTGCCGTCAAAGTCCGCCGTGCCACCGAAGTTGTTGTCCGCGAAGACCCGCGCGGGGAACGGAATGATGGCCGGGTTGCCTTGGACGATCCTGATGGACTCGTTGTTGATCGTCGTTGGATCGATCAGGTCGTCGAACTGGATCACGAAGGCTGCGTTACGCGGCACCATCGTGTAGTTGCCAACGCCAATGAAGCCGAGATCGGTGACAGGCCGGACACCGCCCGCGGCCTCGATCAGGGCGTCGAGGAAGCGCTCGCGGGGGCTCGAGCCCAGAACGGGGTCCACCGTCGTGTCGGTAACGTCCTCTGCAATGCAGAGCGTCTGGGATCCGTCCACGGGGTTCGTGTTCAACGTGAAGGGCGCGCTCCAGGTGTCGGCCTCACGGGGGTCGATGACAAAGTCCGTGTGGACCATCTCAATCAGTCCGCCCTCGGGCGTACACGATGAGATCGAGACCAGTCGGCCGTAGTACTGCCGCTCGATGCGGACCTCGGTGGCGATGCCACCGAAGTTGCTGTCCACGAAGAAGTTCCCGTCAAACGAATAGGTGCCTGCGGGCACCTCCGTCTGGTTCGGAGAATCCGTGGAGTTGCAGCCGATCGTGCCGAGGGCGACTGCGGCTACCGCAGCAGTGGCTAAGCGTGCGAGGGGTTGGGTCCGGTGAGTCATCTTGAGGGGTCTTCGTTGCGGAACCCGACGACCTGCTGCAGCGTGCTTCCCCGGGGAAGCGTGCGCCACGCGGCAGTGAGCGTCGGGTGGCGGTTGATGGGTTGGATGGCCCCGGCATGCCGGGGAGATCTACGGCATCGAGCCGGAATTCGTGG
>CALHGQ010000430.1 GCA_938030175.1 uncultured bacterium | reverse complement strand
CCGAGGTCGATCAGCGTGCAGTCGCGTACGCGCAGAAAAGTCTTCCGGTGCTCGTCGAGGAGCTTGGAGAGCCGCGTGTACTTGTTTTCTACGTTCCCTTTGATCAGGAAAGCGTCCGTGAGGAATAGGTCGGAGCGAATCATAGGGGTGTACCAAGGGAGAGGATCGGTTTTTGACCCGTGTCACCTTGAGCCCCGAACCCTGCGACCACCGAGGCTCGCCCCCTAACGGCACCCAGGAGCGCGCTGCGCGAATCCGCCAAACGGGCGATACGCTCCTAGCCGTCCATCAAGGACCGCACTGCACCCACTAGATAGAGGGATCCGGTTACGAAGACCCATCCTGCGCCCGGTCCTTCGCCGGCCCCCTCGCTGCGGCGGATGGCATCCCGAAGCGCCTCAAGGGGGTCGTCCTGGATCTCGACGCGGCCGGTGGAAATCTTTTCCGCGAGCTCTGCCGCGGAGGCATGCACTCCCGTTCCCGGGACCGTGGTCGCAACGATCCCTTCGGCGTGCTGCATGAGGGGCGCAGCGAGGGCCGCCGCATCCTTCTCGTGGTGGACGGCGAGCACGGCCCAGAACGGGCCAGGGTGGCGACGTCGGGCCTCGCGGACGGCGAGCTCCACCGAACTTGGCACATGGGCCCCGTCGAGGACAACCGGCACGCCGCCGACCGTCCCGTACTCCATGCGGCCGGGCAGGCGTGCCGCCTCGATCGCCGCACCGTCAAGGGTGTAGTTCGCGAGCCCACGCTCCGCTAGCGCGGCCAGCACGGCGCGCGCGACCCGCACGTTCATCTCCTCAAAGGTCTGATCGTCGGCGCTCCATGCGACCGCGTGGGCTGTGACGTCTCGCTCCTGGGCAATTCCCGCGAGCGTCACGCCAGCCTCAGAGCCCGGTTCGCAACCGGAGACGAAGTGGCTGCCGGGCTTCACGATCCCACCCTTCTCACCGGCGATGGCACCGAGCGTCGACCCGAGGATCTCTGTGTGCTCCAGCGCGATCGTGGTCACCACGGCCACCTCGGGCGGTGGAATCACATTCGTTGAGTCCAGTCGTCCCCCGAGCCCGACCTCTAGCACCGCGTAGGTCACCCCCATGTTGCGAAACGCGACGAGTGCAGCAGCGGTCATGATGTCGAACCAAGAGGCCTCCCCCGCGACTCCGCCTGCGGTCTCGGCTGCCTCCACCGCGGCTAAGACAGCCTCGATCGCTGTTCCAAGCTCGGACTCACCGATGCACTCACCGTCGATCCGGACGCGTTCTGTGATCGACTCGACGTGGGGCGAACCGTAGGTGCCGACTCGCTCGCCACCGAGCCTGAGGGCGTGGGTCACGAGGCTAGAGACCGACCCCTTGCCCTTCGAGCCCGCCACGTGAATGAGACGGTACTCAAGTTGGGGCTCGTCAAGCGCCGCCAGGAGCGCTGCCACGGGCTCGAGGTCGACGCGCCAACCCTTGGAACGATCGCGTCGTTCCCAGTTGATACGCCGCTCCAATCGCTGGAGCGTCTCGGCAAAGGTCGTCTCAGTCATGGGGCACTACTGCGGTGTGGTTCCGCCTCTCAATATGGCTCCATCCCACCTTGATGCAAGTGGAGCCGAACCCGCCAAAACCGCGTACGGTATAGGTTCGATTTCGGCTTCTCCGTGGAGGGGAATACCATGAGCGAGCTACAGCACAGAATCAAAGTCTTCGTCTATCGTTTCCACGATACGACGCCTAACTACCTTCTCTTGAAGCCGGACCAGGGGCTGGAGGCGCTTTGGGGACCGCTTCGCGGCGAGCTCGGCTTTGGGGAGAAACTCGAGTCCGCCATCCGCCGCCAAGTCGCGGAGGACATCGGCGTGCGCAAGCCCGGCCAGCTGATGGACCTCGACATGCCCGGTCGCTGGACCCTCGGCGACGAGGAGGTCATCGAGTGGACGTTCGGATTCCGCACCGCCGCAGAGATCCCGCCGGAGCAGATCGAGGCATCGATCGCGCCAGCTTGGCCGGGGCATCGCTGGACGCACTTCCAGGACGCTTACTCCAGCCTTGGACTCGAGCCCGATCGTGCCGCGATGATGCGCTTGCACACGAAGGTGCTCGCGGCGTAGCCGCGCCGTCTGACGAAACTCCGTCGGCTAAGAGAAGACTATAGGAACGCGAGTCGTTCGTAGTCCTGCCCTAGCACGGCCGTCGAGTCTGCGTTGAACTGACGCTCGATCAGTGTCGCGTAGACCGATCGGAAGTCCGTGGTGTGGACGAGGTCGCCTTCGTCGAGTTCCGTCATGGACGGATGCTCCCCGTAGAGCCCTCCCTTGACCTGATCGCCGAACACGAGCATCGGGCCCGCCTTGCCGTGGTCGTGGCCCTTAGAACCGTTCTCGGCCACGCGCCTGCCAAACTCGGAGAACACGACGACGACCGTGTTCCGTCCGGCTTCGCTGCGACGCAAGTCCTGGAGGAACGCGCCCAGTGCCGAGCTCAGCGTCGCCATCTTGCGGTTGTGCAGGGTGAGCTGATTCGAGTGCGTGTCGAAGCCGCCGTCGAGGACGGAGAAGACGCGCGTGCCGACGCCGCCGGAGATCAGCGCGGCGACATCCCGCAGCGATCCGGAGAGAGCGCTCGCTGGGTACTCCACGTCGGTCTGGTACGCGCCCGCTGCGCGCCTGACCTTGGCCGACGACTCTTTGGCGTCGTCGAGCGTCTTGCGAAGCAGCTGGAGCGCACGGTCGCGGCCGGCGTGTCGGCCCTTCGCTTCGGGTGCAGACGCTTCGCCCGCATCCATCGCAGGCTCGTGCTCGCAAATCGCTGAGCCGCCCATGGCATAGACGTCCTGCTCGCCGAACCAGCGATACGCCGTCGGCGAGGCAACCGCCACCGGAGGATGCGTCGAGGAGAAAACCGAATAGGGCGCGCGTCCTCCGAAGTGCACAACGCTCAGGGGCTCAGCGAGGGCGCCCCACGCCTCCGCAGCTAGCTTGCCGATCCAACCGTCACCCGCGGAGCGCCCGCGCGCCGACCCCGTGTGCCAGACCTCCATCGACTTAAAGTGCGAGCGCACCGGGTCGGGGTAGCCGCAGCCCTCAATGATTGCCAGCCTACCCGCTTCGTACTCTGACCTGCACGTCTTCAACATCGGGTTGAACGCGCGGTAGTCATCGATGGCCAGGAGCTTCGAAGTGTCCGGGAGCGTCGTCTTGCGCTTGGCTCCGAGTCCATCGTCCCCGTGGGGCACGATCGTAGAGAGACCGTCGTTGCCGCCCGAGAGCTGGATCATCACCAACTGCTTCTCGCCCTGTGGCAGGTCGTAGCCGATCGAGTTGCGGCCGAGAGCAGTCGGCAAGAGGTTCGGCAGCAGAAGCCCGCAGCCGCCCGCTTGCAGCACGCTACGCCGCGAGAATCGGGGAGCAGCGCTGCCCCTGGGAGAGTTCGTGGCCATTAGTGAAGCTGCGCCTCCGGCAGGGACAGAATGAAGTGGCAGAGTTCGCGCAAGATCGGCTCGCTCTCCTTGATTCGACTCAGAAAGCCGTCCGCGTCCTCGCCGGCGGCACGGCGTAGATCCGCGAGCCGCACCTCGAGCATGCGCAGCGCTTCCGCTGGCGGCTCGATCGCCATGAGCCTGTCAGCAAGTGCCGCGACGATCGCGCTGTTCGTGTCCTCGGTCGACGTCCGAAGCCACTTGAAGATCGCCCGGCGGGGTTTGAACTTGGCTTCTTTCAACACCCGCGTGAGGCGATTCATTTCGTCACGCTTGGCCTGCCCAGCCCCCACTTCCTCCATGGCGTCGGCGGACATCTCCCCCATGGCGCCCTCGTCTTTGAGTTCGTCCATGAACGACGCGATGTCCTTGCGCACGGATTTGCGGTCGATGCGTCCGAGCATGGCGCCCGCCACGTTGCCGCGCTGCATGAAAGACGCAGTGGAGATCCACGCGACGCCCTCCTCCCAGCCTTTCACGTTCGGCGGTCGGAAGAGGTCCTGGCCGAGGACGGAGGCGGCCTCGACCAAGAAGGTGGGCGGCACCCCTCCCCCAAGGCGCACGTTGCTACCGACGACAAAATCTACGGGCGACGCGATGCGTGCGCCGATCACTTCGTCGGAGTAGAACTCGGGGTCCAGGAGCAGCGCGCGCATGAAGTGGGCCATGTCGTACCCGGTAGCGCGCAGCTTCCTCGCGTACGCGTCAACGCGCGACGCGTCCGGTTCAACGCCCTCCATGTACTCAAGGACGCTCTTGGCGATGAAGGTGGCACAGGCCGGCTGCGCCACAAGGATGGTGGCGAGATCCGCCGGCCCGTGATCTCCCTCCACTCCTAGGATCGACTTCGTCTTGCTGTCGTGATAGCGCGACTGAAAACGGTAGTACATGTGATTGCGATCACGGCGCACACCTGCCCCGGTCAGGGCACGTGCGGCATCCTTGACGTCCGTCTCGTTGTAGCCGCTGCCTTGCCCAAGGCTGAACAGCTCCATTACCTCGCGGGCAAGGTTCTCGTTGGGCTTGCCCTTCCGGTTCTTGTCGTTGTTCAAGTAGACGAGCATCGCGGGGTCGCGGAGCATCGCCCGCAAGAGTCCCTCGTAGCTCCCGAGAGCGCCACGCCGCAGCGTCGCGTGCTGGTTCGCGATGGCCTCGGGATCCCGGACGGTCTCGTAGGACGTCGTGAACACCCCGTGCCAGAACAGCGTCAGCCGATCACGGAGCGGATCTTCCCCCACCGACATACGGCGAATCCAGTCCGTTCGCAGCCGCCGGAACTCGCGGGAGTGCACCTTCTTGATCCGGTCCCGGTAGGTGCGCCGCTCGTCGATCGTGCGCTGCTCATACTCAACCGGATCGATCAGCGGCGCGCGGTACTCGTAGGGCTTGGCGACCTTCTGGCCTTCGAGGGGGCGCGGAAGAAGCAAGTAGTCCACAAGCGCCTCAGGACCCGCCTCCACCCACTGCGCAATGTCGCCCGGCTGAATCCCAAAGCCCGCGCGATTCCAAACGTGCTCGACCTCCCGTGGCCCCCAGGCCAGCGGCACTTCGTCGGAGCCGAAGGGCCCGTTCCCAGCACCCATCGCCCCCGCCACGAGGACCAAAGGGCCCACCACGGAGATCCATCGGACGCTCCTGCGAGGGCGCTCCGAAGGACAGGGAGTGGCGTCCTGTGAGCCATCGACTGACATGAAAGGTGATTCCGCTCTATCGTTCATGGGCAAGCTCCTGCGCTTCACCTTACTGCTAACCACGGAACAACGTCACGGTTCCGGGGAAGCGTCTCGAAACCGTCCAGGCTGCGCTCTCACGCTCGCGAGAGTGGATCGTCAGTGGAAGTTCAGAATCCGATCGCGCCCGAGGCGCCTGCGGGCATCTATTGATGGAGGCCCTGATTTCGAATGGAACCACAGTTCAAACCGCGGGAAGAAACCAAAGGTAAAGCACCTGAAAGCGACGACGTGCGCTGGGTCCAGCGGATGGCCTTGGCGATCGCTGGGCGAACGGCCGCGGCGGATGATCTGGTCCAAGAGGCCTGGCTGGTCGCTCTCCATGCGGAGGTCGAGCTCAGCTCAGAGAAGCGAGGCTGGTGGTTCGGCACCATGCGCAACCTCCAACGGCGTGAACGCCGGTCCGATGCGCGACGGGCGGATCGCGAGCGAAAGCGAGAGCTGCCCCGCGCGGTTGCGCCGTCCGCGGAGGAAGTCTACCTACGTGCAGAAGCCCAGCAGCGCATCGCAGCCGCGGCGCTTCGCCTAGACGAGCCGCTGCGCTCGACGCTGCTGCTGCGATTCTTTGATGGCATGCCGGTGGCAGAGATCGCTCGTCAACATGACGTCAAGGCGGACAGCGTAAGGGCGCGCCTGCGGCGGGCCATCAAGCTCCTACAAGCCGACCTCGACAGTGGTGAAGACCCAGGTTGGAGACATGACCTTGCCCTGGCGCTCCCGCTCGGTTTTCGGTTGAAGACGCTCTCCACTGCCTCGTCCAGCGGCGCCGTATCCCTTTCGTTCCTAGGAGGCTCATTCATGCTCGGAAAAGCAACGCTCGCGCTGGCTCTTGTCGCTGCGATGGCTGTCACTGCCTGGCTCACGTTGAGGTCGCCGTCAATAGCAGCGGACGTGGCCCAGAGTCCAGTGCACCCTGAGCCCGCATCCCAAGGAATCGTCCAGGGTCTTGGAATCGACGCGGCGTCATCCCAGACGGATCGGTCCAAGCCGCGCTCGGCGGAGTCGTCGAACTCCGACCCCGCTTCCCCGGGGTCTTCCCATCAAGCGTTGTCGTCGCTCTCTGGAGTTCCGATTACGATCGTCCTCCCGGACGGCACCCAGAGGTCTGACGCGTCGGGATCGTTCACTCTCACTGAGGCGGGGGAAGGTGCGCCGAACGGCTCGGCACACTCCTCACGCGTGGATTTCAGCCTGGGGAGCTTCGACGCGACCTTCCCAACATCCTCGGCGTTGCATGCCCACAGCTTCGTGATGATGGCTCCTGGACCCGCGCGGCGTTCCTTAGAGGAGACCGTCTGGACAGCGTCGTCCCCGGCAACAGAGGGGTCGAACAGGCCAACGAGTACGGGCGACTCGGAGTGGATCGTCCCCGTAGAAGCGCTTGCGACCGTGCACGTTTCGAACGACGAGAACGCCGACCCTCTGGGGGGCCTCGTCGCCATGGTCGGCCCGAAGGCTTGGGCCAGGCCGCCCTACCTTGGGCCGGGAGATCGTGACGCCCTCGTCATCGCCGAAGGTGAATCGCCGCTCGTGATCCCCATGCGTGAGTACGCTGGCGAGGAAGTGGACCTTTGGATTGGAGGTCAGGGTCGAGGCTGGAAGTCCTGCACTGTCCCCGGGAGCGCGGACAGCCAGACGGTCTTGGCGCTGGCGAGTGGAGGTGAGCTTGAGCTGCGCTTCGACGCGCAGCTCCCCGACGGCTGCGAGATCGCCCTAGTCCGGCTCGACTACCCACAGAAGATCAGGGTCGACATGGGCGATGATTGGATCGGATCTCTCAAGCCCATCAGGCGACACGTTATGACAGGTGTTGTCCCTGGGCTCTACAACGTGACGGTGCGGTTCGGGCCTCCACATGCCCAGGCGCCCCTCACCCGAGAAATCGCTCGCGCGAAAGCCACGATCGTCGCTGGCGAGCGAACGATCCTCGAGCTAACGGGAGCTCAACCTGGCGACGATCCACCAAGAACTGACGTAACTATCCGCCTCAAAGTGTCCCCTGAGTGGAATTTGAACGAGTGCTACCTGAGGCTCAACCCGTTGAGGGCGGGATGGGAGATCAAGCGACGACAATGGACTGAGGTGGATCTCGCGTTCGACTCCGAGGGAGTGGTAGAGGTGGAGGCAGAAGATGTCGTGGTAGGCACGTATCTGCTGGAGTTCTTCGCGGTGAACATGCTCGCGCAGACTGCGCGCGTCGAGGTGAGTGAGAACGCGCCTCTCCTTGACTTCCAAGTGGCTGATCCAACTGAGCTTCGACTCTGGGTGGTCGACGCGGACTCCGGCGTCAACGTAGACGTAACCCACCTGTCGATCGGTCCACCGACCCCCGACGGGGCACAAGGTCGCATCACGCCGATGAGCATCCCAGACCGCGGCCCGACGGGGGCTTTCGTTCTAACGGTGCCGGGCGGGCCCCAGAGGCTCAGCCTGCGCTTAGCCGACGACCGCTACGTCGAGCGCGCACTGCACATCACTCAGAATCCAACCGAGGTGGTGATCGAGGTTCGGGACTAGGCGTCCATCTGTCGCGGCTCGAAGTAGAGAGCGCCGGGGTTCCGCAGAAGCGTCTCGAAACCGGCCCAGGGGCGGGCGCTGCTCGCTAACTTGTGCGGGCGCACCATCTGCCAGCCCGATTCGCCCACCACCCATCGATGCCCCAGTCAGCCCCAATCGACCTACCTGCCTTTCTCGATCGCCTGCGCGCTGAGGGTGAACTGGTCGAAGTGGAGGCGGAGGTCGACCCGCGCCTCGAGATGGCGGAGGTTCATCGGCGCGTGATCGCGGCGAACGGGCCAGCGATCCTCTTCAAGCGTCCGAAGGGTGCCGCCTTCCCCGCGGTGACCAACCTCTTTGGCACGGCGCGGCGGGTGAAGCTCGCGTTCGGCGACCGCCCTGAGGACATCGTTGCCCGGGTCGCTCGTCTGCCCGAGGAAGCGCTGCCCCCCACACCAAAGAATCTCTGGGCCCAGCGCGGGCTCTTCGGCGCGCTGGCCAAGGTGGGTCTCAAGCGCCGGCGTCGTGGCCCCGTGCTCGACGTCGTGGAGAAGGCGCCCGACCTCGGGCGCCTGCCTGCGCTCACCACGTGGAAGCGCGACGGCGGCCCGTTCGTCACGCTGCCCCTCGTGCTCACGGCGCATCCTGAGTCCGAGGGTCTGAACCTTGGCATGTACCGCGCCCAGCTCTTCGAGGACGGGGGCGTCGGGATGCACGCGCAGATTGGCAAGGGCGGCGGATTCCACCTCGCCGAGGCCGAGCGCTTGGGCCAAAGCCTGCCGGTGCACGTGCATGTGGGCGGACCGCCCGCCATGGTGCTCGCCGCGATCGCACCGCTGCCAGAGAACGTGCCCGAGGTCTTACTCGCGAGCCTCGTGCTCGGGAAGAGGCTCGAGCTCTGCGGCGCCGAGCAGTCAAACCTCCCGCTCGTCGCACGCTCTGAGTTCGTGCTTGCGGGCTCCATCCAGCCCGGCGCGCGCCGACCCGAGGGGCCGTTCGGCGACCACTACGGCTACTATTCGGAGACCCACGACTACCCGTGGTTCCAGTGCGACAGGCTCTACCGCCGCAAGGACCCTGTCTGGCCCGCCACCGTCGTGGGCAAGCCTCGCCAAGAAGACTTCTTCATTGGCGACTACCTCCAAGACCTGCTGCTCCCTCTTGCCAAAGTGGCGATGCCGGGCGTCCTCGACCTCTGGAGCTACGGGGAGACCGGCTACCACGCGCTGGCGGGCGCCGTGGTACGCGAGCGCTACCGCCGGGAAGCCATGGTCTCGGCCTTCCGAATCCTTGGCGAAGGGCAGCTCTCGCTGACCAAGTTTCTTCTCGCAACGGACCGAGCCGTCAACCTGCGCGACTTCAAGGAGACCCTCGTCCACGTTCTTGAGCGCGCCAACTTCGCCACGGACCTGTTCGTGCTCTCCAACCTGTCGATGGACTCCCTGGACTACGCGGGGCCCAAGATCAACGAAGGCAGCAAGGGCGTGCTGCTGGGCCTCGGCGATCCCATCCGCAAGCTGCCGACGGAGTTCTCTGGAGCGCCCGCGAAGCCGGCCGGCAAGGTCCGTGTTTTCGCACCCGGTGCCCTCTGCGTCGAAGGACCAAGCTACGCGAAAGACCCCGAAGCCGCCCAGCGGATCGCCGCGGATACGGCGTTTGAAGACTGGCCGCTGGTGGTGCTCGTGGACAACGCGGACCAAGCGAGCCGTAGCTCCATGAACTTCCTCTGGACCACGTTCACGCGCTTCAACCCGGCACGGGACATGCACGCCAAGTCGGTGGACCTCGTCCACCACCACCCCGCGTTTACCCCGCCGATCGTGATCGACTCCCGGATGAAGCCGAACTATCCGGAGGAGCTCTTCTGCGATCCCGAAACGGCTTCGACGGTCGAGAAGCGCTGGTCTGAGTACTTCCCCAGCGGGAAGGTCGAGATGGGCGACTCCGACCGCGGGCACCTCACCCAATAGGGTGATTGCAGCGGCGCGGAATCAGCCTCCCTAGCACACAGCGGACCGAACGCGCCCGCCAGAGCCTCTCAGTTGCCGAACGTCAGGTGAATGCCGTTCGAGAAGTTGGAGTCGAATCCATCCCGATACCAGAACTGGAAGTTCCAGGTCGCGACGAACGGGTCAAGGACCTGAATCGGCGCTACGTCTAGATCGAGGTGGTCGTCGATGCGTCCGGCTCCGTCGGCCACGAAGATCTGGTTGGAGAATCGGCGAATGTCTCCGGCGATACAGAGCGCCCCTTGCGCGACGTTGGTGCGCAGCTGCGTTTCGCTCCCGAGCATGAAGCCCACGGTGGTGGGCGGCAGGCTGTCGACCTCGATGAACAGGCGGTTGTCGGCGCGTCGGAAGATCCCGTCCAGCTTGAAGTTCGCGGGGTTGCCCGTCGAGTTCGGACGTCCCTGGCAATAGATCATCAGGGCGAAGCGCGCGTACTCCGACGACATCTCGTTGGGGCGCATTTCGCGGTCGATCACGCTGACCGCCGCCAGCTCACCGATCGAGCGCGATGTCGCGAACGGAAGCACCCCGGGTCCAGCGCTTCCGCCGACGGTGCCGTGGGCGCTCAGGAACGCCCACGTTCGATCGGTACCGGGGTCAACGCCAGCGGCCAGAACCCGTCCGGCTTCCAGGCCATTGACGTACACGAGGAGCTCGCCACCTTCCGTGAACACCGCGGCCAGGTGCAGGAACTCCACAGCCGTCAAGTCCGGAAGATCGACGGCGACGGAGCTGGAGTCCAAGGAGAGAGAGCCGCCGACCCGAACCAAGAGATCGTCCAGACGGCCCGGCGCGAGATCGTCGCCAAGGATGCCTGCGTCACCCAACGTGAAGGAAAGGCCCGCTTCGTCGTCGCCAATGTCGACAAGCACGATCTCTTCGGTCAGCCCGACGTCCGGCAGCTTGTACCAAACGCCGACGGTGAAGGGAGCCCCGGGCGCGATGTCCGGAACGACCCCCTCAAAGCGGATCGCGTCCGTGTAGTCGACAAGCTCCACCGCGCGCTGCGGAGTGCTAAACGTGCCTAGCCCAGAGCTATCGACAATCTGAGCATCCAGCGCAGGGTCGGAGTCCACAAGCGTGAGGATGAGAGGATCGGACGACTTGCTGGACCAAACGCTGCCGTCCACCGGCGGGTCGGGCAGAGAGAACTCGCCGCGGAAGCGAGCGGTCAGACGAGAGGAGTCAGCCGCGGGTCGACTATCGGCGAGCACGCTCGCCTTGATCGCATCCAGCTCAAGGGCCAACTGTGCGGTCTCGATGGCGAAGGCCGAGGAAACGTCCACCAGCTCTTCGGGATCAAGCTCGAGGTCGTACAGCTCGCCGCGGCGATACTTGAAGCGGCCTTGGCGCACGGCGTCGAAGTCCGACTTATCGGAAAGGTGCACGATGCGCAGCGGGTCGGGCGTGCCGCCCTCGAATACGTCCCGCACGTCGAGGCCGTCCAGGGTGATCGTCGGGTCCAGCGTCGCACCGGCCCATAGCGCGATGGTCGGCATCAGGTCCCCGATGAAGAGCGGAGCTGGCTGCACGGCGCCCATGGGAACATGCCCAGGCCAGCTGATACAGGCCGGCACTCGCACGCCCCCCTCCCAGGTCGTGCCCTTGCCGAACGAGAACGGCAGGTTGCTGCCATCCTGGTAGGGAATGCGGTCGTGGGTCGCGCCGTTGTCCGACAGGAAGATGATGATCGTGTCGTCGAGCAAGTTCAGCGACGTCAAGTGGTCGACGATGGTGCCCACCGATGCGTCGAGTTCTTCCACCGAGTCCCCGTAGTCCCGGCCGTCGGCGCTGATCCCTTGGAAGCCCGGACTGGCCGTCGCTGGCTCGTGGGGCGCGATGTAGGAGGCGAAGCACAGGAACGGCTCCATGGCCGTCACGCTGCGATCGATGAAGTCGAGCGTCTTGGCGGTGACGTCGATGGTGTTGATCGTGAGGTCGGGTTCGTACTCGAGGACGCCGCGCGTGCTATCGGCCAGCACGAGCGGGATGCCCGTGGGTCCCCAAAGGAGGCCGCGGAACTCGTCGAAGCCCTGGGCCGTCGGCTGCTGCTCGGGGGCATCGCCAATGTGCCACTTGCCGTAGACCGCCGTGCGATAGCCGACCGTCTTGAGCACTTCCGCCAGGGTCACCTCGTCGGTGGACAGTCCCTTCGTCGCCCAGGATCCGATGGGTCCCGTCACGCCGACGCGCTGGGAGTACCGCCCGGTCAACATCGCGGCGCGCGACGGCGAGCAGGTCGGGTGCGCGTAGAACGAATCGAGCCGCATGCCGCTCGCGCAGAGGTCATCGATCCGCGGGGTCGCGATGACCTGACTCCCAAAGGCGCCGATGTCCCCGTACCCCAAATCGTCCGCCATGATGATGACGACGTTTGGAGGCGTGGTCGGCCCGGAGCCGTCCCCGCCTGCAGCGAAGACGGGGGCGTGCAGAGCGAGGAGCGCCCCCGCGAGGAGGATGGCAAGGTGTGCGTACCCGGCCTGGAATCGATCGAACATAAGGAGAAAGCGAATAAGAGGACAGTTCTCGAACGTCTCGTTCTGACGCGGTGGCGGAGAGTCCTGCCAGAGTTTGACGCGGTGGGGCAGCTCGTGCAGAGGCAGATTCGGTTTAGTCCCAAAGCCGAACACACATGAACGGGCTGCCATGCCGCCAGCAGGGCGAGGACACAGCGGGGTCACATGGCCAACCCGCGTGCAGAGCCTGATAGGCTCTCCGGGTGAAGGCCCCTCTTCGTCGATTCCCAGCCCGTGCGCTAGTCGTTGGGGCGGCTCTCTCTATGGCGTTTATGGGCCCTAGCGCCGCTCAAACGGCGCTGACCGATGGGGCCCAGGAATCCGCCCCGCCCGCCGTGCGCTGGAGACTGGGTGACGGGCTCCGGATGACCTGGGGGCCGCTGGAGGCGAGAATTCGGCCCCGGCTGCACTTCGACTACGTCGATCCGCGGTTCGGAGACATCGCCCAGAGCACGGGGAGAGCCTTCCTGGAGAGAACCGACGTCCGGCGTGCCCGCCTCCTCGGGGACCTTGGGTTTCGCGAAGACTCGGGGCTAAGGGACTGGAGCGTGCGCGCCCAGCTCGACTTCGCGGACAGCATCATCGACTGGAAGGACCTCGTCGCGACCTACGCTGGCTTGCCTACGTTCGAAGCGGGCGCGACTGGACGCTTCCGCTTTGGCCAGTTCCGAGAGTCCTTTGGACTCGAGGCGATGACGAGCGTATCGCACCTCGCGTTCATCGAGCGCTCCACCGCGAGCAACGCGTTCACGCCCGGTCGCTCCCGGGGCGTGGAGTGGAACGAATCGGGGGACGCTTCCATGTTCCAGCTCGGCGCCTTCCGTCGCGCCGACGGCGAGGTCTTCCCGAACGAGCTCCAGGACGAAACGGCGGTCACTGCGCGGGCCCTTTGGCAGCGCGGTCGCGATGAGTTCGCAGGCCTTCAGCTCGTGCAGCTCGGCGGCAGCGTTTCCGTGCGCGACCCGGGAAACGATCGACTGCGCTTCGATGCTCGACCCGGCAGCCGCCTCTTTGGGCGGATCGTCGACACGGGCAACCTCGAGGCCGACGGCGCCGTCACCATGGGACTGGAAGCCTTGACCCAATGGGGACAGTCCACCCTCGTCACGGAAGTATTCGGTGCGGATGTGCGCGGCGTCTCGGACGGGGCGGGTGCATCGGCTGGCGGCGGCTTCCTCTCTGGGGCGCACGTCGGCTTTACGACCTTTCTTTCGCACGGACACGCAGCGCGCTGGAACCGACGACGCGGAGGCCTGCGCAGCGCTTCGGTCGACGATGGGATCCTTGGAACGACGCCCACAAGCGGCGCCCTTGAGGCCGCGGTGCGCCTGAGCTGGGTCAACCTCAACAGCGGCCCGGTGCGGGGCGGCCAGTCGGCGGACCTAGAGGTCGGGCTCAACTGGTACCTCCAGCCAACCACGCGCTTCATGCTGCACTGGCTGGGGACCCGGGCCAGCGGCGCGGGTGGGAACGTGGAATTCGGCAGCGCGGTCCTCGCGCGGATCCAGGTTCAGCTCTAGCGCCGGTCGAGGTTAGCCGGGAATAGCGGGCCTCGCCGTTCGTAGGCACCGCTATGCAACTACACAGCCTACTCGCAATGGCCGCTGTCTCGCTCTTCGGGTTCTTCCAGCCCACAGTCTCCCAGCCAGCCACCTCGTCCCTTCCATCCGCCTATGGCGGCGTCACCGTCGCCCTCGGCGTCCTCCAGAAAAGCGCACCGAAGAACCAAGTAGAGATCCTGTCCCTGACCGCTGAATCCCTGGCCAAGGGGCGCAAGATTGGCCCCCACGTCCTCATCGAAATGGACCTGCGCCTCCAGGGAGTCGACGCGGACGCCGCCAAGGCCAGCATGAAGGCCTTCGAAAAGGCGCTGGACGAGAGAGCCCAAGTCACGGACGCCCCGGACCTCGGTTACATGGCCACCGTGGGAGCCCTGACCCGGATGAAGTTCCGCCCGGCGCACGAAAAGGGGTTCGCCAACGCCTATCGCACGACGATCAAAGTAGCCATTCCTGCGGAGGCAATCGGCAAAGTGACCTCCGTGCGCCAAGCTCCGAAGACAGCGACCGTTGAGGCCTCCTTCAAGAGCGCAGTGGGGCCCTACGTCCGGGCCATCGCAGCCCGGGACCACGTGGGCCTCGCGCCCTTGTCGCTCCAGACCTCGACCGCGCCCGGGGAGGCCAAGTCCCGCGGCAGTCGCTGGACAGTCCGGTCCAAACGCGCCGCCAAGAACGGCAAGCTCGTCCCGGTCACCGCGGTACAGGTGGCGAACTTCCTCTACCTCTTGGAGTCTGAGTCCAAGCAAATCGTCGTCTCCAAGGTGAAGCTCGGCGCACCGAAAGGCTCTGCCTTCGGCGAGTTCGCGGCCCAGCTCGCCGAGCGTGAATAGGTCGGCCCGTTCGGAGCCGCTGACATCCGAAGTGAGGGGCCGCCATGACGGGCGGACGCGCGCCCCGGCGGGTACGCTACGAGTCGCCGGGGTGCGGCTCGCCGGGCTGACCGCTGGGCTGCCCACTGGGGGTCGCACCTGCTCGGCCTGAGCGTGCTTCGGATCGTGTCCCGAGGCACGCCGATCCCCAAAGGAAAAGAGTCAGGCCTCCCAAGACGAAGACCACCGGGATGGCCACTTGCACGTTCGGCGAGAGGTTGAGGGGCTGCTCGCTCTCTCCGAAGGCGGATAGCAAGATGGCCACGACGAACGGGAGCAAGACGAGCGCAGTCATCCAAAGCGCGAACCGCCTCCACCGGACCTCGCTCGTTCGAAGGCCCAACTCTCGGCACGCCAGCATGAACGGCCAGCCGACGGCCATGTAGAGGACCGAGTTCAGGCTTCCGACCCAGTCGGAGGACAGGGTCGCCAATGGCTTGTGCCCGACGATGAAGTGGTCGAGAACGGCCCCCACTAGGCCGACCAACTGCAGAGGAATAAGAACCAAGAACCACTTCTTCGCGGCGCCCTGGCAAAGGCGGAAGAACGCAAAGAAACAGGCGATGAAGAGTAAGTGGCCGACTTCATCCGGAACCAGGTCATAGCGGAACCCGCGCGTGCTTGAGAGCTCAGTTCCCTGGCTATCTCGAACCGACTGCGTGGTCCAGCTTCCGCGGGTCACGTCGACCGCGAGAAAAGCAGTGCCGACAAGGAGCATGCTCATGCTTCGGGCGATGACGTTGGAACGGTTCACGCGGCTGAGGATACAGCATGCGGGAGACTTCGCTCGAAACCTCCGGTGCGCTCCTGGCGGAATCGATGTCCCGCGGCGCGGGCCTTGCTGGTGCAAGGGCCCAGCTGGTTGGCTCAGCTGGCGCGCTGACCCTCGACCCACTTGTAGCCGACGCCGCGCACCGTTCCGATGACTCCCCCGAGATCACCGAGCTTCTTGCGGATCGAGCTAACGTGCACGTCGATGTTCCGGTCGAGGATGACCACCTCGCCGTCCGTGAGGCGCTCAACGAGTTCTTCACGGGCGTAAACGCGACCAGGATGCTTCGCGAGTGTCCACATGAGGCGGAATTCGGAGCGGGTCAGTTCGATGAGCGAACCGTCGACTTCGACCTCGTGGCGCTCGCGGTCCAGAACGATGCCGCCGGACTCGATGCGCGTCTTCGCCTCGACGACGCTGTTGCCGCGCCGGAGGACCGCGCGGATCCGCGCGACGAGCTCGCGGGGGCTGAAGGGCTTGCGAACGTAGTCGTCAGCTCCGAACTCAAGCCCGAGGACCACGTCGCTCTCCTCCCCCTTCGCCGTCAGCATGACCACGGGGATGCTCTTGGTGGAGTCGTCGGACTTCAGGGCCTTGCAGACTTCCAGGCCGTCGAGGCCCGGCAGCATGAGATCAAGAAGGATCAATCCGGGGCGTCGACGCTGGGCCTCCGAGAGGCCCTTCTCGCCGTTCAGTGCAACAAGAACGGGGTAGCCCTCCCGCTCCAACGTGTACTGGAGCAGCTCGACGATGTCGGGGTCGTCTTCGACGATGAGTACTGATTCCTTAGCCATGGGGGTCGTGCCGCTCGCAAGAGGAGGCTCTCCGTGGCCAGCACCCGCTGAGGGCGGGTGCGCCGTCGGAGCTTCTGTTCGACGCGAACACTAGAACCTGAACATAAAGATCGTGTTGGGGAAGGCGAAGGATTCCGCTGAGAGGATGGGCTCAGCCCTCGGCTCCGAACTCATAGAAGCCCTCGTCCCTGAGGCTCGGGGTCGCATCCTCTGGAAGCAACATGGTCCTCACGGCCCACAGGTCCCGGAAGATCCGGTACTCAAGGGCCGTCTGGTCGAGGTAGGCGACGCCTGCACTGCCGCCCGTACCGGTCCTGCGCCCGATCACGCGCTCGACCATGCGTGCGTGGCGCTGACGGAAGATCACAAAGGACTGTTCCACTTCGAGTACGGCGGCCATGACCTCACGGGGCCAAGCCAAGAGCGGCAGCTCCCGGTAGGTTTCGAGGAAGAGGATGGCGGCGCGCACCTGCCCCACACGCTTCTCTTCGTCCGTGACGCCGGGCCGAAGGAAGGCTTCAACGCCTGCGCGCTCCTTCTCGTAGACGGCATTCAATCGCGCCCGCTCCTTGTCCGGCTGGTCGCTTACGCCGTCGGCGACCCCCTGGGCGTGGTCGCGGCTACGGCGGACAACGAGGCCGTGGGCTTCAAGGTAGCGCTCGACGAAGCCGTCCATGTCGGCTTCAACGTCGCCGTTCTCTGCGCGGAGGGCATCGATGGGGGTACGCGCCAGCCAGTTCTCCAGCGCCGTCTTAAACGTCGGCGTGTCCTCAAGGGTCGCCTCCACTCTCCTCAGCGCAGGACTCGAACCGCCGCCTGGCTTGTGGAGCGCCGTCAGGTGACTGCCCGGCGGACCAAGGGAGATGCGCTCCGACTCGGCGAGCCCGAACATGATCTCGATCTGCCGCAGCTGTGCGCTCTGGAATCCGCTCGCGGGCATGAGCTTGTCGCGGAACGCCAGGTACGCGCGCGTTCCAATGGTCTCGACCACCGCGAAGTGCTCGGTCGCCACACGGAAGATCGTCGCAATGCGGCGCAGCCGCTCTACCACGCCGGAGAGCTCCTGCTCGGCAACGCGCGGCGCGGTGAATAGATCGCGTGCACTCGTCAGCTCACGCAGAACGATCTTGAACCACAGCTCGTACACCTGGTGCACGGTGACGAAGAGCACCTCCTCGTTGGCGAGCCCCTCGTCGGTTTCCTCGAGCCCGCTCTGGAGTGAGAGAAGGTCCTCGACGTTGATGTAGTCCCAGTAAGTCGTCGCTTTCAGTGCCATGCTGGCGGCGAGGATAGCAGGGCGGGAAGCAGCGCATCTTCCCCTTCTGGTCTAAGCTTGGGCCATGGGACGAGCGACAACCGGCTTGGTGGTCACGGGGCTTGCGGGGCTGGCCGCGGCCGGACTGCTGATGCTCGACAGGAGCCTCGATTCACCATCCGTGCTAGCGCTGGAGGGCCGCGCAGGCCTGCAAGAGACGGTCGACCCGACGCTCGATCTGGCTGACGTGACTGACTCGCCAGACCCGGTCAGCGCAGCCGTCGAAACCCGCCAGCGCGACGAAATCGAGGTCCGTGACCGGGGCCCGATCGCACAGCGATCGACCGTCGAGATTCAGGTCATCGGGCTGCCGGACCCGGCGGCTGGCGCCGTGGTCATCCCCGAGCATCGGTTCTACGCGCGACGCCCCAGCGACACAAGAGGCTCCCCAGACGGCCCACAAGAGACCGAATTCACGGCTGACTCGGAGGGCAAAGTCACCTTA
>CALHGQ010000429.1 GCA_938030175.1 uncultured bacterium | reverse complement strand
GCGAGGCCGTTAGGCCTCAGTTCCCACAGCAGTTCTCCACTACGGGAACGTCACGCGGACGCCGTCCGAGAAGTTCGACGTGGCGAATCCGAGGATGGCATCGCGGTGCCAAGCCTGGAAGTAGCGCGTCTCGCCTGCCATCACCGAGGTGTTGCCGGTCGGGGTCGGGATCATGTCGAGGTCGACGAGGCCCGTGAAGGAACCGGTCGAACCCGAGCTAAGGACGCCACCGCCGACGCCGCGGCCAATGTTGCCGACGACGCAGAGGTTACCAGCGCTGCCGCCGGGGTTGGCGACGAAGCCGTCCTGGAGCGACGTGATGAAGAAGCCGAACGCGTTCGTCGGCATGTTCATGGCGTCGAGGTCCATGGTGCGGGCCGTGAGGTCGACGTTCGAAGCGACGATGGCCGTGGTGAGGCCGGTCGAGTTCGAGTTCGCCGTGCAGTAGTTCGCGATGATCGGGCCGCCGGCGCCGCCGTCGGGACCGATGAGAGCCACGGACTGGTCGCCGGGGTTACCCGGCTTGAAGAGGCCGAGCGTCGCAGTCACCGTCGTCGGAGCTGCGTTCGCCGTGAACCAGAAGCTGTAGGTCGTGCCCCAACGGAGTGCGTTAGCGTCGTTGTTCTGAGCGAAGGTCTCGGTGCTCCAGGTCACGGTGTTGCCGTTCACAACGCCGTTCCACGGAATGTTGGTGTACGGCTCGCCCGAGTGGTACATCGGGAAAGACATGCCAACGTTCGTGATCGACGCGCCAGCGCCGAACGGAACCGAGAAGCTCTGGCCGGAGAGGTCACTGTTGTTGTTGAAGACCGCGTACTCGTAGCGCCAGGTGCCGTCACCGTTGTCGATGGCGTTGCTGCCTGCGCAGAACACACCCTCACCGGGGACCTGGATGTCCTCGACGACGACCGTGGGGTCAGCAGCTTCCCAGCCGCGGATGGCGCACTGCTCTTGGACGGTCGAACCGTTCACCACGTTCAGGCGGTAGGAACCACCGCTCGTGCTACCCGGGCGGCTGAGCTCGCAGTAGGAAACACTGTTCGCGCCGTTACCGGCGGCCGAGTCGTCGGGGGTGACGTACTGAGCCTCGCCGAGGTACACAGCGTTCGGGTGGTTAGCCGGGTTGACCTCGCTCACGGGAACCTGGATGCGCTTGTACACCGAGTCGCCCGTCTGGCCCTGGGCCTGGAACGGGTAAGGGAAGTCGCCGGTGAAGGCGTTCACTTGGTGACGCGGGCCGAGGCCGCTCTGGCTGCCGTTGAGGCCCGAACCATAGGGGTCCGAGCAGCCGACGCCGAGGCGGGTGCCCGTGCCGGAGCTATCGCAGTCGCAGCAGAGGTCCTGCTGGAGGGCGGTGAAGCCGTGCTTGAGCCAGCCGAGGCCAACCTGCTCGAAGCGGCCGTCCTCGATGCGGTAGATGTTCTGACCGATGACCGGGTGCTGGTTGTTGCCAGCGATCCAGAGGAGCTCTTGGTCGCCCACGTTGCACGAGGTCGTGCCGAGGGAGTAAGCGCTCATGCCGCCCACAGCGCCGTAGGTGGACGCGCTCGGGATCTCACCGACGATCACGTCGGCGCCCGTTGAGGGGTTCATGCAGCCGCCCGTGCTGGCGCCAGCAGCGGCAGCGGTGAAGGTGCCTGCGCCGCCCTGGCCTCCGTTGTAGGAGCCAACGCGCAGGTAGTAGGTCGTACCCGCCATGGCGCTGAAGTCGACGCTCGAACGAAGACTGCAGTCGTCGTCGTTGCAGTCGAGCAGCGAGAGCGAACCGCAGCTGCCGCCGTACACGGCGAGGACCGTGTCGAAGCTAGCTCCGCCACACGTCGAGAGCTCGGCGTTCTCGGTGACGGGGGCGGTCCAAGCGAACCAGATGTCGCGACCGATCTGGCCGCAGGGGGTGCCGTTGTTGCTGGTCGTTGCGCTTGCGTTATTGAAGCTGAACGAGCCGTAGCCCGACGCCGCGGTGGCATTGGAGCACTCGTCGCTGGACTGAGCAGCTGCCAGCCCCGACAGAATGATCGCGCTACATGCGGCAGCGCTGAGAGAAGAGAGAACTCGCATCAATGAAGAATCAAGGGGAGAGGGGCGCCACGGACCAACGGTTGGGCCAATCGGAGCCAGCTAGGAAAGGGTAGAGAAAGCTCCGGGACGCCAAGGGGGCGCCCGGAGCTGGATTTTGGGAGAGAGCCGCGGGCCGGGCCCGCTCGTCGGATCAGGGGAACGTAATCCGCAGACCGTTCGTGAAGTTCGACACGGGGATCCCGAGGAGGGAGTCCCGGTGCCAAGCCTGGAAGTAGCGCGTTTCGCCCGGCTGGACCGCGACATTGCCAGCGGCCGGCGTCGGGATCATGTCGAGATCGACGGTGCCGGTGAAGGCGCCCAGGGCGCCCGAGCTTTGAACGCCGCCACCGACGCCACGGCCGATGCTGCCGCCGAGGCACAGGTTGCCAGCGCTGCCGCCGGGGTTCATCACAAACGCCTGGGTGGTCGACGTGATGAAGAAGCCGAACGCGTTGGTCGGAAGGCCGGAAGCCGTCAGATCCATCGAGCGCGCCATCAGGTCCACGTTGTCAACGGAGGTCACGCCCGTGCCGCCGGTCGAGTTCGCGTTCGCCATGCAGTAGTTCTGGGCGAAGATGCTGTTGCCGAGACCGTCGCCGGGGACCTGCAGGGCCGCCGTTTGGTCGCCAGGGCCGCCCGGCTTGAAGAGCCCGAGCGTCACGTTGGCGGTGATGGGGGGCGCGTCCGAGGTGAACCAGAAGCTGTAGGTGGTGCCCCAGCGGAGCGCGTTCGCGTTCTGGTCTTGGGCGTAGGTGTCCGTGCTCCAGGTGACGCCCGTTGGGGTGACCGTCGCGGTCCACGGGAGGTTCGTGTAGGGCTCGCCCGAGTGGTACATCGGGAAGGACATGCCTACGTTCGCGGCGATCGTGCCCATGCCGAACGGAACCGTGAAGCTCTGGCCGGAGAGGTCGCTGTTGTTGTTGAAGATGGCGTACTCGTACTGCCAGGTGCCGTCGCCGTTGTCGATGACGTTGCTGCCTGCGACGAACATGCCCTCGCCGGGGACGAAGATGTCCTGGGCTACGACGCGGGAGTCAGCGGCTTCCCAGCCGCGGATGGCGCAAAGCTCGCGGACGGTAGCGCCGCCCACCGGGTTGAGGCGGTAAGCGCCCTGGGTGGTGCTGTTCGAGCGGTTCAGCGGGACGTAGGACACGCTGTTGAAGCCGTTGCCTGCCGCCGAGTCATCGGGGGCGACGTACTGTGCCTCGCCGAAGTACTGGGCGTTCGGGTGCAGCGTCGGATTGACGTCGTCCGTCGGCACCTGGATACGCTTGTATACGCGGTCACCGGACTGGCCCTGGGCCTGGAACGGGTAGGGGAAGGCGCCGGTGAAGGCGTTGACCTGGGAGCGCGGGCCGAGGCCGCTTTGGCTGCCGTTGAGGCCCGAACCGTAGGGGTCGGAGCAGCCCACACCGAGGCGAGTGCCGGTGCCCGAGCTGTTGCAGCTGCAGCAGAGGTTCTGCTGGAGTGCCGTGAATCCGTGCTTGAGCCAGCCAAGGCCGACCTGCTCGAAGCGACCGTTCTCCATGCGGTAGATGTTCTGGCCGATGACCGGGTGCTGGTTGTTGCCAGCAATCCAGAGGAGCTCCTGATCGCCCACGTTGCACGAGGTCGTGCCCAGGGAGTAGGCGCTCATGTTGCCCACGGTGCCGAAGGTGCTCGCGTTGGGGATCGAGCCCACGATCACGTCAGGGCCGCTCACAGGGTTGGAGCAGCCTTGCGCGGCGGCTGCCTGGGCGGGGATTGCGAGCGCGCCGATGGCGGCCGCGCCGAGTGTGAGAATTACTCGCGTCATGCGTATTTCCTTGTGGCCTGCATCGGTCTGATGGGATTCAGAAGAATGCTCGCCGTGAACGAGAAGATGAGAGAAACGTGATTGGCGACGAAGCCCCTGCCGGGAGGGAGCCGGCGGCGGGGTGTTCCAGCGTTCTGGAGCCACCCTGAAGTCTCCACCCCTCAAGGGACGCTGGCAAGATCTAACGGGTTCCGTTAGCTCGCCAATCCGCCGCACTGTGCCAATACGCCACCCGGGGGGGCTATTTGCGGCAGCTTCGCGATTTGGGACAACCTATCGCGCCTCTTGGAGCCAAAGCAGGAAGGCGTAGCTCTGGGCCCGTTTGCGGAGCTGGTCGTAGCGGCCCGACACGCCTCCGTGCCCAGCATCCATCTCGCAGTCGAAGAGCACGACCGAGTCGCCGGTCATGGTGGCCCGCAGCTTGGCGACCCATTTCGCTGGTTCCCAATACTGCACTTGGCTGTCGTGGAAGCCTGTTGTGACTAGCATATTGGGGTACGCGTGGGCTCCCACCTGGTCGTAGGGGGAGTACGCGAGCATCGTCCGGTACGCGTCCTCTTCGTTGGGGTTGCCCCACTCGTCGTACTCGAAGGTCGTCAGAGGGATCGTCTCGTCGAGCATGGTCGTGACCACGTCGACGAAGGGGACCGCCGCGATCATTCCGTGAAAGAGGTCGGGGCGCATGTTCGCCACCGCGCCCATGAGCAGACCCCCGGCGCTCCCGCCGATCCCGTAGAGCTGGCCCGGCTCTGTCAGTCCTTGGCCCACGAGGTGCTCGCCGCACGCGATGAAGTCGGTGAACGTATTCATCTTGTGGGAGAGCTTCCCGTAGTCGTACCAAGCACGGCCGAGCTCTTGACCTCCGCGCACATGGGCGATCGCGTACACGAAGCCGCGGTCGAGGAGCGAGATCACGGTTCTGTTGAAACCGACGTCCATGCTGAAGCCGTACGAGCCGTAGCCGTAGAGCAAGAGTGGCCCGGGACCGTCCGCTCGGTCCTTGCGGTAGACCATGGAAACGGGGATTTGCGCACCGTCGGGGGCCTCCGCAAAGATCCGTTCCGAAACGTAGTTTGCGGAATCAAAACCGCCACCCACCTTCTCAACCTTCAAGACGTTCGCCCCGTTGCTGTCGAGGTCGTACTCAATGATCGACGTCGGTTGGTTCATCGAGCTGTACTCGTAGCGAACCTTGCGTGTCGCGAACTCCTTGTTGCCCGTTAGGGAAACGTCGTAGGCTGGGTCATCGAATGGGATCTCAAACGACTGAAAGCCCGCTTCGATGGTGGTGGGGTGGATGAACATGCGGACGAGTCCGCCTCGCCTCTCGCGGGTGACGAGATGCTTGTCGAAGACGTCGACGCCCATCAGCAGCGTATCGGCGCGATGCCTGAGGACGTTGGTCCAGCGCTCCGGCGCCTCCAGCGGCGCAATCACGAGTCGAAAGTTCTCAGCGCCCTTGTTCGTGCGAATGTAGAGCCGTTCGCCCACCGGGCTCACGTGGTACTCGTGCCCAGTTTCGCGCGGAAGGAAGACCTTCCACTCACCGGTGGGGTCATCCGCTCGCAGCCATCGCGTCTCGGTCGTCAAGGTCTGGTGCGACTCGATCATCAGGTATTCACCCGAACGCGAGCGCCTGAGGCCACAGGAGAACGTCTCGTCTTTCTCTTCAAAGACGAGCTTGTCCATTCGCGGGGGCGTGTTGGACTGGTGGCGCCAGACCTGGAATGAGCGCAGCGTCTCGGGGTCCCGCTTGACGTAGAAGAGGTAGTCCCCCCGCTTCGACCATTCGAAGCTTCCGGACGTTCCCGAGATCCCACGGTTGATGTCGCCCCGCGTCACGTTCTTGACTTCGATGTCGTAGAGCCGCCTTCCGACACGATCGACGGCGTATGCGATCTTCGAGTGATCGTCTGAGGGGACGCGCGCGCCAAGGCTGAAGAATCCGCTCCCTTGGCTGAGTTGATTGGCGTCGAAGAGGACGACCCCTTCCCCCGCGCCTCCGACGGGCTTGCGGTAGTGGACGGGGTGGGGCTTGCCCGCGAAAGTCCTTGAGTAGTACTCGAAGGGGCCGGACCGGACGGGGACGGTCATATCGTCCTCTTGCAGCCGCTCGACGAATTCTCCGAAGAGGTCTTCCTGGAGCGTTCCCGTGAGCGCGAGGTTCTTCTTCGCGTACTCGTTCTCTTCCTCGAGGTACTGGAGGACGGCTGGGCTGGTTCGCTCGCGCATCCAATAGTAGTTGTCAACGCGAGTCTCCCCGTGGGCCACCAGGTCCTTCGGTCGGACTTCTGCGACGGGTGCGGCCCCGACAGGTGTCGGGTTCGAGCGACCGTTGGCGGCGTTCATATGGGCAGTGCCGGGAGTCGGTGTCGCGGGGGCCTGTGCGGTCGGTTCCGACGCGCAGGACGCCATCATGGCCCAGGCGGCAGTGACCACGACGCCGAGAGCGGAGCGGGAATGGGAATTTCTAGCCATGGCAGTGTGGGGGAGGCCGTCGAGCTTACTTCGATGCTGGGGACACGTCCCGTAAAGAGAGCGACGTACGGGCAGACGCGCCGATCAAGGCGCGCTTTCAACGAAAGCTACACCACTTGAGGTCGGGAGGCCTGGACTGCTACAGCGTCAAGGACAGCTGCAGCCCCGCACCCAGTGAGTTGTTTCCCAGCTGGCCCGCGAGATCCAGGCGGACCGTCTCCGCCGGAGACACGCCGAGGCCGAAGGTGAACACATCTTGGATGGTATTTCCGAAGTCGTGGCTGAACCCTGCGCGGAGCTGGCCCCATCCCAGGGCGTCGTACTCGAAGCCCATGCGGATGAACTGCGAGTCCCCGACGCCGCGAAACCTGGTGGTCTTGATGAGGTCCAGGTCCGCGGTGAACGTGAAGCCGATCTGGTTCAGCGCGATCCCCACGGTCGGCCGCGGCTCAATCCAGTAGGTGAACTCCCGTCCGGCGAAGTTCACGGTCGTGTAGCTATCGCGCAGGACGTTCAGCGCCGCCAGCCCGACGGTCGCCCCTGGTTGAAGCTCGTAGGCGACGCCGAGGTCGAGGTTGTAGTCGGTGAAGTTGTTGCGGTAGGGGGCGCTCCGGAACTCGTCGAGGACGCTGCCGTCTTCGAAGTTCGAAACGCCGACGGCGTAGTTGTAGGTCTCGAGCCACTGGGCCTTGGGGGTGACGCCCGCGGAGATCCTGTGTCCGTTGAGCTCGCCTTCGATGGCGAAGGTCGCGCCGAACTCCGTGACGGACGTGCCGACGACCGCCGCGTCGGAAGTAAGGCTGTCGAGATCGGCGGAGGTGCTGGTGAGATCGCTGATCGTGGCGACGTCCGTGGGATCGATGAACGGAATGGCGCGTGCGTCGACGCGGGTTCGGGCGGAGAGCGTCACGGTGTAGTTGACCGTGGGAATGAGGAATGCGATGCCGGTGTCCGCCGCCGCGTCGATCGCCTTGTCGTTCAGGCCGGCGAGCTGGCTTGCGGCGAAGGGCCGTAGCGTCGCCGCCGCCGGGTCGCTCGCGGCCACGAGGGCGTCCAGAGTGTCGAGCGTGGTCTGGAATTCATCGAGGGCGTCCAAGAGCTCGTCCGGGTCGCGGGTGCTCGCCGTGAGGAACGGCGCGACGACGGACACGCCGGTCGCTTCGTCGCGGAACCGGGTGAGAGCTGGGTTCACGAAGGCTGCCGTCGTCGGCATCGCGGACGCGACCCCGGCGCCGCCCATGGCTTCGTTCCTCGCTCCCGATGAGATCTGCCCGGCCGCACTGGGCACGAGCAGTGCGCACAGGAGCGCGCGCGCGGGGATGGAGACGCGTGAGGAGCCCAAGGGACTGACGCTACAGGAGCCACCGAACCAACGGGACGAGCGCGGCGACCATCGCGACCACCGCGCAGGTACCTGCGAGGAGGACTCGGGGCCCCACGCGAATCAGGGTCTTGATGTCGAGGCTCATGCCGATCGCCGCGAGGGCGACGCCCAAGAGGAACTTGCCCGCGAGCTGAATCCAGCTCCAGATCGGCTTGCTCTCCACGCCCAGCTTCAAGTCGGTGTCCAGGGGCCCGAGGGCGCGGATCACTGCGGCTACAACGAAGAGCAGAACGAACCAGGGAAGGCCGGCCTTCTTCTTTTGAATGTCCCCTTCTCCTCGCACGCGGCGCAGCACGAACGCCAAGAGGAAGACGACCGGCGCCAGCATGACCACGCGGAGCAGCTTGAACACCGTCGCAAGCACGGTGGCCTCCGCGCCGAAGGCTTCCCCCGTCGCGATCGCCTGGGGCACGGCGTGCACGGTGAGCCCAGCGAGGGCCCCGCCCTCGGCGTTCGTGACCCCGAAGCTGCTCACAGCGGGGGGCAGGGCAATGACCATGAGCACGCCCAAGAGGTTGATCACGCCAATCGAGAGGCCGAGGTCCTCTTCCTTGGCGTCCACCGTGGGGGCCACGGCCATAATGGCGCTGTTGCCGCAAACCGCGGTGCCCGCGCCGAGCAGCATGGACGCTCGCGGGTCGAGCCCGAAGAGCTTGCCGAACAGCATCGATGCACCAAAGGCGACCGCCATGCCGACGAGTACGAGGCCGACGCTGACCCCGAGCTGCCCGGAGGCGAGGAGTGGTTCGAGATCGAGGCCGAACCCAATGGCGACGATCGCGATCGGGATGGCCTGCTTCGACACGGTCTTCATCGTCGAAGCCAGGCGCGCACGAAGCCCGGGCAGGCCCCCGGCCACCATGCCGAAGAGCAGCGCAAGGACGGAGGTGGACGGCACAAAGCGCGACCCATCGAACGCGTCGAAGAGTTGCGGTTGCAGCAGCCGAGCCGCCAATGCCACCCCGGCGGCGAGCCACCAGCCGAGTCGAAGATGCCCCATCCCTTGTTGGACGGAGGACTTGCTCGCGGCAGACGTCCCCGGGGGGGGACCAGAAGAGGGTGCAGAAGAGGGTGCAGCCTCGGGCTCCGAGTCGCTGCGTGGGGGAAGGGCCATGGGGCTGACTCTACAGATCCGGGTTGCAGAGCCCTATTGGCCACGCTTTGGAATCCTCCTAAATCGCGCCCCGGTCCCCTGGTGCCTTGCGTTTACCATGCCCGCCGGCGACCTTGCCGCCCCAGCCCCACACGCACCCACCATGAGCATGACCGTCTACTACATCCTGCACGTCCTCAGCGGCTTCCTTCTGACGGCGCTCACCTTCGCCGCCTTCGCCGCGCCCACGCCGGAGACCCGGAAGCGAACCCTTGCGCTGACGGGCATCCTGAGCCTCGTGATGCTCGTCGGAGGCTTCGGGCTCATGGCCCGACTGCAGTACGAGTGGGCGCCCTGGGTGTTCATCAAGATCGGTTGCTGGCTCGTGCTGTCCGGCATGGCGGGCATGGCCTACCGCAAGCCAGGGAAGGGCGGAGTCCTTTCCTTTGTGGCCGCCGTGCTCGTGGCGGTCGCGGTCTCCACGGTGTACCTCGCCGACAAGCCGCTCAAGGAGCTGAAGGCCTCGGACGCCGCGGTGCCCGCCAGCGCTGGCGAATAGGGGACGCTACCTGCGACCGGTCTCGGCTCCGCGGGGCCGCAGCGGCTTCCCGCCGGCGTTGATCGCCTCCCAGTCCTCGCGCAGGAGACCGTCGAGCTCCAGGACTTCGAGGGGCCACTTCGAGCGCACGCGCCCGTGGGTCCCCTCGAGGAATTCGATGAGGTTGGCGATGGCTGTCGCTTGGCCTGTGACCTGGAGGTCGTCCAGCTCATCGGGCGCGCTCAGCTCCAGGCCGGTGGGCAGCCTCGACGCACGCTTGATGCACTGGAGCAGACTAGGCTTCGGGTCGTACAGACCGTCGACGTGCTTGAAGCTGTCGCCCAATAGCTCGTAGACGTGGCACGCGACGCGCCTGCCCTTGAGCAGGCTGTTGCCCCAGACCGACTGGTACACAAGGGAGCGCACGCGCTGGGGGAAGGCGTAAGCGGCGACGCCCTCAAGGGTCGTGGCGCGGGTTTGAATGGCCTCAACCGCGTCCCGCACGCGGAGGCGCTTGATGGAGCGCCACGCCTTGTTGCCCACGTGGGCCTTGATGGGCCGCATCGTCTTGGCCAGGACGAGGCGCGCGTACAGGATGACGAGGATGAGGACGACGGCCACCACGATTGGAACGCCAAAGGCGATCGCGTCGTTCGGCCAGCGAAAATCGTGGATGGCCCGCTCGGCCAGGACCTTCTGCCAGATGAGGTAGATGGACGCGCCGGCTCCGAGCACGGCGAGCCACGACAGCACCGAGAGGTGCCAGATGCGCAGCATGGGGATCCACCTTCTTTTCTTCCTGGGGATGCGCGCGACCGGGGCCTCGAGCTTGCGCTCGGCATCGGACACGAGGAAGAGATCGATGTTCTCTGGGCTAGGGCTGTTGTCGAAGCGCTTGGCGGCCAGCAGCATCGCGCTGATGCTCTGGTTGTCGTAGACCCCGCCGTCCACGAGCCCTTGGGCTCCGCCCGTGAACTCCTCCACCGCCGCGCCCGCGAGCTCTGCGTCGGGGAAGGTGAAGTCGTTGGGCATCACCATGGGCTCGAAGGCACCGGGGAACGCCGCCGAGGCCGCGACGATGTCGGACATGCGAAGATGCTGCGCAACCTTGCGCGGCAGGTGGCGGTTCTGGTTGCCGATGCGCGCGCTGTTGCCACGGCTGAACGTAAATCGGAACGGCTGTCCGGTGCGCCCCACCGTTGCGTTGAAGCTGCCCTCTTCGATGTGAGTCCGCGACTCGAGAATCTCGCGAAGCGTGGCCGACGAGAAGCGCGAGTCGTCGAACAGGGAGTCCTCCAACACCTCGGCGAATCCCTGGGTCAGCGTGATGCGCTCCTTGGCCGCCCGGCGAACGGCCTGGCGGAGCGGCTGTGCCTCGAGGAGGTACCGGCTGAGCTCGTAGTGGGTCTCTTCGAAGGGTTCGTCCCGGGCGAGGCCCAGGAGCCACCGGGCTCCCACGAGGCTTCCCCCGGAGGCCGTGGAGAGCACTCGCACCTGGGAGAGGAGGTTCACTCGCTGCAGGGCGGTGAGGACCCCGAGGTGGAACCCCGCGGCGCGGAATCCTCCACCTGAGAGAGAGAGTGCGATAGGGCCGATGGGGGGCTCGTCAGTGTGGCGCATGGGTGGCAGGGGTCCTAAGTCCAAGAGCATCATCGAGGTTGAGGCTCTCAGAGCAACCTTCGCGGCCCCCAAACGTTCGCCTTCGTGGCCGGAGTCTGACTGCAGCTCCACTCTGGACACGGGGACACGGCCAGAGTGGCGGAGGTAGCCAGGTGAAGAAGGGTGGATATGCGGGCTTGATCCCGTTGATGGTTGTGCTCGGGATCGTGTGGATCGGCGGAGCGCGGGCGGTGGCCCACGGGGCCTCGACGGGCGGGTGGTCCGGGGCGATCCGTGCCGGCGAGCGAGAGATCAAGGCGTCCCCCGCCAGGCGGCTCAAGGAACTCAAGGGGGATCTCCGCTCGCCAGACAGCGCGCGACGTCGCCGCGCCGTGGCGAAGCTCGCTGGAATCGGGGGCAGCAAGGCGTTTCAGCTCGTGGTGGAGGCCCTGGCCAATGAGGAGGCCGAGGCAGCGGACGAGGCGCAGCTCCAGCTGCCCGTCTTCGAAGCCTCTTTGGGCACCCAGCGCCTTCAGCGTGAACTCACCGGGCGCGCAGGGCTGCGCTCCCCGGACCCGATGGTTCGGCTGCGGGTGGCGGAGGCGTTCGGGCGCATGGGCGGGCCAGTGGACGGCGAGGCGTTGATTCGACGCATCGACCGCCGCGACCCGGACATGTCAGGCGCTCTGCTCTGGTCGGTGGAGCGGCTTGCTGTCCGCGGCGCCCTAGGCGCAGATCCAGCCGAGCTGGTTGAGGCTCTGGATCGCCACTTCCGCTCGGGGGTGGCGGACCCGGTGCGGGCCCGTGCGGTGGCCGCACTCGTCCAGCTGGATCCCGCTGCCTTTGTGGAGCGCCGGGATCAGCTGGCCAAGCTCCGGGGGCCGGAGACGACCTGCGCGGTTCTTCGCGCCGAGGTCGTCGCTGCCACCGGGGCGGGGGCCGCTGCCATAGGCGCCGTGGTTCGCGCGCTGTCCCACGGGGATCCCAAGGTCCGTGCCATGGCGATCCGGCTCTTCCCGCGAACAGGGCCGGCTCCGGGGGATCTCCACCGCTTGGCCGAGCGGCTGGGGGAGGAGCCCAGGCCGGCCCTTCGCGATCGCATCGTCGCCACGCTCCAGGGCATGACGGGGTGGAAGCACCGTGAGCGCGTCGAGGCCTGGGTCCACGGGATCCGGGCGCTGCCGGAGGACTGGAGCGCACCCCCGCCGGACGGGGACAGGCCTGGGGAAGCGATCGCCGACCCGAAAGGCGCCTCCGCAGCCACCCTCTCGCGCTTGGCCCCGATGAGTGACCGCGTGGCGTTCCTCGTGGACTTCTCTGGTTCGCTTTGGCACCAGCGTGAAGACGGAAGCTGCCGCAAGGACCTCCTCGACCCCGAGATGGATCGCCTGCTCGATCAGTTGGACCCGACAAGCCGCTTCGCATTGATCCCGTTCACGGCAACGCCGCACCCCTACGCCGATGGAAATGTCCCGGCCACGCGTCGGGAGGTCACGCGCGCCAAGCGGTTCTTTTCTAAGGCGAAGATGAGGGGCCAAGGAAATCTCTACGACGCAGTTCACGTGGCCTTGGCATCGGGCGAGGTGGATCGCCTGATCATTCTCACCGACGGAGCTCCAACGGGCGGTGTGCGTTCGAACGTCCACTTGATGGGGGACCTGTTCGTCGAAGAGACTCGTTTCCGACCCGTGATCTTCGACTTCGTTCTGCTCGACGCCCCCCTCCATTTGCAGCGCGCGTGGGCCTCCGTGGCCCGCAGGACAGGGGGGCGGACCCTCTCGCTCAAAATGTGACATGTTTCGCCCGGTGGAGAACGGACCGGCCCATCCTTGCGGCAATGGCCCGCAGTTGGGACCGTAAGGGCGTGCAAGACCGTCCCCCCTCCAATCGTGAAGTCCCTTCGGACCGCAAGACCGACGAGGAGTGGGCCGCGCGCTACGCCGCTGCGGACACTCCTTGGGATCTTGGCTCTCCCCATCCCGAGCTCTCGCTTCGTCTCCAAGACGGGCGCTTAGCCCCTCCCCATGAAGGCGCGACCGCGCTCGTCCCCGGCGCAGGCTGGGGACACGATGCGATCGCGCTCGCGCGTCGCGGCTGGCAAGTGACGGCCGTGGATTTCGTGGGCAGTCTCGAACACCAGGTCGCGCCGAAGCTCGAGCGGCTCGGCGGCCGGTTCCTGGTCGCCGACGCCATTCGGTTGGACGCGGCGGAGCCGTTCGATCTGGTTTGGGATCACACGTTCTTCTGCGCGATCCAGCCGGCCGAGCGGGCCGAGTGGGGCGTCAAAGCTGCAGAGCTTGTGAAGCC
Source organism: uncultured bacterium (assembly GCA_938030175.1). Taxonomy (GTDB): domain Bacteria; phylum Planctomycetota; class UBA1135; order UBA1135; genus Saltatorellus. Next base: position 5,368 of record CALHGQ010000429.1, on the reverse strand, counting down.
GGGCGGCCAGTACGCGGCGCTCGTGTTCCCCGTGGGAAAGCCAGCGGAAGAGAGCGGTCCGCCGTTTGGGATGGACTGCGACTCGATGCTTGCTGCGCTCGGTCCGTTCTTCAACGTTCGTGAGTCGGAACCCGTTACGCGCCCGCTCAAGCGACGCACGTGGCGTGAATTCTGGCTTAGGGCAGAGAAAATCGGACTCGCTTCTCGGCAGTGATCGGTGCGAAAGCGAGGCACTCGCGCGCATGCATCGCGCGTAGGAGCGCCTCACGCACGCGTCGCGCCTCGAAGTAGGATGACCCGCATCTCATGAGGCTCGGCCCATGAGCTGGGCCGCATTCCCATAGCCCTATAAACCCCGGCAGTCGCGGTGGTCGAAGTGTTCGACCTCGGACTTCGATTCACCTAGCCGAGGGGAGTAGACCCATGGGGTTGCAGCAAGCGAGCCGATCGAGTTTCGCCAAGCGAAGTGTGGCAGAGCCGAGGGGAGGCTCGGCCGGCGAGTCGCCGGAGCTATGGAATCCGCAGACATCGTCCCTGGATCTCGGGGAAGCTGGGCTGCGACGCAGCTTGATGGCGCGTGCCACGTTCGGTCACCAGCGCGAGGATCGAATGGAGCTGGATGCGCTCGGGCCCGATGCGTGGCTTGCGCGTCAGCTTGACCCCGAGCTCATCGACGACGGCGCATTGGATCAGAGGCTGAACGCCTACCCGTGGCTCGGCACATCGTCGTCGCCAGGGATGGATGCCGACCAGCTGCGACAGGCCTACGGTGGCGGTGGGTGGCGCCTCTCCGAAGAGTCGAAGGCCGTTCGAATTCTGCGGGCGAAGGACTCCAGGCGCCAGCTCTTTGAGCGCGTCGTGGATCTTTGGAACGATCACTTCAACATTCCGTTCACCGCCCAAGAAGCCAACTACCTCCGGCCGGTTCACGAGGAGCGGGTGATCAGGGCTCACGCCCTGGGGAGCTTTCCGAACCTCCTGATGGCGGTGGCCCAAAGCCCCGCCATGGCCGCCTACCTCGATCAAGACTCCAATCGCGCCGGCCAGCCCAACGAGAACTACGCGCGTGAACTCCTGGAGCTGCACACCCTCGGCGAGGGCAATGGCTACACCGAGGCGGACGTGCGCGAAGTGGCCCGTGCCTTCACCGGCTGGACGTTCGTCCGCCACTGGGAGAGTGGTCCGTACGGGACCTTTCGCTTCGACCCCAGCGTTCACGACGCGGGCCCGAAGGTGGTCCTGGGTCAACCCGTGGTCGGCACGGGAGTGAATCAGGGCATTCGACTCGTCGAGAAGCTCGCGCGCGATCCGCGAACGGCGAGGACCGTGGCGACCAAGCTCGTGCGCCGGTTCCTCGGTGACGACGCGGCGGCCGGGCTCGTGGACCTGGGTGGCGAGTCGTTGGTCCAGCGGGTGACGGACGTCTACCTGGCGACGGGTGGGGAGATCAAGGCCATGCTCGCGGAGATCCTCGGGCAAGAAGCCCTGCGCGCGGTGCAGCCTTGGCGCAGGCGCATGCTGAAGCAGCCCTTCCACTACGCCATTTCGTTTCTGCGTGCTCTCGACGTCACGATTACCGATCCAACGACGGCGATCTACGGATTCGCGGGGCTCGGCCAAGTGCCGTTCGAGTGGCCCGACCCCGACGGCTACCCCGATGACTCTGAGGCTTGGGTGGGCAACCTCGCTCCGCGCTGGCGCTTTGCATCCGCCGTGCTGAACGGTTGGACGAGCTGGGCCAGCCTCGCGCCCGGCCAGCTGGCGAACCTGTGCGCGGTCGCAGGACCCGCCCAGTGGGGACGCTGCGTCTCGTCGGCGCTGACGGGCGGCGAGCTGACCCGGGAGGACGTCACCGCGCTCCAGGACTTCGTCGACGGCGCCCCCGGCGTACCCGGTCCCGCTGACCTCATCGCGACCTTCGAACTCGGTGCCTCAAGCCCCAGCTTTCAGACCTACTGAACCCATGCCAAGTCGCTCACCCATGACAACATCGAACTCACTCGGCCACGGACGCCCCACGCGTCGGGGCTTTTGCGCAGGTGCTGCCGCCGCGCTGGGCGCCGCCACCGCCCGCTTCGGGTCCGCTATGCCGCTGGCTCCGGCCGCCGGACGAGACACGGTCGTGCTCGTCTACCTGCGGGGCGGCCTCGACGGGCTCTCCGCGTGCGTTCCCACGTTTGAAGAGGGCGCGCTTCAGGCGCAGCGTCCCGGGCTGCTCGTGCCCACGGGGTCAAGTTCAGGGGCCGTCGATCTCGATGGGAGCTTTGCGCTGCACCCGTCGCTCGTCCCGCTGGAGGGCATGTACCGCGACGGCGAGCTCGCTTTTCTGCACGCGGTGGGGGGCGCAGACCCGACGAGATCGCACTTTGCGGCCCGCCGCGCCATCGATGCCGGCGTCGTAGGGAGCGCGGTTCAAGGAGCTCCGGGCGGCTGGGCCGGGCGGGCGCTCCGGGAGATTCCCCAGCTGACTTCGCGCGGCCCACGCGGGCTCGCGCTCGGATCTGTGCTGCCGCGGACGCTGTCCGGTGGCCCGCGGGTGCTGCCCGTTCACGAACCCGGTTCGTTCTCGGACTACGGAGACACGTCGACGTCCGAGCGTCGGCGTGAGGCTCTGCGCATGATGCACGGGGGAGTGTCGAGCGTCCTCGAGTCCGCCCTGCTCCCCGTTCGGATCGCCCAGTCCGGCGTCACGGCGCTCGGGGCCCTCGATGCGCTGGGGGAGCTGGACTTTGACCGCCCACCAGCCCCTGGCGCGACCTACCCCGACACACTTCTTGGGGCGCGATTGCGGGACGCCGCGACGCTCACCCTGGAGAACGTGGGCCTCGACGTGATCCACGTGGAGGAAGGGGACTGGGACGACCACGATGACATGGGGCCTGTCACAGGGGATCTCGCTTCGCGGCTGGACGACCTCGGGCGCTCCTTGGCGGCGTTCCGACAGGACATCGGTACGGCGATCTCGCGCACGACGGTGCTGGTCTACAGCGAGTTCGGACGCAGGGTCGACGAGAACGGAAGCCGCGGGACCGACCACGGGCGGGGTGGTCTGGCCTTCGCGTTCGGAGGGAACGTGAACGGAGGGCAGGTGCTTGGCGCTTGGCCCGGGCTTGGGCCCGGGGCGCTGGATGATGGAGCCGTCCGAGTGACGACCGACTTCAGGGACGTGTTCGCCGAGCTCTTGCAGAAGCGGCTGCAGCTCCAGAGTCTCGGGACGGCGTTCCCCGGCCACGCACCGGTTCCGGTCGGGCTCTTTCGATAGCGGAAGCGCGTAGCGTGCGGCTCACGCCGCTCGTTGCGACGCGGACCTCTCTGCCTGTGCGATCGCTTCGACGAGCGACTCAGACGAGCGACTCAGGCGAGCGATTCAGACGAGCTGCCCAACCAGCTACCCAGATCAGCTACCCAGACCAGCTGTCCAGGCGACTGCCGGGCGCTAGATCCCGCGCGCTGAGGACCCGTAGCCCCGTGCCGCTCGATCGAAAGCGGGCTGCCCTAAAAGCGCACGCAGATGAACTGGAATCGACTGCGAGCCGTGGACAGCACCGGAACCTTGTCGACGGTTCGCGCGACCTTCGCTGCGACGCGCACCGTCTTTCCGAACGTCCCCTGCATGTTGCGGGTCCGAAACTCGATCTCCTCCGGAGCGGGTGCCGCTTGCGCCGCGAATCGGCCTTCGATCTTTCCGCCTGCGTCTTTGACGAGGCTCTGGACCGCCCGCGGAGTCAGCGCTTCGAACGGTCCGATGTTTGGGTCGGGGGAGAGGACGTACTCGACGCCCTTGGGCCCCTTGCCACGTGCGCGTAGCGCCTCGGTGAGGCCGTGGAACGACGACGCGTTGACGTATCCGATGACGAGCTTGCCCCCGGGCTTGAGCCAGCTCGCCATCTTCGCCAGGAGCTCACTGCGGTGTTCCGCCCGCAGGCCTTCAAGCCGGAAGAAGCAGCTCACCACGTCGTAGGTCCCAGGGGGCGGCTCCGGAAAGTCAGCCTCCGCGCCGGTTTCATCGTGGGGCCACCCAAAGGACGTGCCCTTGGGACTGACGCGGTTCGCGCAGAAGTCGGCGACTTCCTTTGAACGCTCGACGACGTCGAAGGCGAACCCCTTGCGAGTCGTGCCGAGCTTGGCTGTGACGATGCCGGTACACGGCAACACGTCGAGCCAGCGCATTCGCTCTTCGCCCGCCGCGGGCTTTTCCTTGCCCTCGGGCACGAGCGTATCGATCGCGTCGAGGATGGCGCGCTGCTCCCAGGCGCGCGGCTTGTTGTGCCGAAGTCCGTTCAGGACCCGTGCGCGCTGGTAGATGGTCAAGAGGTCGGGGTCCCAGTCGGCCGGGTTGGTGGACGACGGAATGGGGCGACCGGCGTAGTGTTCGAAGTGGGTGACTTGGTCCAGTGGCCTGCGCTTGGGGCCGCGCTTGGGCACGACCTTGGGCCAGCCGACAGCCAGCACGGCGATGACCATGCGATCGTAGGGGAGTCCGACGGCTTCGCGGACTTTCTCCGCACCCCCGGTCTGGGTGATCCAGAACGTGCCAAGCCCGAGCGCATGGGCCGCGAGGCTCATGTTTTGGATGAGCGCGGAAGCGGACTGGATGTTCGCCCAGGCTTCCTCCGAGAAGTCCCGGCCGTAGCTGATGACGATGTTCACCGGCGCGTTCGCCATCTGGGTCGAAAGGGCCGCGAGCCTCGCGCCGACACTCGGGTCCGTGACCGCCACGAGGTCCCACATCTGATAGTTGCACGAACTAGGCGCCCAGATGCCTGCGTGCATGACCTGCTCCACGAGGGCTCGGTCGACGGGCCGCTGGTCGAACTTACGGATCGAGCGGCGTCCGTAGAGCACATCCCAAAAGTTCAGGTCGGGGAGGTTCGGCATCGGCCGCGAGGTGCCGTCGTCCGCAGCCGCTGCGTCGAAGGTGGGCGTCCCCTGGGGCTCCGCAGGGATTCCGGGCGCCGGAGTGGTCTTCCCCGCGCTGTCGTTCTCTTCGTCTCTTGTGGATTCGGCCGCCATGCTCTGGGGATGCTCCCCGCCGGGAAGTCTACGTCTGTGAAGTGCGATTCCGCGGCCATTCCCGCCAGCTTTCGCGCCCTCCCCCTTGGATCGAGACGCACCGGGTGGGGGGACGGCCCGGCGGATGGTTCGAGGGAGCGCATTCGAGACACGACCGCTGTCTCGAACCGAGGGCGGGCGCCTAGGTCGAGGTGCTCTGGAGTGGCTCGGCTAGGGCTCGATACGCCGCCACAGCGTTCGCCTTGTGCTCCTTCGTGAAGGTTCGTCTCTCTCTCGGGCCATGTCAGACATCCTGACGCTTCTCGCGATAGTCGGGGTGTCCGAAGTCTTGGGGGAAGGTCAGATCAAGCACTTG
>CALHGQ010000428.1 GCA_938030175.1 uncultured bacterium | reverse complement strand
CAGGGGGAATACGGCCTGCGCCTCGAGGACATCGTCTGCGTGACCGCCGACGGCGCCGACCACTTCGGCGCCTGGCAGCTGGGGCCGGAGTCCCCCGCATGAGCGCCGCACGCAAGTCCCCCGGCGCCGTGGCCGCGGTGTTCGCGGTCGCCAAGAAGGAGCTCACCAGCAGCCTGCGCGACCGCCAAACCGCGCTCTACACCTTCGTGCTGCCGATCTGCATGTACCCGATCCTCTTCTGGGTCATGGTCCAGGGCGTGCTCGTGGTCCAGGGCCAAAAGAACGCGCGCGACGTGACCGTCGGAATCGTCGCTCCGGCGGAGATCCTGGCGCAGGCGTCCGCGGCGCTCGGCACCGGCGTCGATGCGGGGGCCGAGCGCGACCCCGAAGAGGGCTCGACGCCAGCTGAAGAAGCCATCGGTGAGCCCCCGAGCGGCGGGCAGGTGGCCATCGTGACCGTCGACGCGTCGCTTGCAGAGGACCAGGCAGAGCTGAAGGCCCTCGTGGACGGCGACGGCGACGACGCCCCCGACGCGATCATCGTGCTGCCTTCGAGTCTCGACGGCGAAGGCCAGGCGCAGATCTACTACGACAGCACGGACAGCCGCTCCGAGATCGCGCGTGAGCGTTCCGCCGACGCCCTGCGGCGTTGGGCTGACGAGCTGCGCGTTGAGGCTGCGGAGGCGCGGGACATTGACCCCGACGCGTTGGATCCGATCGTCGTGACGTCTAACAGCGTTGCGGAGAAGAAGGACGAGGGGGCGCTGGTGCTGTCTTTGATGCTGCCAATGCTGCTGGTGATCATGTCCGTACTAGGCGCGTTCTTTCCGGCGGTGGACCTCACCGCGGGGGAGAAAGAGCGCGGGACGGCGGAGACGACGATGCTCCTACCCGTGCCTCGCACCGCCACCCACCTCGGCAAGATCCTTGCCGTGTCGGCCGCCGCGATGATCGCGACAGCGCTCAATCTCTTGGCCCTAGGGCTGTCCGCGGGGCACCTGCTCGACCAGCTCAGTGGCGCCACCGGCGGCGTGATCGTCCAACTCCCCGTCGGTGCACTCATGTCGGTGCTGCCCCTCGCCGTGCTCTTCGCGTTCTTTGTGAGCGCGATGCTCACCGGCGTGGCGAGCCTCGCGGCGAGCTTCAAGGAAGGGCAGGCCCTCCTCGGCCCCGTCCAGATGGTGTTCATCCTACCGGCCATGGCGGCGACGCTCCCTGGCCTCACCCTCGACCTCACCACCGCTTGGATTCCAGTGGTCAATGTGGCGCTCGCATTCCGCGCCATGCTCGTGGGTGATATCGAAGCGCTGCCGCTCGCGATCTGCGTCATCGCACTCCTGGCTGCTGCGCTCTTCGCCATCTGGTTCTCCATCCGTCTGCGCTCCAACGAACAGGTCGCCCTCGCGGGCGAGACCCTGTCGCTGGGCAAGATCTTTTCGCTCCTCGCCCCCACCAAGTCGTGACCCGAACAACGCCCCAGTCCACCGACCTATCGGATCGCCCCGTGGCGATCCTCGCCGAAGGACTCAAGAAGACGTTCCACGACCCGCAACGCGGCGTGGTCGAAGCCGTGCGCGGGATCGACCTCGACTGCCGCGCCGGGGAGATCTACGGGCTGCTCGGTCCGAACGGCGCGGGCAAGACCACGACCCTGCGCATGCTCTCCACGATCCTGGCGCCCACCGAGGGCCGCGCGGAGATCGACGGGGTGGACGTAGCTAAAGACCCCCTTGAGGTGCGGCGGCGCATCGGATTCCTGTCGGGGAGCACCGGACTCTATCCGCGGCTGACCGGACGGGAGACCCTGCGCTACTTTGGGCAGCTCCACGGACTGGAGGCCGATGCCCTCGATGCGAGTATCGAGAAGGCGATCCAGGACTTTGACCTCTCGAAGTTTGCGGACGGCCGCTGTGAGACGCTCTCCACCGGCCAAAAGCAGCGCGTATCGATCGCGCGCGCCGTGGTCCACGATCCGCCGGTTCTGATCCTCGACGAGCCCACCACGGGCCTCGACATCATGGCTTCCAGCGACATGATTCAGTTCATTGAGTCGCGGCGCGAGGCGGGGCGGTGCGTCCTCTTCAGCACGCACATTCTCAGTGAAGCCGAGCGCCTCTGCGATCGCATCGGCGTGGTCTACGGCGGGCGCATGCTGGCCAGCGGCACCCTCGATGAGCTGCGCCAAGACACGGGCGAAGAGTGGCTGGAGGATGTGTTCCGCGAGCTGGTTCAGCGAGCGGACGCTGCCCACGGCATGGCACCCAAGGGCGATCGGCCGGCCGAGGCGACCCGATGAAGATCGCGCTGCATGTTCTGCGTACCGAGCTTTTGCAGCTCGCGCGCGACAAGCGAGCCCTGTTCTCGGCCGTGGTCCTGCCCGCGATCCTGTACCCGATCTTCTTCTGGGGTTCGGGCAAGCTGGAGTCCGTGGGCCGCGAGACGATGGCCGCCAGGGACGTGGTGGTTCGGATGGATCTCGGCGAGCTGAGCCAAAACCTGACGGAAGCGCTGATGGTCGAGCTCCGTGAGGCGGGCCCCACGACGCTGGAGACCATCGACGCGGATGAGTTCATCCAACAGGCGGCGAGCGCTGAGGAGGGTCCCGCGAGCCAGGAGCTGCGCGACGCGGCGAGGGCGCTGCTCGGCGGCGACGCCCCCGGCGTGGAACAGGTGCTCCCCTCCGACGAGGAGTCGCCCATCGGCGACGAGAGTGCCGAGGGGAGCGAAGGGAGCGCGGCCGACCAGGTCGACGTCGAAGTCGAAGAAGCCACGGACGCCACGGAGAACGACGGATCAGCCGACATCCTGGTGCTTGCCTCCGTGGACGGAGACGACCTCGACCGGAACCGCGTGTCCTTTGACCTCTGGCACGACGTCAAGAGCGACGACGCCCGCGAAGCGCGCAAGCGCGTACGTGAAAGCCTCCGCCGCATCGAGAGCACGGAGATCGGGAGGCGGCGCGATCGCCTCCTAGGCGGCGACCCGGCGAGCGGCCTCGGCGCGGACCCCATCGACATGGCCACGGTCGAGGATCAAAGCGGCGCGGCCCTTGGCAAGTGGCTGCCGTTCATCGCTCTCCTGGTACTGATCTCAGGGGGCGCGTACGCGGCGCTTGCGGTCTTCGCGGGGGAGCGTGAAGCGGGCACTTTGGAGACGCTCCTAGTGCAGCCGGTCCCCCACACGTCCATTGCGACGGGCAAATTCCTCGCGGTCTTCATCGCGGGCTTCGCGACGCTCGTGGTGAACCTCGTGAGCCTCGTGCTTTGCGTCAAGCTCGGGCTCGCGGACATGGACGCCATGGGCGGCGGCAGCGGCGGCGTGGGGCTGATGCGGCTCGCCGCGCTCGTTGTGGAACTTCCCGCCTGCCTTCTCCTGTGCGCGGTGATGTGCCTGGTCTGCGGCGGCGCACGGACCTTCCGCGAGGGGCAGCTCCTCGTATTCCCGGTCACTCTCCTGGTTCTGGTGCCCACGTCGATCGTGCTGCGGCCAGAGGCGAGCCTCACCGCGTTCTGGGCCTTCGTGCCCTTTGCTGGTTCGGCCTTGGCCCTGCGCGACGGACTGGAAGGCGACCTCAAGCTCTCGCTCGCGGCGCTGGTCATGGTCACCCACGTCGGCTGGACCTGGCTTGCGCTCTCGCGCCTCGGCCGCATCCTCGACGCCGAGCGCATCCTCGGCGGCGGCGGCGACTCGAAGTCCGAGAGCCACCTCAACCAGGCTTCTGCGCGCCACGGCGTTCGCTGGGGCTTCGCCGTCGTCATGACGGTCTACCTCGTGGCAGGCTCGGTGCAGCGCTGGGACATGCAGGCGGGACTTTGGTTCACGTTCTGGATACTCCTTCCCGCGTTCGCCGTCGCGATCGCATGGACGGCGCCCCGACGAAAGGCTCCGAACGAACCGGAAGAGCCGCGGGACCTGATCGGGTACCTCGGACTCCGACCCGCCGGGCTCGTCCCCCTCGTGGCCCACGTGGCGGGCGCGCTCCTGTTGGTTCCGATGCTGGCGCGCGGCGCGATGGCCATTGCCCAGTGGCAGCGCGAAGTCCTCCCGCTCCCACCCGGCGCAGAGCAAGCCATGGAGAGCATGGGCGGCGTCATGGAGATGAGCCCCTTCTGGCTCTTCTTCTTCCTCGCGCTGTCCCCCGGCATCTTCGAAGAGCTCGTCTTCCGCGGATCGCTCCTCTCCGCCATGAAGCGCGACTGGCGCTGGCCCAAGGTCATCGCGTGGCAAGCGCTTTACTTCGCGCTCGTCCACGCGTCCGTCTACCGACTGCTCCCCACCGGCATCCTGGGCGCCATCCTTGCGGGCATTGCGCTGCGCACCCGTTGCATCTATCCAACGATCGCGCTGCACATGGCCTACAACGGCCTCTTAGTGCTCGGCGCAGACCAGGACGTCACGGCCGTTACCAAGGAACCGTGGTTCATCTACGCGCCATGGCTAGCCGCAGCCGGCCTCGCCCTCCTCGTCGCGGTCCCAGCGAAACAGCGGTAGCCCCCCCGGAGCTGCTCCATCCGGAGTACGAAGAAGCGCCACCCGGTCCCTTGGGAACCGAGTGGCGCTTCTCTTGGTGCGATCGCTTGGCGACGGCTCCGATGGGCCTCAGGCTACGCCGTTGCGAGCTTGAGGGGCCCGTGGTCGTCGCAGTGGTCGCCGTGGGGATGGTGCAAGTGGCCGTCGACGAGGTAGTCGACGTGGTCACCGTGGGGAACGGCCTCGTGGCCGCAACCAGGCCCGTGGACGTGGGTGCCCTCGTGGCCGAGGCAGCTGTGGCTCGGGGTACAGCTCGACGGGTTCTTGTCGTCGACTGGGATCACGTGCTCGTCCACATGATCTTCATGCGGGTGATGAAGGTGTCCATCGTGGAGGTAATCAACGTGCCCGTCGTGGACGATGGCGACGTGCCCGCAGTCCGGGCCGTGAACATGGTTGTGATCGGCGTGTTTTGTGCAGCTCATAAAGGTCTCCTTGGGTCGCTCCGTCGACTCGCGGACGGCACGACAGTTGTACAAGTATACAACTATCATCGCCAGCATTCACCCCTCCCTCGTAGCCAAAATCGCCCATTCGCCCATTTCGCGAACCAAAACGGGTCACCGCAACGCTTGCACATCCTTGCAATGACCCCCATCCCCATCTTTCGGGCGTCGCAGGGGAGCAAACCCTTGCGGGCCGCAATGAAAGACAACCGCCCCGAATCCAACCCAAGTCCCGGAGAGCCCCACCACAGGCTGCTCTTCGAGGAGACCGTAGCGCCCTATCTTGCGGCGATGCACGCCGCCGCCAAAGCGATGCTTCGCTGGGCCGACGCCGCTCTTTCGATCGAATCTGGCCGCGTCGAGAGGGGCACCTCTCTCCTCGACACGGTCCTCAGCATCGAGCCCGACAACGTCGAGGCAGTCCTCATGGCGACCCAAGTCGCGACCTACCGCGGCGACCTTGCCGGCGCCCATCGCCGTATTCGAACGGCCCTCCAGCAGCGCCCCGACGAGCCCCTCCTCTATGAGAGCCTCGCCGCCACGCTGTTTGTCGAGAAGCGCTTCGACGAATCCCTCAACGCGCTGGATCGGGCCGACGCACTCGTGGGGAGCACTTCGTGGAGGAGCTTCTATCACCGAGGGCTCGTAGCCGAGGGCCAAGACAACCCAGCCCAGGCCCTCGAGCAGTTCGCGCGCTGCCTGGAGATTGCTCCAGACTACGAGCCAGCGGCGCGCCGTCATCGAGCACTGGAGGCCGCCTTTCCCCAAGCGGCGGCTTCGACCCAGCCGTAGGGATTCGACAGCGCAGCTAGAACGACAGGGCTGCTAGAACGACAGGGCAGCTGGACCCCTGCCTGCCATCATCGAGGTGGAACGCCCAGACGAGAAACGCCACTTGCCCCAACAGGGACAAGTGGCGTTTCTCCGTTCGACTCTCTTCGCGATGAGCTGGAAGAGAGTCGGGAACCGCGCGACTTACTGGAAGAAGACTGCCAAGCCGTCCGTGAAGTTCGAGAGCGGGATGCCCAGGAAGGAGTCACGGAACCACGCCTGGAAGTTCCAGCCTTCACCGGCCATCGCTGCCACGAGGCCGTTCGGCTGGGGCAGCATCATCAGGTTCGGCTGGATCGTGGCCGCGCCGGCCGGGCCGGAGTTCACGACCTGCGTCTGGAAGCGACCGATGTCGCCTCCGAGGCAAAGGTTGCCAGCGCTACCGCCCGGGTTCGCGGCGAAGCCTTGGGTCCGCGACGCAAGGAAGAGGACCGCCGAGCTGGTCGGCAAGTTCTCGGCGACGAGGCGGAAGTCGTTGAGCGCGACCTCAGCAGAGCCGTCAAAGTCGATCGTTGCCGACATCCCGGTGGAGTTGGCAGCGGCGGGCCCGCAGAAGTTGAAGACCGCAGCGCCGTAGATGCTGATCTCTTCGGCCGCTTCGCCAACGTTCATTCGCCCGCCTGAGACGGTGAAGCCGTCGAGCGTCGGAACGACGTCCACGGTCTCCATCAGGATGCGCTTGATCTCCAGGGCTGCGAGGGCGGGGTTGCTGTCGCGGAGTGCCGCGAACTCAGGGCTCGCCGCCGAGTGCAGAAGGGCGATCGCGCCCGTCACCTGGGGCGTTGCCATGGACGTGCCCGTGTTCGGCCCGTAGGAGTTGCCCGGCAGCGTGCTGCGAACCGAAGCGCCCGGCGCACCGAGGTCGATCGTGTTCAGACCAAACCCGGAGAACGTACGGCGGTCGTCGTCGTTCGTGGCGGTCACGGAGATCATGTAGTCGCTGCCGCATCCGGTGGGCACGTCGCCAACGTTGTCGACGTTCTGCGCGCTGTTCGTGGTGGCCGTGGCCGAGAGGATCCCCGACTGCCCCATGAGGTCGTACATGTCGTCCCACGGAGCGTAGGTCGGCGAGGAGCAGCTCGCGAAGTCGATGCCGAAGCTCGAGTTCGTTGCGACGACGTTCGCACCGGCGGTCCCTCCGCTGCTGTCCCACTGATCCTTCAGCGCCAGCGCGTAGTTGTAGGCGATCAGAACGATGGACGTCGTGCCTGACGACCCAGCGATGGAAACAATCTCCGCGTCCCAAGAGACGCCCGCAATGCCCGTTCCGTTGTCACCTTGTGCAGCCGCGATACCAGCCACGTGGGTGCCGTGACTTGAGGAGGGAACGTTGGCGTTGTTGTTGAACGCGTTCCAGCCGTAGAAGTCGTCGACGTAGCCGTTGCCGTCGTCATCGACGCCAGCGGTGCCATTGATCTCAGCAGTGTTCTCCCAGCGGTTACCGATCAGGTCCTGGTGGGCGTGGTCAACGCCGCCGTCCACGATGGCGACCGCGAACTCCGAGGTGCCCGTGCTGAAGTCCCAGGCCTTCGGCGCATCGATGTCGGCGTCATTCGCGCCCCCCGTCTGCCCCGTGTTGTGCTTGCCGTACTGCTGGCCGAACTGCGGATCGTTCGGGAACGTGTCTCGGTTCGTGACGACGTGGTCCGGGGCGGCGTAGAGCACACCCGCCTGGGCCGAGAGCTCTGCCATCGCGGCGTCCACCGTGGTGCCGTCGAGGATCTGTACGAGGTACATGTTGAGCCCAGGGACCAGCACGCGCTCGACGGCGTAGCGGTCGCCCGAGTTGCGCTGGGAGAGGACCCCGCTGAACTCCTTCGCGGCAAGGCCTGAGCTGAAGCGAACGATGAGCTGCTGGGAGAGATACGACGGAAGCTGCTCGCCGCTCGGGCCAACGGGCCCCACCGTGATCTCGCGTTCCATCGTTGGACGGAGGTCGAGGGCCGGGGTCGAGACCTGGAAGGCTAGCGAAGGAGCCTGGAGCGCCAGGCACGTCGAGGCGAGAGCAGCAAACCGCAGCGCAGTGGAAGTTGAGTGAGTCATGGACAGTTGAGATGAGATGGAGATCGAGTCGAACCCTTTGCAGTAGGAAAGACGCCCCTGCTAGCCCAAAGGATCCAACCAGTCACCGATTCCTCGCCACTCTTCATTCCAAGTGGGGGGAGCCAGGGGCCCCCAGCCCGCTCACTCCTTACGCAGCGCCTCAAGGCGGCAGTTCAACTGCGCCGAAACGAGACCCGACGGCCCCGTCCAGATGGCCTGAGCGATCCCAGGGGCCGCCAGCGTCAGAGCCAACCGTCCATTCGAGCGGCCCCCGTCGACGTCTGAGATCCGCATGAACTCCGAGGTCGCGCCGTTCGGTCGCACCAGGCATGCCCGCCAGCTGGCGTCCTCTCCCGAGACCTCGGCCTCGTCATTGAGGGCGAGGTGCACGAGAAGGAAGCGGTCGTCGCCCGGGGCGGCCTCAGTGGCCACGAGCGCCACCAGCCCCCGCGTGTTGCCGACCCAAACGGAGTAGGGATCGCCAAACGACCTGCCGCTGTCCTTCGAGAACGCGACCCGGATCTCGGGCGTGTCTTCCTCCCCCATCCGTGTGAACCAGGCGACCGCCAAGTCCTCTCCGGAGGCCGCCACCGCGGGCCCGTTCACCGGGCACGCGTCGAATTCCCAGCCGTCGTCGTGCACGGCCGCCGGCGCGCTCCACTCTCTGCTACTCGGATCCCGACGTGAGAGATAGATGTCTCGAATGTCCTCCAACGATCGGTGGCGGTAGGCGACGACGAGTGACCCGTCCGCAAGCTCCGTGACGTCAGGCGGACAGCAGTCGCACACAGAGCCATCAAGCAGCGTCTCCTGCGCAAGGTTGCCGAGGGCATCCATCTCGCGACGATAGAGCGCCATGCTCGGCACTTCGACGCCGTCTCGATCGTCGACCCAAATCACCTCAGCACCGCCGGTCCGGAGAGGGAGCGCTGCACCGAAGCCGTGCAGCACCTGTCCGACATCGCTATGCACCCACCCCAGGTCCCTCGCCGGTGGTCCTTCGACTTCTAGCGCGAGGCGCAGGCCGTAGACGAGCGGGTCATCGCTAGTCGGCCCCAGGTTTCCGTAGAGTCCGTAGAGAAGCGCGCCTGACGCGAGCTGGCTGGCAAAGGGGACGTCGGCCCATTGGCCTCGCACGAAGCCGCTCGCGGCCGGGTCAAAGCGGAGCGCCCGGGGATGGGGATGGGCACCGCCGACTCCGCCGAAGAGCACCGGCCAAGGGGGTGTTTCCCCCCCATCCGTCTCGCCGCCCGCGGGCTGTGCATCGGGGAGCGCTTGGGTCAACGCAACGAACGGGGCAGTCATGATCTCCCCGGGGTCCGCGAGCTCCGGACCCCGGAGCGATGGCCTGGCGCTTAGGAATGAGGGCCTGCTGCTCGTCTCGAACTCCGGCAAGGCATCGACGGGGGTCAGTGTGACGTAGGGAGCCTCAAGGGACCCGCGAAGTTCTTCCGACGTTGTCGCGCCGCTGTGGCGAACGATACCGAGCACACCCAGCAAGCCGACGAGTGTCCCCAGCCACCCTTTCCAACCGACCCGACTGCCGAGGAGGACGGCAAGCGGAAGCGTGAAGAGCGGAGTCGTCGCGAATAGCGTGGTCGCAATGCCGCTGGTGATCTCGCGCTGCGCGTAGTGGTAAGGAAAGAGCCCTACGACCGCGCAGCCCACGCCGATCAAGGACGCGCGGCCCCAGACGGAGCTCGGCCCGGGTGCGGCGAAGACGGGCTCAATCAGTCGCGAGACCTCGGCGCCGGGCGTCGCGCCGCGGCGCAGCCCCAAGATCAGAGCGATCGGGATCGCGCCGAGTGCTCCTCCGGTGAGCCGAATGAAGGCCCCGATCGATACGCCTACCCCGTCGAAGCTACCGCGGCCAAGGGGCACGGCCGTGCCGATAGCGAAGGCCGCGACCACCGCCAGCGCGACCCCAAGCCAGTAGCTGCCGGTGGCGGCCGGCGATCCGCTCGCCTCCTTTGGGTCGGGCTTCGCGACCCGCGAATCGAGGATCACTAGCACGACCCCCACGAGGACAACCACCATGAAGGGCAGCGTGCCCCGCTGGATCTCGTCACCGGCCAGCGGCAGCGAAAGCACCGTCGCGATCGGCACGTTGAGCAACATGACCGTTGCCGCCGTCTGGACGCCGCAGCGCTGGAAGGCCGCGAAGTACAGCGTGTCCGAGACCGTAAAACCCAGGAACCCGGAGACCAGCAACCAGCCCCATGCGTTGCCGACCGGCCAGTGCCCGCCAAAGATCAGCGCACAAAGGAGAAACGTGAAGGCCGCCGCGCTGTTCTTGAACAGAGTGGCCGCAGCCGGGGAGACCACGCCGTTCGCCAAGAAGCGGCCGATCGAAATCGACGCCATCGCCCAGAGGGCCGCCGACAAGAGGGCGCTGGTGATCGCAAGCGTGGTGGGCATGGTGGTGAAGCTAGCGTTGGGGCAAGGCACGGTCCGCCGAGCACGATGTCCATCGAGCCATCGAACGGCCCCCGAAGGAAGCCCGGCGGCGGATCCAGCAATGCACAAAGCGCACCCGTCTCCGTTCAACGGGGACGCGTGCGCTCATGGCTGGATGCACCCGTGCGAGCCTCCTCGGAAAGGAGATGACCGCCGGGATGTCCCGCGCCGAGCTACGCCCGGCGGCGCCAATCAGTTGCCTTCGTTCTTGGGGAGCTCCGTGCTCTCCTTCGTCGCCCCGGCGTCGCCGGGCACGAAGACGCCCTTGCGGGCCTCCTTGCGGGCGAGGAGGTACTTGCCGGAATTCATCCCGATCTTGCGAACGCGACGGCGGCCGCGCGTGGGGCCGCCTGCTTTGAACTGTGATTTAGCCATGGGTCTGGTTTGGGCCCCGTCACGGGGCGATCAGAGGGGATCCCGAGGGAGATCTCTGAGATAGGAGCGCTGGAGCCGCTCTGGGGGCTCATGCGGCCAAGAAAGGTAGAAGCGAGGGTCAGCCCTGTCGAGCATTACGTGCCGGAATAGCCGCAGGAATGGCACAGGGGGCATCGGAACTGCCCTGCCGCGCCGCTAGTATGCCTGTGGACATGGGACGACGACGCATATTTGTCGGGGACCTCCAGGGTTGCCGGGAGGAGTTTGAGGCCCTCCTGGAGCGGGTCAAATTCGACCCCTCCGTCGACACCCTGCATCCCGTGGGTGACCTCGTCAATCGCGGTCCCGACTCGGTGGGGTGCCTCAGGCTCGCCAAGGAGCTGGGCGCGAAGCCCGTCCTGGGCAATCACGACGTCCACATGCTCCGCCAGTGGAAGGACCCCTCCCACCGGGGAAAGCGGCGCACCCTCCATGAGGTCCTGGCCGCGGACGACGGCGAGGAGCTTCTCAGCTGGCTCGCCAAGCAGCCCATTATCCGGGGCTGGGACGACGTTGTGTGCGTCCATGCGGGCCTGCACCCGGGGTGGAAGAACCCGGTCAAGAAGGCCTCGAACAGGTCGCCCTTCGACGTGGACGACGCTGTGGTCGAGTTCGCCGTGCGGGCCCGATACTGCGACCCCTCAGGCGCGCTCCCGAAGGACGGCGACTTCCCGCCGCCCCCGGCTCCATTCGCTCCGTGGGATGCGTTTTGGCGCGCTAGGGAGAACGACTCGCGGACCGTCGTCTTCGGCCACTGGGCCCGCCGCGGCCTCGTCGAGCTCGAGCGGACGCGAGGACTGGACACCGGCTGCGTCTACGGCGGCTACCTGACCGCGTGGATCGCCGAGACGGATCGGATCGAGAGCGTCCCGGCCCACCGCGCCTGGCACCGGACCGCGTAGACCCATGAGTCCCCCACGCCCGAGCCAACAGAAGCTCCCGGCGGCCACCAAGGGCCGCTACGTGGACTTCGACTGGTACGAAACGCCGAAGTACTACGACGCGGTCTTCGACGTCGATTCCCACCTGGAGGGCGACTTCCTGGAAGCGGCCTTCGAGAAACACGCCACGCCGTCCACCAGGGGCCGCAAACGGTCGCTGGAGCCAGCCTGCGGCTCAGGGCGCCTCATGGTCGAGCTAGCCCAGCGCGGGTGGAGCGCCCATGGGTTCGACCTCGAGCCCAACATGGTGGCCTTCACCAAGGAGAGGCTCGCGGGCGAAGGGCTCAGCGCCACCGCGACCGTCGGGAACATGGCGGACTTCAAGGTACGGGGCACCTTCGACCTCGCGCACTGCTTCGTCAGCACGTTCAAGTACCTCCTCACGGAGGAGGACGCCCGCGGGCACCTGCAGTCCGTGGCCCGCGCGCTGCGGCCGGGCGGCATCTACGCGCTTGGCTTCCACCTGACGTCCTACGACGACGATCAAAAGACCAAGGAGCGCTGGCGAGTCGAAAAGGGCGGTGCGGAGATCGACTGCACCATCTCGACCTGGCCAGCGGACCGAAAGACGCGGCTCGAGAAGATCCAGGCGCGGATGAAGGTCCGCGAAGACGGCCAAGAGAAGCGTGCGCAGACGACGTGGCACTTCCGCAGCTACAACGCGCGCCAGGTCCGGTCGCTCTTGCGCTCGGTTCCGGACTTCGAGCACGTGGCGACGTACGATTTCTACTACGAGATCGACGAGCCCCAGCGATTCAGCGACGAGCAGTCGGACACGATGCTGATCTTGCGGAAGCTGGGGTAGCCGCCGCCACAATGGCGGCGCGGAGCCAAAATGGCAGCCAACAGTGCCCTTATGGCGCATCGCCCACCTGGGCGCCACCAGGGGCACAAGCGCACATAAGCGCCTACCAGAAAGCAACTTAAGGCGCCAAATGGCGCCCTGGGCCACCGAGTTGGCATCCGCCTTGTTCTTAGCTGAGCCCTGGCGCACTCGGCGCTAGGGACGAGCCACCATCGGCTCAACCACTCATTGCTACGAAGGAGCCTCGACCTATGGTCCGTTTCGAAACCTACCCATTCTCTGTACTCGCCGGTCAAGGACTCAACAGCCTCTTCCGCATGGCTGAGACCGTCCAAGAGCAGATGTCCCAAGCAGCCGCTGAGGCGGACAAAGGGACCTCCACCTGCGCTTCCCCCCTGCGTAAGCCAGCGCCGCGCGCCGAACTCTCCGTCGAGGACGACGTCGCGAAGCTCGTGATGCTGATCCCCGGCTTCGGTCCGGACCACCTCGACATCCAGGTCGAGCGCGCGTCGGTCACCGTCAAAGGCGAGCGTGAGGACGGCCCCGCAGGCACCCACTTTGAGCGCACGTTCAAGCTGCCGTTCCCAGTGGATGCCTCCGAGACCTCGGCGGACGTCGAGCTTGGGGTCCTGACCCTCAAGCTGCCACGCCTCAGCGCGGACAAGCCCCAGCGCATCGAGGTCAAGGGCAAGACCCGCGAGGAAAGCTAAGCGCGCCCCCTGGCCTGCCAAGCAAACGCCCGCCCCTGCCATCAAGGCCAGGGGCGGGCGTTGCTCGCTATCGGGGACGCGGGGCGCCTCCGAATCGATCAGCGAAGCGCAAACTACTCAGCCGGCGTCCAGTCGAGAGCGGGCTTGGCGTCCGTCTTCCAGTCGGTGATCTGCATCACCGTGTCACCGTTGTAGTCCGAGCGGAGAATGAACCCGCCTGCCATCCAGCTCTTGGAGCCAGCGGCCTCGGACCAATCAGCGTCCCAGGTGCGGCCGCCAAGGGAGACCGACTCCGAGCCGGTCTTCACGTCCATCTCGGGAGCGGCCTCACCGGTCATTTCCGGCATGACGATAGCGTCCATGACCGTGTGCTCGATCGGCGCCTTGCCAGCCTCGCCGATCCATGCGGCCGTGACGTTCGCAGCCATCTTCTCGCCCGCTGCCGGAACCTTCGTCATGTCGACGCGCGGGTCCACTTGGTAAGCAAGGATGATCGGATCGCCGTACAGCGAGGTCTCTTGCTCGAGAATGAACTGGCCGTCGACTTCAGCGACGATGGCGGTCGTCGTCTTCATGCCGCTCATGTCCATGGTCCACGCCTGCCCGACGGCGGGCGACGGGGGCAGGGACATGACGTTCATGGCGGGCGTGTTCTTCGCCGCGTCAACGGCACCGCTTCCGCCGCCGCCGGCAAGGCCGGCCATGGAGCCGCTGAGGTCGCCGATGCTGGAGCAGCTCGCGAGGGATGCCGCAAGAACGGCGGTGAGGAGACTGGAGGAGGAAAGGAGTTTCATGGGGCTGGGTCCTGGGTCAATCGGAGGTGTATCGCCACTGAGGGAGGATGGCTGGAGCACGCAGTACCCGCTGCCTCTTCCTGTGGCTCCGCACTAAAGCGTCTCCCCTGACCTGGGGCAACGATCGCGTCCGTTCTTATGTCACCATCATGTGATGGAGGCAACGACCACCTCGCAGTCGATCCCCCCATTGAGCAGACGGTGCCGCGTTGGGCGGCTCAGGCGCAGCAATCCGGCCAGCCTTGACGATCCCGTCAGGATCGACGTGGAATACCCGGGTAGCTCGCGAAGCCGAGCGCCAAAGCGGTCATGGAGCGCCTCAACGTCGTCTCCGATCCGCTCGCCGTAGGGCATGTTGGCCACCACCGTGGCGTTCCAACCGGGGCGAGGCGCGAAGGCCGTGGCGTCGCCGCGCTCCAGCTGCGCCAGCTTCCCGAGGCCCATGAGCTCAAGGTGCTCCGCCGCCTCGTTCAACCGATTCTGCTCGAGGTCGCTTCCCACCAGCCGCAGCTTCGTCGGCACCGCCATCGCGGCCTGGGCTTCCGCGCGGGCGCGCTGCCATGCCTTCTCGTTGTGGTCCGCCCAGGTCTCGAAGCCAAAGCGCTTACGCGTCAGCCCCGGCGCCAGGTTCGCCGCGATCATCCCCCCTTCGACGAGCAGCGTCCCCGTCCCACAGAAGGGATCGATGAGGGGCGACTTCTTGTTCCACCCAGACATCAAGATCACCGCCGCAGCCAGCGTCTCCGCCAGGGGAGCGCGCCCCTGGGCTCTCCGCCAACCGCGCTTGTGGAGCGACTCCCCGGACGTGTCTACCGAGAGCGTCGCGCGGTCCTTGAAGAGGTGCACGTGGACGCGGACGTCTGCGCCTTCGCGCTCCACGGTCGGCCTCGTCCCATCCGCCCCGCGCACTTGGTCCACGATGCCGTCCTTGACTCGCTGGGCGATGAACTGACTGTGGTCGAGCCCGGAGTCCTTGGTTTGCGCATCGACCCAGAGCGTCCCGTCGGGCTGCAAGAACCGACCCCAGTCCACCTCCGCCACACCCGCGTCGAGCGCGGCTTCCGATGGCGCAGCGAAGCGCGCCTCGCGCCGCAGCACCCGCACCGCCGTCCGAAGCCAAAGGTTCGCGCGCCACGCGTCCCCCATCGTCCCCTCGAACCGGACGCCCCCCACCTGGCGCTCGACCTTGCCGAACTTGAGAGCGGCGATCTCTTGGTGCAGGATGGGCTCGACACCCGGTGCGCAGGTGGCGAAGAACGTGTAGCGGGGTGCGGCCATAGGCGCGAACCATACGCTGTTCAGGTCGAGAGCGGCCGACAAGCGTCAGAATCAGCGCGGCACCGAGCCGATGCCCGCTCGCCACCCGGCAAGTACCCCGAGGGCACCCAGCTGGCAGGCTCGCCAATCGGATCCCGCAGTGCCAGACCCCATGGCCCGGGGCGCTCGCCCGCGAGGCGAGGCAGAAGTCGACGCGCAGGCCATGGAAGAGGCGCGAAGCTTGGGGTTGCTGTAGCGTGGCGCCATGATCTCCGCCGTACCGCGCGCCTGCGCATCCATCGCCGTGCTCGCCTTACTCGTCGCCTGCGGATCCGTACAGGCTGTCGACAAGGCCCGCCCCCATGTGCTCCTGATCATGACCGACGACATGGGGTGGCGGGACCTCAGTTGCCAGGGGAACGCGGCGCTTCGAACGCCGAACATCGATGCGCTCGCCGCCCAGGGTGTGCGGTTCACAGACGCCTACGCCGCTTCGCCGGTTTGCTCGCCCACCCGGGCTGCGCTCATGACAGGGCTTGCGCCTGCGCGGCTCAACATTCTCCAGCACGGCGCCGATTCGGACCGGTTCTGGCCAGAAGGCCGGAACATCGAGCCCCCCGCGGTCGAGCACATCCTTCCTCTCGAGCAGGTCACCGTCGCCGAGCGGCTCGCGGACGCGGGGTATCGAACGGGCTTCTTTGGGAAGTGGCACCTCTCGGGGACAGCCGTGAAAAAGGACGACCCTTCCACGGGGGGCGCAGCTTTCTACCCCGACGCCCAGGGCTACGACATCAACGTTGGCGGATGCGGTCGCGGCGGGCCACCGACCTACTTCGACCCCTATCGGATTCCGACGCTTCCTCCGCGAGAAGCAGGCGAGTACCTGACGGACCGATTGGCCGACGAGACGATCGAATGGATCGACAAGAACCATGAAGCGCCGATGTTCGTGACGCTGTGGACCTACAACCCCCACTATCCGTTCGAGGCCCCCGCGGATCTGATCCCCCCGTACGAGGGGAAGGAGGGCCCGGGGCTCAAGAACGCCGTCTATGGCGCGCAGATCGAAGCCACCGATCGAGCCCTTGGCAGGGTCCTCGCGAAGCTCGATGAGCTTGAACTTGCGAGCGACACGCTCGTCATCTTCACGAGCGACAACGGCGGCTGGTCAGGGGCCACCGACAATCGGCCACTTCGGGAAGGCAAGGGCTATTTGTACGAGGGAGGCATCCGCGTACCGCTGATCATCCGGTGGCCGGGCGTCACGTCATCGGACACAACGAACGGGACACCCGTTGTCTCGATGGACCTGACCGCGACGATCCTCGACGCGGTGGGCGCAGCGACGGACGGGGCGGCGCCGATGGATGGCTCTTCGCTGCGGGGCGTGATCAAGGGCGAAGGAGGCTCGCGCTCACCGCTCGTTTTTCATTACCCCCACTGGGCATTCCACAAAGCCAATCGTCCGGGGTCGGCCATCCGCTCAGGAAAGTACAAGCTGATCCACCGCTACGACGATGACTCGGTGGAGCTCTACGACCTAGCGGCTGACATCGGTGAGTCCACCGACTTGTCCGAGGAGCTAGTGGACGTCGCGGCCGGACTCAAGCAAGAGTTGACGGAGCGCCTCGATGAATGGGAGGCGGCGCGACCGAAGCGGCTGCGCTGAGGGCTCCAAATCCGCTGAGGGCACCAAGGCCAACCCGGCGAAGGCTGCGACACCGCTTCAGCCGCAGCCTTCGCTGCTGCACTCCGACTTGCCGCGCTTCCGCCAATCCAGAACTCTGCCGTGGCGGTCGAACTCGATGGCGCAGCACTCCAGGATGTCCCGGCGAATGCCTTCACGGGCTCGGCGAATCCGCGACTTGACCGCGGTGGTCGAGAGCTGAAACCTCTCGGCGATGCTCGACTGCGAGACACCCTCTAACTCGAAGGCGCGCAGCATCTCACCGTCGATCGTGTCCATGTCCTCGATGCGCGAACGAATCCAGCCCCCAATGATCTGGTCGAGTTGCAACTCAGTAGCTTCTCCTTCCGAGTCAACGGGCTCTACCTCGAGCTGAGCCGACGAACCCGCCCGCAAAGTATCGAGCGCTAGATGGCGTGCGATCCCCTGGACCCATGCACCCAAGCGTGCGTCATCCTCGACGCGCTCGATGCCCTTGGCAACCCGCAGGAAGCACTCCTGCAGCAAGTCGTCTGGGTCCACCCCGCGACGGGCATGGCGCTGGAAGTAGACATGCAACGCCGGGGCGAGCTCCTTCCAGAGGGCTGTCGTTCGGTCATCCACAGGCTTCATCGTAGGTCTTGGACGGATCGAATTCATCGTTCACCTGCACGCCACAATCAGCAGCAACCGGTGGCGTCCGTTCCCGGCGCGCAACACGCAGAACCATCTTCGGTGTGAACGTCTGTGTCCTCGCGGAGCCAATAGAATTCCCACTCCGCGCCGTCAGGATCCGTGACCCAGATTTTGTCCTGCAGGGCGTAGCAGCAGGTGGTACCTGGCTCGTCCCTGGTCGCCAACGTGGTCGCGTTCATACGCGCGCGCAAACTCGCCAGTGCCTCGCTTGAGGACAACCGGATGCCGAGATGAGAGAGCCTTCCCTGTGTCAAAGCGAGCTCCCCCATCTTCGCTCGCACCGGGTTGAGCGAGAAGACGAGGGGCGGATCTAGCACCTCAAACTTGGCGTAGTCGTCGAAGCGCTTGGCCGGAACCGCGTCGAAGAGGGTTTCGTAGAAGGCAACGGACCGATCGAGATCGGAGACGCGTAGAGCGACATGCATGTGGGCTTGTGTGTTCATGCCCTACTCGTCGTGAGGGAAGCTCGAAGGACGCAAGCTTTCGCTCGATTCTGCGGCTTCGGCAAGACCCCAACGCCTGGAAAGCAGCGAGGCGGGCGTCATATCAACCCTAAGCGGCAGAAGCCCGCCCGCCCCAACAGGCGGACAGAAGGACGATGAAACTCGGATTCCCCTGAGGGAGCGCCCCGCTGGACCCCGCTGGGATGGGTAAGGGGACCTGCAGTGTGGTCTCCAGCTATCGTCCCTCGACTAGGGACGGAGCGCGCATTCTCCCCACTCCTTCTCAATTCCAGCGATGACCCTCCCCATTCATGGAGCTCTTTTAGCCACTTCACTCGTCGGCCTCACGGCGACCGGTGCCCTTGCCCAAACCCAGGGCGGCGACGTTCCCAGCGTGCCGGTCTCCCACGACGATTCCAACAAGGCCGCAGCGACGGTTCCGCCACAGAGCATCCCCATGCCGCTTGAGCGCGAGCCAGGTGACATCCTCGGCGCCAGCGCTCCCTCATTCCCAAGGCTCGAGCAAGCCGCCACCGACGGGCTCAACGGCCCGACTCGAATCAACGACTTCCTGTCGGCTCCACTCGTTGCCTTCGAGGGAAGCTTCGCGATCGTCCGCGGCCACGGCTACAAGGCCAGTGCGAGCGCGGACCGATTCACGTACAGCCCCGTGGTAGGCAACCGCCCCGATGCGAGCGTGCATCTTCGGGTCCGAAGCGTGAGGCGGGGGCAGGATTCCCTCCCGCTCGCCGAAGACGCAGCGGTCCATGACTCCGGATCCCAAATCGAATTGGACCGTGGCACCATGGTCGAGGCCTACGCGTACGAGCTCGACAGCATCGAGCAGACCTTCCGGTTCGATGAGCTGTCCGGCTCGGGGGACTTGGCCGTGACGATGGACCTGGAGACCTCGCTCGCAGTCTCTGAGGGCCCAAACGGACTGGTGTTCTCGAACGCCGCCGCGCAGGTGAGCTACAGCTCGGCGTTCGTCTTCGACGCGACCGGCGTGCGCATCCCGATCGAGACCACTTGGTCACCTGACTCCATCACGCTCACTGTTCCTGCCGGGTACTTGGCTGAAGCCACCCTTCCCGTCACGATCGATCCCGTGCTCAGCTCCTTCGTATTTGGGGGCGGCACGGCCGATGACTCGCGGCCCGCTGCGGCCTTTGACCAGGACCTGACGCAGTACGTGGTTGTGTTCCAGGACTACGTCAGCTCCCAGGACACGGATCTGTACTTCTTCTCTGTGGGGGGCAACGGCACGATCGATCCGACCAGCTTTGCGTCGCTGGCGATCACAGGTCAGGTGTCCCACGGGCGCCCGTCGATCGCCGTGAACGACGCTGCGAATCAGTTCCTCGTCGTGTCAGAAGCGCGCCCCATGGGCAACTCCAACCGCCAGATCGACGGGTTCTTGATTGACGAAGACCCCGCTTCTACAGCTGGGTACGTGCCCCAGCCCGCGTTCCAGATTAACGACAACGTGGGCGCGTCGGACTGCTTCAACGCTGAGGTTGCGGGCAACACCTTCTCCGCCGTCAACGGGTTCTCCTACCTCGTCACCTGGACGCGCACCTGGACCGCAACGGACCGAGACGTCCACGGACGGGTGGTTGCGACGGATGGCTCCCTGACGACAGGCCGCATCAACATTGACAACTCGGGGGCGGACGACCTCCAGTGCTCAGTCTCTGCATCCCTTGGGGACTCTAGCGTCCAAGGCAACTACTACAACGTGGTGTGGGTTCGGGACACCGACGGCGATGGTCGTGGCGCCGTTTGGGCGCGCCGGATCTACTTCAACGGCACCTTCGATGGCCCTTCCCCGTCGACCGCGACCCAATTGACATCTGAGACGAATTGCGTCGACCCGGTGACGACGTCGGCATCCATCGTTGACCTTGAGCAGACCGGGGAGCGCTACTTCGTGGTGGCCTACCCAAGAATCTTCTCCGCGGGCGGGACCTCGATTCAGTCGAGCATCTACAGCAACGTGATGACGTTCGCAGATGAGGTCGGGCTGTCGACGAGCATCACGGCGATGGAGGACTTCTTGATCGCGCTGGACCAGCCAGAGTGCTCGATTGCGTCTGATGGTCGCGGCTTCATGCTCACGTACGCTGAGCGTTCCCCCGCGGGGGACTACGACCAGTACATGGTCTCCGGTGGAGTCCAAGACGGTCCGACCAACACTTTCGTCACCACGCTCTCGGAGCGCCACCAGCTCATGGCGAATAGCTCGGAGTTTGAGTTTGGCTCTAGGCTCGCTGGCCGCTACGACGGAAACGTTCAGGCTGGCGCGTTCAGTGATGACGCCATCGCAGTCTGGACCTTGGGCGGTAACCCGACGACCTCCTCGATTGGTGGTGCGCGACTCGATCTCTTCAACAACATCCCAAGCTTCGGCGATGTCCCGATCGGGAATCAATTCTGCACCGCTGCGCAGAACGCAAGCGGGCGAAAGGGCTGGATTCGCGCCATGGCGGCGGACCAAAGCGTCGCAACGGAGAAACGTCTGGTCGCTATCGATCTGACCGTGAATGCGTTCGGCTACCTGATCGTCTCACAGACCCCGACCTTCGTGATGAACCCTGGCGGCGCGGCAGGCAACCTCTGCCTCGCTGGCTCAGGCCGATACGTGAACCAACTCGCCAACTCCGGCACCGCGGGCGCGATCGTAACCACCGTCGATCCGTCGAGCGTCCCGCAGCCCACAGGATTCCAAAGCATCCTCCCCGGCGAGACCTGGTACTTCCAGCTCTGGAGTCGCGACATTGCCGGCGGCATGTCCACCTCCAACTTCACGAACGCCGTCTGCGTAACGTTCACGCCGTAACCGGTGCGTGAGGCAAGGTGCCAGGATCAGCCGCTCGCTGTTGAACAGCCGAAGATGACTCCGTCCTGGCACCGTCCTGACCCGTTGGGAGCGAACTACGGCGCCGAGGTGAACGTGCCGCTGTTACCGAAAGCGCGGCGCCAGAGGTTCGTTTGCAGCAGCTCCGAAGGGTCGAGTTTCTCCTTCATGGCGCGGAAGGCGGATAGCTTGTCCTCGTCGAACATCGATTCGACGGTCCTCGGGCCGATCACCGCGTCCTTCGCGAAGTAGAAACGTCCGCCGTGGTCGAGGACCACACGCGTCAGCTCGTTCGTGGCGGACCAGAGGCTCTCCTTGTTCTTCGGGGTGACCGCGAAGTCCATAGCGATGGACCAGCCGTCCATGGCGTGAGTCAGCAGGAACGGGTCCGGGCGGTGGCGCTTGAGCACGCCGAGGTACGATGTGTGCCCGAGGCGCTGCTGGCGCTCGATGACCTCCGTGAAGCCCGCGAGGGCGCTCTCTTTCGGAAGGAACACCTGGTACTGAATCAGGCCGCGACCCGGCTTACGGCCGTAGGCGAACTTCCAGTTCGGCACGAAGTCGAGCAGGAAGTTGAACGCAGCGTGGGACTGGTAGTACCACCCCTTGCGCTGCTCCAGCTTGCCCATCTGGTGCTTGGTGAAGTTCAGGAGCCGCATGCCGGGGTCGTGGCTCAGGAGCTTGAGGATGCGCCACACCTCGCCCTTCGGGAAGCCCATGATCGAACCGGGCAGGCTTTGGTGCGCAAGGGTCATCGTGCGCTCCGCCTCGGGATCCTCACCGGGCTCGAGGTAGCGTGCGTGGTGGATGAGCCCGCGGCCCAGGGCGTCGCCCTTGCCGAAGCAGTCCATCCAGCCCACGAGGTAGTCCGCGTCGTGGGTATGGCTGTCGACGTAGGCCATCATCTCGGCGAGATTGGCGACCGACACCCCAGCCACGGCGATCTCCCCGGAGTGGATCTTCTTCGTCGCAATCTTGACCCGTGTGATGGCGCCAAGCATGCCGAAACCACCGATGGCCGCATGGAATAGGTCGGGCTGGGACTCGCGGCTCACCGTGACACCGTCGCCATTCGGAAGGACCATGTCCATCTCTAAGATGGCGTCGCCGATCGTGCCGACCTTGTAGTTGTTCTTGCCGTGGATGTTCATGCCCGCGGCGCCGGCCAGCGTCGGGAACATCGTGCCCGAGACAACCTTGGGCCAGTAGCCCCGCGGCAGCGAGTGCCGCCAAAGATCGCGGATCGTTACCCCCGACTCGCAGTTCGCCACGCCCGTTTCTTCGTCGAAGTCGAGGACTTGGTTCATGCTCGAGATATCGAGCACGTCTCCACCCGCGTTCACGCTGGCATCGCCGTAGCTGCGACCCGCGCCCCGTAGCGCGAGGTGCCCCCCTGCCGCGCCGACGCGGCGGAAGACCTCCGACACCTCATCCGCCGACCGCGGCTTCCATACGCGGCTCTCCGCGCCGGCAGTCATCCCCCACCCTTCGACATACTCGAAGCCGCGGCGAGGCCGCTCCTCCGCGCGCACTCGGCGCTCTAGGTGACTGCTGGTCCCCATCTCTAGATGCTCGTCTTCCGGAATAGGAAGGAAGGGATCGAGCGAATCACGAGGCTGACCGGGAGCCAGCGCAGGGGGATGTGGCGGGTGTTCCAGAACTTGCCGCGCGACACCTTGAGGATGTCCTTGGCGGCACGCTCGGCACTGACCGGCATCATGAGCTTGTCGAGGTGCTCCGTCATGGGCGTTTCGATCATGCCGGGCTTGACGGTGACCACGCGCACGGTGCGCTCCGCCAACCGGTTGCGCAGGGATTCCAGAAGCGTCTCCATGGCCGCCTTGGTCGCGCCGTACACCGGGGCTCCCTTGCGCCCACGGTCGCCCGCGATGGATCCGATCCCGACGATGGTCCCCGACCGCTGGCTATGGAAGTAGCGCGCCACCGGGTTCGTCCACGCGATGAACCCGCTGAGGTTCACGTCGACCATCAAGAGGTCCTTCTCCGTGTCGTACTCCTCGGGCTCAACGTCAGGCATGACACCCGCCGCGTAGACGTAGAAGTCCAGCCCGCCGAGGCCCTCGATGACCTTCTCAAAAAGCCCGGGCACCTCATCGATGCGGTTCACGTCATGGACGATCGGAAGGACGCGTCCGCCCTTGCCGCCGGTCGAAGCCGCCGCGCCCGCCAGCTCGTCAAGCAGTTCCTGCCTGCGGGCCACGGCTGCGACGGCGTAGCCCTCGGAGACGAGCTGCCGCACGATCGCGGCTCCCATTCCGGAGCTAGCGCCAACGACAAGCGCGCGCTTGGCCTTGCCGGGGGTCGGATCTGGAGTGCCGGTCATGGAAATCAGGACTACGGGGGGAGGCGTGAGGAGTGAGCGGAAAGGGTACGCGTGTCCCAATCTTGAGCCCAGGGTTGCACCGTAGAATCGACCGTGCGGCGCGAGGAGATAAGGAACACTGGAGAATCTGCGCGGGATTGATAGTCGAGATCGTTAGGGTCTCGCGCCCGATAACCCCATGCAAGAGACGATCGACAGCCTGAACCCCGAGCAGCGTGCCGCTGTGACGCAGACCTCGGGGCCGGTTCTCGTCCTGGCCGGGGCCGGCACAGGGAAGACGCGGGTCATCACGGTGCGCATCGCCTACCTGATCTCGCGCGGGGCTCTCCCCGAGTCGATCCTGGCGATGACCTTCACCAACAAGGCCGCCGGCGAGATGCGAGAGCGGCTCGCGAAGCTCGTCGGCAAGAAGAAGGCATCGTTCGTCATCGCGAGCACGTTCCACTCGTACTGCCTGCGGACCCTGCGGGAGTACTCGGAGCAGCTCGGCTTCCCCGAAGGCTTCACCATCGCCGACGCATCGGACCAGCTGACGATCCTGAAGCTCGCGATGCGGGAGCTCCATATCCCCGAGGCGCGGATGCGGATCCCCGACATCCAGTCCAAGATCTCCCTCGCGAAGAACCGGCTCGACACCCCGCAGAGCTTCCTGGCGCGACCCGGCGACGACGCCCACGAGCTGGTGGGCCAGATCTGGGTGAAGTACGCGGAGGTCTTGCGCCGCAGTCGCCGCCTCGACTTCGACGACCTCTTGACGGAGACCCTGCGGCTCCTGCGCGAGAACGCGGCGGTGCGGGCGGATCTCCAGGCCCGCCACCGCTACTTGCTCGTGGACGAGTACCAGGACACCAACGGCGTCCAGTTCGAGATCGTCAAACAGCTCGCCGGGAAGGACAGAAACCTGTGCGTCGTGGGCGACGACGACCAGAGCATTTACGGCTGGCGGGGCGCCGACGTTCAGAAAATCCTCTCCTTCGGCCAGCACTTCCCGGGTGCGAAGATCGTCAAGCTAGAGACGAACTATCGCTCCACGGCCCAGATCCTGAGCGCGGCCAACCGGGTCATCCGCAACAACCCCACCCGCCACGACAAGACCCTGCGGTCGCACTTCGGCGAGGGGGAACCGCTCATGGCCATCGCCATGCGCGACGAATCCGTGGAGGCCGAGCAGATCGTCGCGGAGATCAAGTCCCTCGTGCAACAGGGCCACAACTACTCCGACTTCGCGATCCTCTTTCGCACGGCGGTCCAGCCGAGGCCCTTCGAGGCGGAGCTGCGCATGAAAGAGGTGCCCTACGTGCTCGTCGGCGGCATGAGTTTCTTCGACCGCAAGGAGGTACGCGACGTGCTCGCCTACCTACGGCTCGTGGCGAACTCCAAGGACGAAGCGTCCCTCCTGCGTATTGTCAATTCCCCGCCTCGGGGCGTTGGCAAGACCACCATCGACCGTGTCCTGGAGTTCGCGACCCAGGAGGGCATCTCGGCCGCCGACGCGTTCGACCGTGCCGCGGAGATTCCGAAGATCAACATGCGAGCGGTCGATGCCGTCCTGAATCTCCGCCAGCGGCTCTCAGCGGTGAAGAAGCTCTATCCCCTGGGCGAGAACCTCGTGGAGCTCGCGCGCCGCGTCGTCGAGGAGGTCGCCTACCGCGACGAAGTCAGCCGCCTCTACCCCGAGGAAGCCGACTTCGAGAAGCGCTGGGCCGCGGTCGAGGAGGTCTTCAACTTCGCGCAGAACTACGTGAAGAAGCGCAAGCGCCCCGGCCTGCTCGGCTTCCTAAACGAGCTGAGCCTGTCGGCCACTGACACCGACTCCGCCGAAGACGCGGCGCGGCGCCAAGCTGTGACGCTGATGACCCTGCACGCGTCGAAGGGCCTGGAGTACCCGCGCGTCTACCTTGTGGGCCTCGAGGAGGGCGTGCTCCCCCACCAGCGCGCCGCCATCGAGGACGGCGTGGAGGAAGAGCGCAGGCTCGCCTACGTGGGCATCACCCGAGCGCAGAAGGCCCTGACGCTGAGCTATTGCCTGGAGCGCGCGCGGGGTGGCCAGAAGATCGAACGGCATCCTTCGCGGTTCCTCCTCGAGGTCCAGGGCAAGGCCCCGCCGCCGGGGTGGATTCCCGCGGGCGCCGGGGACGTGACCGGCGAGAAAGCGAAGAAGCGGCTGCGCGGCAGCAAAGCGCGGCGACGCTAGCAGCCCGTTGAAGAAGGCCGCACTATCGGGCAGCGCCCCTCGAAGTCCTGGCTGCGTTGCTTGAAGGGCCCCGAATCTAGCAGCCCGCTGAAGAAGGCCGCACTATCGGGCAGCGCCCCTCGAAGCCCTGGCTGCGTTGCTTGAAGGGCCCCGAATAGCTAGGGCCGCCCCGCCTCGTGCCCCATTTCGGGACAGGGGCCGCCCTTGAACACTTCTACACCCGGTACGCACTGGATCCTCATGGGTCCTGGGCTAGATAGACCCTGACTAGTCAACAGAGGGGCTCACGCCCCTCGACTTCGCGGCGCCGGGTCTCCTGGGGGGAGCTCTGCGCCGCTTTTTCGTGCCTCAGCCGTCGTCTGCGCGGACCTCCTTGACCCGACGAGCCGGCCTCCCGGGACTGAATCAGCGACTTCCTATTCGCCGCGCCCTTCCAGGTGGAACTCGAGGATCTTGCCGGCCACCCAGGCGGGCTCTTGCTCGTGCGGATAGTGACCAGCCCCCTCCACCACGAGGAGCTCTGCGTTGGGGATGCGCTCCTCGAAGGTCCGGCCAAAGGTCTCGGGCCCGTAGGCCTCATCGTGCTCGCCCCAGATCAGCAGGGTCTTCGCTTGAATGTTGGCCAAATCGCCCTGGCGCTCCCCGTTCTCGTCCTTGACGAGGTCGATCATCGAGTTCCAGTTGGCCGCGTTCCTGAGGCCGAGGTACACCTCGTGGACGCGCCCTTTCTGGGCGGCACCGTCGAAGTGCGGATCGAGGGCGGAGGCGACGCGCGGCTCGCTGTTGATGAGGTAGCCCAGGCGAGCCACGGACCAGTCGCGCATCTTGACCTCCTCGCTGAGGAACTGCTCGGGAGTGCGCGGCAGCCCCGATGAATCGATGAGTACGAGGCGCGCGATCAGCTCGGGGTGATCTGCGGCGGCGCGCCAGCAAAACTCCGCGCCGTAGGAGTTGCCAACGAGGGTGACGTCCTTGAGCCCAAAGGCGGCGATGGACTTGGCGACGTAGTCCGCGCAGCGCTGGAAGGGATAGGCATCGTCGTTGGCAGGCGCGATTCCGTGGCCGCAGACCTCTAGGGTCCAGATGTTCGCTTTCCCGTGCAAATCGCCGGGCCCGAACAGGAGCGGCTCGAAGGCGCCCATCGTGTCCGGGGTTCCGTGCACAAAGACGATGGGCGGCAGCTCGTTGTCCGCGGCCGGGAAGTACGCGCCGTAGGCGGGCGAATCGGGGTCCCCCGGCAGCTCCACCGTCCTCAAGGCCGCCGCAAAGGGGCCGTTCTTTGGAATGGCCAGGGTCCCTTCCCGAACCTTCTCCTTGGACATCGAGCCCGCCCCGCGCTGGACAGCGACGGCGGCCACGATCCCGAGCACGATGAGCAGCAGGAGCGCCTTGCGTACGAAGCCGGACTGACGTGTACGACGCATGTGTCGCCCGCGTAAGGACGTGGCTCGGGGGGAGGGCTTTCGCAGGGGCTGAGGGTGCGTCATGGGGTGCAGGATTCGGCCCGATGCCGGCGCTGGATGTTGCGATGCGTCAAAACGCCTCGACAAGCCTCCGATGGACCCTCCCATTCCGCCAGCACGGGTCCTATCCTCCCTGCCTCGATTTCGCGTCGGGAAGCCCCGCGCGAACGAATGATCCCCCATGAACACCGCCCTCAAGCTGGCCGACCGCGGCCTCATCCCGCTGCCCCTTCTGCGCTACGGCGTCAAGAAGCTCTGCGCACAGCGGCTGAAGGACGAGCAGGCTAGCGCGACGTCCGAGACGTCCGCCTGGCTACGCGAAATGGATCGCGGCCCCGTGGCCGACGTGCCCGAGAAGGCCAACGAGCAGCACTACGAGGTCCCGCCTGCCTTCTTCGAGGCGGCCCTGGGACCGCACCTCAAGTACAGCTCAGGCTTCTTCCCGAGCGGCGATGAGGATCTCGGGACCGGGGAGACTCGGATGCTGGAGGTCACCTCGGAAAGGGCCCAGCTCGAGGACGGCCAGCGGGTGCTCGAACTCGGCTGTGGCTGGGGCTCGCTCACCCTCTGGATGGCCAAGGAATTCCCAAATGCTAAAATCACCGCCGTCTCAAACTCAGCGACCCAGCGTGAACACATTCAACAACAATGTGAAAAACTCGGCCTGAATAATGTTGAAATTATTACCCAAGATGTCAACGAACTGAAACTGCGCAAAGTAGAAGCACACCACACCGCTGAGAACCCTGCTTCCGGACGGGTGATGCAGAAGATCGGTATGCAGCGTGAAGGGGTGCTGCGTAAACACATTATCCGGGACGGCCAACCGCAG
>CALHGQ010000427.1 GCA_938030175.1 uncultured bacterium | reverse complement strand
ACGACGTTCGGACAGATCCTTCCTCCGCCAACGAGTAACTCGTGGCGCGTGGCAATCCCGGTGGATGACGGCAACGAGTGGATCCGAACTTCGGGTGACTGGTTGGAGGTGCAGCGCTTCGACGGCGAAGCGTTTCAGTTTGGGTCCTTACTTAGCACTCCAAGTATCCGCGCCATGAGCCACCTGCTGCGCAGCGAGGTCACCGGCCGGACTTACCTGTCCGGCTCGGAGCGCCTTGTGTCTTCTACCTCCGATTCGCAGAGCGCGCTCTTCGTCGTGGACCCCCTGGTCGACCGCAGGGACACCGGTTGCGACCCGGCCGTCCCGAACGCAACGGGCGCTCCCGCGACGATTGCGGTAGAGGGGGGAGGCCTCGCCTTCGGCAGCTTGGTCGCCCAGGTGTCCGGGCTCGAACCCAACCGCATGCTGGGCTACCTCCTCGTTTCGGAATCTCTCACGACCCCTGTGCCTGCGGCAGGAAGCCAAGGCCTCCTGTGTTTGGGCGGCGGCGTGGGTCGATACCTGGGCCAGGTCCAGCGCGCCGACGCCAACGGCCAGCAGCGCTTCGAGATTGAACTCGATGCTGTGCCACTCGGCGGCTCGACCGTCGCCGCCCGCCCTGGTGACACCTGGACGTTCCAGTCTTGGTACCGCGACGTGTCCCCATCAGGCACGGCTACGTCGAACTTCAGCCCGGCTGTCGCGGTGGAGATCCGCTGACGGTGCCTGAAGGGACTCCATGCTGCCGCAACGGGCGGTGTCGGCTACGGCTGGTACCGCCGCTCCACTAAAGCGCGCTAGCCCCCTCTAGTGGAGCAGGACCGAGCAGCAACTCAGTGCGCCTTCTGCCTTGGCGAGTTCGTCCGCAGGGACCTCGAGGACGTTGAGTCCAAGGGCGCGGAGCCTCGCACCTGTCTTCGGATAGGCGGCCGCGTGTAGCACGGTTCCAGGGAGAGGTCGGCCGTCCGATCGGGCGCCGGGCAAAGCGACGAGGTTGGCGGCGTCGGGCTCTGTCGGATCGACTTCGATGCACTCGATGCCCCTCAGGAGCGAAGTGTCCAGCCAAGCAGGGTTCACAAGGGCGCGGGTCGCGTCAATGGCGGTGGCCGCTGACTTCAGGTGCAGGCAGCCTTTGACTTCGATGCCGTGCACTGCGTAGTCGAACGGCGCGAGAATCTCGCTGAGCTGCTGGACGCCGTCCGCGTTGCTGCGCGACGAGAGACCGACGTAGACGTTAGGGCCGAGCACGAGCACATCTCCGCCGTCGAGCGTCCCCGGGTCCGCGATCCGCGCAAGGCTGCGGTGCTTTGAGAGCGACGCCTCGACCACCGCCAGCTCGCCGCGGCGCGAGGCGGCCCCGGGGCGCGTCATGACCGCGATCTCCGGGAAGGCCACGGCGGCGTCCTCCACGAAGACGCAGTCAGGGAACTCATCGGAAGCCGGAAGCGCGATCACCTCGTAGCCCACCGAGCGCAGCGCGGCCGTGTACTGGTCGTGCTGGGCGCGCGCACGCGCCGGATCCATGGGCACGCGCTCAAGGTGCGTAAGTTCGCATGCGCCAAGGGCGTCGCTGATACCGCGGGTGATCGCAATCATGTGAAGTGTCGGGGTCTCCGATCGGGCCTCGGCTCCTAGAATAGCTCACCTATGACCGAAACCCAGAAGCCCTTTCGCGCAGCCGTTGTTCAAGCCTCCCCCATCTGCGGCGACGCCCCGGGACTCAACACCGAGGCGACCGTCCTTGCGGCAGAGGAGTGGATCGCCAGGGCGGCAGCGGAGAGCGCCAAGCTTGTCGTCTTCCCCGAGGCCTACATCGGGGGCTACCCGAAGGGCTCTGACTTTGGGATCCGTCTGGGGAGTCGCAGCGACGAGGGCCGCGCGGCCTTCGCCGAGTACTTCGAAGGGGCGATCGACGTCCCCGGGCCCGAGGTCCAACGACTCTGCGAAGCGGCGGGGACCCATGGGGTTGAGGTGGTCGTCGGCGTGATCGAGCGCGGAGGAAGCACGCTCTACTGCACGGCTCTCTACATCGGGGCCGACGGGTCGCTGCGGGGCAAGCATCGCAAGCTAGTGCCGACGGCCCTCGAACGCTGCGTTTGGGGCCGCGGCGACGGAAGCACGCTCCTCGCGGCTGAGACGCCCCTGGGCAAAGTCGGAGCCGCGATCTGCTGGGAGAACTACATGCCGCTCTATCGCATGAGCCTCTACGAGCAAGGGGTCACGCTGTACTGCGCTCCGACAGTGGACGACCGCGACGTCTGGCAAGCGACGATGCGGCACATCGCCGTGGAAGGGCGCACCTTCGTCTTGAGCGCCTGCCAGTACCTCCCTGGGGAAGCGCCCGACGCTGCGCCTCTGATTCGGGGGGGAAGCGTCATCTTGGACCCGTTCGGCGAAGTGCTCGCCGGTCCGCTGTACGGCGAGGCCGCCGTCCTCTACGCTGAAATTGATCCAGGCGCGGTTCCGGAGGGACGCTTTGATCTGGACGTCACGGGGCACTACGCTCGACCTGACCTGTTCGAATTCCGCCTCCTCCCCAAGCCCACGTGACCACCACCGCCCTCGACTCGCTGCGCGCCAGTTCGTACGAGCGGATCTCGCTGCGGCGCAATCCGTTCGGGGAGCTCCCGCGGGAAGAACGGGCGGAGCTAGCCCGCGTATGCACCGCGGGACTCGCAGCGTTCATTCACGGCGCGAAGGACGTGGGTCGGCGCGCTCTCCAGCTTGTCGCCGATCACGGAAGGGGCAAGAGCACGCTCATGATCGCACTGCACGCCCGGGAGTTCCCGGACGCCCCCTTCACCCAGCTGCACCTTTCCGATCCCGTGCCGAGCCCAGAGCCGAAGGCTCCGGTGCACTTCGTCGACAGCATCGAGAACCTCAGCTGGCTGAGCCGCCGCAAGCTGTACTCCCAATGCCCGACGCTTGTGTGCACAACGCACCGCGACCTGAGCCGGGAGCTCCGGCGCGCGGGTTTCGGAGTCCACAGCGTGCGCGTGGGTATCCAGTCCGTGGACGAGCTGGAGCTCATCGTGCAGGCCAGGCTAGACGCCGCCACCCTCGACGCACACCAGTCCCCCACCCCCACTCGGGCGAGGCTCGAAGAGCTGTACTGTATCCACGGCGATGACGTTCGCAGCATCGAGCACGCGCTCTACTCCGACTACGAAGACCTCCGCGACAGGGCCGCTACATCGCTGGCTCCCCCCCATGGCTAAGTGCAACCTCTCCATTGAAATCCCAGGTAACGAGGACTTCGTGGCGCCCGGCGGCGAACTCGACGTGATCGTCCACGTGAGCTGCGACTCGAAGACCAAGTGCAACGGACTCAGCCTCACCCGCGGCTGGCGAACCCACGGCCGCGGCAACCGCGTCGAAGGTGGCAAGCGAATGGAGGAGCTCTTCCGCGGCACGTGGGAGGCAGGAGACTACGCCTACCCCACGAAGGTTCGCTTCCCAAGGCTCCCGATGTCCTACCACGGCAAGGTCATCAACGTGGACTGGTATCTAAAGGCGCGGGCCGATGTGCCCCTCGCGTTCGACCCGAAAGCGGAGCAGATGGTGCTGCTGGTGGACCCGGACCCGCCGGCGCCTTACGTGCCCCCCGAAATCTGGGCGCCAAAGCCCATCAAGCTGTCCGCCGGGGTGAGCGGCAGCATGATCGCTTCGATGATCGCCATCCCGTTCGTCGTCGTGCTGCTCTTCGCGTCGAGCCCCAAGTGGAGCGTCCTCCTGATCCCGCTCGCGGCCTACCTCATCGTGGGCTTTCGTCGAGGAAAGGCAGCCGTCAGCGCCATGGGGCACGTGGCGATCGAAGTGCATCCCCCAGCGATCAAGCCGGGGGAAGAGATGCACGTCATGGTCGAGTTTCACCCGGAGCAAGCAGTGCAGCTCGAGCACATGACCGTGACGCTCACCGCTTCGGAGGAAGCAACGAGCGGATCCGGTACCAACACCACAACCTTCCGGGAACAGGTCTTCCAAGACAGCCAGGTCCTGGGTCAGGCGAAGCAAGTTTCGGCCACGGACCCAGTGGACGTAGAAGCCGTTTTCGAGCTACCCGTGACCGCCCCCCCGTCCCTCGACGAGAACGACAACAAGGTCACGACCACTCTGAAGCTTGAGATCCAACCGTCCGGCCAGAAACCCCTCAGCCACGAGCAGGTGATCACGGTCGGACCTCAGCCGACGGCCGCCGGCGAGTAGCGCGCGACGATCGTCACTCGTCAAACGGAGGCAGGTGCCCCGTCTTGACGTAGATCAGGGTCTCTTCCTCGACAAAAGGGTGGTGCGAGCTCAGGTGCGGGCTCTGCATCCAAGTGCCTTTGGGGTATTTGCCGTGCTCGTCTATGAACGTCCCGCGGAGCACGAGGATCTCCTCCCCACCCCAGTGCTTGTGGGGCATAAAGCGCTCGTTCGCTGGCCACAGTACAAGAGCCGTGTTCTCCGATCCCTCGGCGTGGAGCGGGAGCACTTTCAGGCCGCCCTGCCCCGGTAGCCAGTCCGCGAGCCATCCTTGCACGAGAACGCTCTCCTGTCCGGGCGTTCCGCCCTCTCTACCCGCGTGGGCCGAGCCGACCTTGACGAACAAGGTGCACCCTTCTTCGGTGATCCAGGTCCCGGCGTAGCCAGGCGCACGACGAGAGAAATCCCCCTCCTCAAGCACGGTGTCGTCCAATGCGCACGCCCCTTCAAACACAAGGACCTCGCGGGTCACCGCGCCCTGGGGATCAGGGAGCCTCTTGCCCGGGGCCAGTCGAACCACGTGGGTTGTGTAGGGATCGCTTCCGCGGCGATGGGCCAGGCAGCACTCCTCAACACCATCGGCGACACGGGTCCAGCGCGACTTCGATACTTCTGCCGTCGGCCCAGCCACTACTGGATCACCGGCATGCTGCCGGCGGGGCCCGGTGGCCGCGCGTCCGGGTTCGTGCGCAGCTCTTCCTTCCAAGACAGCATGCGCGCCTTCGCGCCCTCTGCCTCAGCCTCATCGATCATGCCCTTGCGCTGGTAGAACATCGAGAGCGACGTGTGCGCAAAGGGATCCTTGGGATCGAGCTCGACAATCTTCATGCCCACCTCGATGGCGTCGTCGTACCGCTCCAGGTGCATGTAGGCGATCGCCTTGCCGTGGTAGGCATCGGTCCATTCGGGGTCGATCGCGATCGCTTCGTCGTACTTGACGATCGCCTCCTCAAACTTGTCTTTGCCAAAGAGGGCAAGCCCCTCAAGGTACGGGACCTGGCGGCGTTCTTCGATCGAATCAGTCATAGCTGGACCCTGTATAGACCACTAGGCGCCCATCGGGGCGCCTAGTGCGTCGGAAATCGCGGGACCGAGGCCCTGCGTGCAATGAAGCGGGATGACACCGCTCAGGGATTACATCGCGGGCTCGATGCCCAGCTTTGCGAAGCCCTTCTTCTCGAAGTTCTCAACGAACATGTCGCGGAGCTTCGCGGCGGCCGCGTCGTAGGCGTCCTTGTCCGCCCAGGAGTTCCGCGGGTTGAGGATCTCCGGGTTCACGCCGGGGCAGCTCTTCGGCATCTTGAGGTTGAAGACCGAGTGGTTCTCGTACTCCATCCCATCCGCGTGCAGGTCGCCACGCAGGGCAGCGTCGAGCAGAGCGCGCGTGTCCTTGATGGAGATGCGCTTACCCACGCCGTAGGCGCCGCCGCCCCAGCCCGTGTTCAGAAGGATGCAGCGCGCTTCGTGCTGGTCCATCTTCTCGCTGAGCTTCTTCGCGTACACCGGCGGGTGCTGTGCCATGAACGGCGCACCGAAGCACGCCGAGAAAGCGGCGGCCGGCTCGGTCACGCCCACTTCCGTGCCCGCGAGCTTCGCCGTGAAGCCCTGGACGAAGTGATACATCACCTGCTTGGTGTCGAGCACCGACACCGGCGGCAGCACGCCGAACGCATCGGCGGTGAGGAGCACAATGGTTTCGGGGTGCGGGCCCTTGCCGCCCTCGGCGACGTTCGGGTTCGCGTCGAGCGGGTAGCTGATGCGCGTGTTCTCGGTGATCGAACCGTCGGTCAGGTCGAACTCCTGGGGGTCGGTGTCGCTGAGGGCCTTGCCGTTCACAGCAGGGACGTTCTCGACCACGGTGCCGCGCGTGCTGAGGGCGGCCGCGATGATCGGCTCGGCTTCCTTGTCGAGGTCGATGAGCTTGGCGTAGCAGCCGTCCTCAAGGTTGGAAACGCCCGCGTCCGTCCAAGCGTGCTCGTCGTCGCCGATGAGCTTGCGCACGGGATCGGCGGAGAGCGTCGTCTTGCCCGTGCCGGAAAGGCCGAACAGAATGGCGCCGTCGCCACCGCCGCCGACGTTCGCCGAGCAGTGCATGGACATGTGCCCGAGGTCCGGCAGCATGTAGTTCATGACGGTGAACATGCCCTTCTTGTTCACGCCGCAGTAGTCCGCGCGGCCGATGACCAAGATGACTCGACGGTCGAAGTCGCAGATCACCGCGCGCTTCGACAGGGTTCCGTCACGCTCGGGGTCGGCGTGGAAGCTGGGAACGTTCAGGAGGGTCCAGCGCTTGCCGTCCTCGCCGGCCACGCCCTGGATGTCCTTCGGGAACATGTTGTGCACGAACATCGCGTGCGTCGCGTACTCACCGACGAAGCGGTACGGGACGGAGTAGCCCGGGTCGGTGCCGCAGTAGACGTTCTTGACGTACAGCGACGCCTTCTTGGCGTTGAGGTGATCCGAGACGCGCTTCAGGAGCGCATCGAACTTCGCCGGATCAAACTTCTGGAGGTCCGGCTTCCACCAGATCTTCTCTTCGGTGCCGGGGTTGGCGACGGCAAAGGTGTCCTTGACGGGGCGGCCCGTGCAGGAAGGGTCGCTGTAGAAGATGAGCGGACCGTCGACGCCAAGCTTCGTGGCGTAGGCCTTCTGCTCGTCGTCAGGCCCGTCCTTGCGGATGCGGCCCTTGTCGTTGGCGATGGCTTCGTGAAACAGCTCGTCCTTGGAGAGGTCGGCCTTGTAGGTCACGTCGTTCAGGCCGAACAACGCACCGAGATCTTCTTGGTAGCCCATGGTGGGTCCACATGGCGCCGTCTGCGATGAGGCAGAAGGCGGAGCCTCGCGAGGAGGAAAAAATCGCCCCGGGCCCGCGGAATGGGACCGTGACGAGGAACATGCCGTCGCGCGGCCGGCCCGCGCGATTTCTAGGCGGAAAGGGTACCCGTGCGGGTCGCTAGCAGCAACCAGCAGCCTGGCTACCCTTAGCTAGGGGGCCCAGAATCCCCAAAGGATCACCGTTAAGTAGCTCGTCTAAGTAGCTCGTCCCGGGGGGCGCTACTTGACGGCCTTCGCGGCCTCGTCGGCTGCCTTGTACCAGGCAAGGGTTTTCGCTAGGCCCTCGCGCCAGGTCACGAGCGGGCTGTAGCCGAGAACTCGTCCAGCTTTCTCGACGGCAGCGAGGCTGTGCCGGACGTCGCCTGCCCGCCCTGGACCGTAGCCCGGCTTGGGCTCTCCACCGAGCTCGGCGGCGATCGCGGCGTAGAGCTCGTTAAGGCTGATGCGCTCGCCGCCACCGACGTTGATCACACAGCCGGGCTCTGCGCCTTCGACCTCGAGGGCCCGTAGGTTCGCCTCGACCACGTTGTCCACGAAGGTGAAGTCCCGGGTCTGCTCGCCGTCTCCGTAGATCGTCGGCGTGCGACCGTCGAGCAGCATGCGAACGAAGATCGCGATCACGCCCGTGTAGGGACTGTCGTCCGCTTGGCGCGGACCAAAGACGTTGAAGTAGCGGAGCGCGACGGTCGTCATGTCGTAGCAGCTCGCGTACACGCGCAGGAGGTGCTCACCCGCGACCTTGCCCGATGCGTAGGGGGACAGGGGAGCCGGGATCATGCCCTCGTGCTTGGGGAGCTCTTCCGAGTCGCCGTACGCTGCGGATGAGGCCGCCATCAAGAAGCGCTTGGCGCCCGCGACCCGCGCGGCCTCCAGAAGGTTCAGCGTGCCCGTTACGTTTACGTCGTAGCTCCGCACGGGGTCCTCGACGCTGCGCGGCACGGAGACCTGCGCGGCCTCGTGAAGCACGCCGGCCACACCTTCCGCTGCGCGGTGACAAAGCGCGGCATCGACGATGTCGCCCTTGAGGACTTCCACGGGCGCACCGCTGTCGTAGGGGCCCGTCTCCAGGCCTTCCAAGTTGTGCATCTGCCCGCTCGAAAAATCATCGAGCACGCGGACGCGATCACCTCGCTTGACGAGGGCTTCCGTGAGGTGTGATCCGATGAATCCGGCGCCGCCGGTAACGAGATAGAGGGACATACGGGTCTGGTTGTTCGATACGCAATCGGGGGCAGCCAGAGGGGGGGACGCTGCGACAAGTTCACTTCGGCCTCGTGGGGGCGCGGACTTGCCCCAATTCGAAGCTAGTTGAGCTGGAGAGAATGCCACAACGACCACGAAATACCTGCAGGGAAGCGGAATCGCGGCTACTTTGATCCCGTGCAGCGACCAGCCTTGGAACTCGTCACGGAACGGCTCCTGATCCAGGTGCCCGCGGTCTCAGCGGCGCCCCGGATCGCGGAGTATTGCCGACGGAACCGCGACCATTTGGCCTGCTGGGAGCCGCCCCGGCCGGACGAGTACTACACCGGACGTTTCTGGGAGAGGCAGATCGCCGCATCCCGAGCCGAGTTCGAGCAGGGCAACAGCGCCCGAACCGTCCTCTTCAGGCGGGACAAGGGGGCGCGGGACCAAGGTCGTTCGGGCGAGGTCATCGGCGTGATCAACCTCAGCCAGATCGTCCGCGGCGGCTTCCAAGCGGGCATCGTTGGCTACAGCTTGGACTCGACCGAGCAGGGCAAGGGACTCATGTGCGAAGGGTTGCTCGCGCTCATCGAATACGCCTTCCTTGACCTGGGTCTGCATCGAGTGATGGCCAACTACCGTCCGGAGAACGAGCGCAGCGCGCGGGTCTTGGAGCGCCTTGGGTTCGAGCGTGAGGGCTACGCGAAGGAGTACCTCTACATCGACGGCGCATGGAGGGATCACGTGCTCACTTCCCTGGTGCGACCGGCGGATGGGATTCCGATCGCGATGGCGCGGGACAGCTCGACGGGATCGTCCACCGACACGGCCCCGGCGTAATCGCGGCCGCCGCGCTCGGTGCGCGCGCTAAGTCAGCACGCCAGCCGAGGCCCGAGAACATAGAAAAGGCCCGCCGGGGTTAACCGGCGGGCCTCTTTGACTCAAGAGAGTCAGGATCCCCAGCACAGCTCATTGCTGTGCGGTAGAGAGCCAGGGTGTGATCGGAACCGAACGCACAAAGTCCCTGATAGGCGCACTTTCTTCGCCGAAACGAGACGAATCCACCCCTGCGGGCCGTGAGGGCCACATCGGGTGCCACATTCGACGGATCGCCGCGCGGAATCCGACCGAAAAAGAGACCGCCCCGAATGGCGGACCATCCAGGGCGGCTGCTTCTCTCTTTGGATGCCGAACCGGGCTCTCACCTCCGGAACAGCGTTCTCCACTCTCATTCAAGGCCTGCCTTTCTCAAGGGCGGACCAGGTTGCCCAACGACTGCCTCGTGCGTTGGACACACAAAGAAGCCGCGAACACCTAGAGACCGAACGGGACGAACCCCGGTTTCAGGGGAACTGATGATTCCTCAGCCCTGATCCCGGGGTTCGCGGCGAAAAGTGTCTCGATGTGAGACAGGCGAGGCCTCACCAAATGCGAAGTCCTACCCGCGCCCAAAGAGGCTGACA
Source organism: uncultured bacterium (assembly GCA_938030175.1). Lineage (GTDB taxonomy): Bacteria > Planctomycetota > UBA1135 > UBA1135 > Saltatorellus. Next base: position 3,281 of record CALHGQ010000427.1, on the reverse strand, counting down.
GACGCCGTCTTGCGGATGTCCTCTTCCTTCACCCAGAGGATCTCGCCCGTGTCGATGTTCACGGCCGTCATGAAGAACTGATAGTAGAGGTCCTTCCGCTTCGAGCCGAGGCTCTCGATGGAGCGACCGGTCTCCTTGTAGATGTCCGACAGGGCGCCGTAGATGCGGACGTCAGCACCGAGCTGGTTGTTGCCAGCCTTCGCCATGTCCTCGCGAACCTTGCCGCTGTTTTGGAATCGAATCGCGTCTGCGATCTCACCCTGGCCGTCCGCTTCTCCGCCCGCAACGAAGCGGAACTTTCCGCTCTCCTGCAGGTTGGAGAGGATGCGACGGGAGATCTGGTTCGTGTTGATGTGCTCGCGGGTCTCGTTCGCGATGCCGCCGAACTCCGCGATGATCCGCTTGTCCTCTGTCTTGCCGCTGGCGTCGAGGTAGTCGAGCGCGCGGTTGTTCAGAAGCGAGCTCGTCATCTTGTCGGCGAAGGCCTGGAGATCCGTGGAGCCGTAGTCGATCGTGAGCGTCTCGACCTTGTCGGGATCGCCGTAGTTCACCGAACTACAGGCGGAGAGAAGGCCGGCGCCAAGCGCGGCCGCAGTGAGGAGAGAAAGGGTCTTCATGGTTTCATGCTCCGGCTCAGAACCGCAGCGATTCGTGTGGGGATAGAAACAGTGGGGATGGACGTAGGTGCGGGCTTAGTCGATGCCGATGCGGGTGCCGACGGTGCCCTTTTGAATGGTGCTGAGCGAACGGCGCAAAGCGTCCGCTCCAGGGGTCGAGGTGCCGGGGCCGAGGGAGTCAGGCGTGGTCAAGCCGCCACGCGCTGCGGCTCTGGCGCCCGGTGACGACGCGCTTGGCGCTGCTTCCACCAGTTCGCCGCCAACGGCGTGGGCCACGAGGCCGCTGTCCAGCGCGCGCGCCAGCACGAACATCGTCTCGCCTTCCAACAGCTGGAACGTTCCGAGGGGCACGACGTCCCCCCCCACCTCAGCGAGCTGGATTGCGATGGGCTCGTCCGGCGGCAGGAACGCGCGGGCCGCCACCCAAGTGTCGGGAAGCGTCCGCCAGGCCCGTAGATCCGCCCGTTCCGTGAAAACCGTAAACGCGTCTGCGAGGAGCCCTAGGGCCTGTCCGCGCTTGTTGTCCCGCATCTGATCGGCGAGCTGGCGCTTGAGGAGGCCGCGGCCCGCCGAGCGGACCGTCAGGAGACCGATACGGTCGTCGAGGTTCTTCTTTGCCACCTGGCTGACGTTCTCGATGAGCGCCGTGCGGACGCGGATGTCCGACTCGGGGAAGCGCAGCTCGAGCGCCTGGGTCGGCGTACGACCGTCAGAAAACTTGGGCACCGCCATGGAGAAAACCCCGTCGGGCAGCGGCACGTCGATCTTGAACTCGTTCTTGGCGGGACCAATGCCCAGACCCGCGATCACGACGATGCTGGGCCAGCCCTCGGGAACCTGCTGTCCTTCACCGAACTCCTGGGTGAAGCGCTGCAAATCGTCGCTGCGGCCGAGGCTCTCGGAGAGTCGCAGCAGTGCGCTCTTCGCGAGGGATCCCCCGACGCCTTTCTCTTGCAGGCGCTGGTAGTCGATGTACGCTTCGCCGGGCTTGCCGATCAGCTCGTAGGCGATCGCCGACAGAAGATGGCCAATGCCGCCAGCCCCGTACTCGGTGTCGTAGAGCTCCTGCTCGGTGGTTAGCAGCTCGTCGATCCGCCGCGCCTCCACAAGCACGTCCTCGGCGCGCCCTTGGGCCAGGTAAGAGAGGCCGAGCATCACGTGCATCATGACGCGCTCGTAGCCCTCCCCCATGTAATCCGACTGGGCCTCGTTCAGCGCCAGCGTCGCGATGGACTCGCGAAGCGCACTGAGGCCCAGGGTCGCCCGGTCGTCGATGCTCTCCGACGCGTCCTGCGCCCGGTGGAACTCGACGAGTGCCCCTTCGAAGTCGCCGCCGACGAAGGCGGACATCCCGGCCTCGACCCCCGACAGAAAAGCGGATCCGGTGGTGTCTGGATCGGCAAACGCCGTTCGAGCCGCGGTGAAGTTCCCGCTCTCGAAGGCGTTCAACGGCGCGGAGACGCGCTCGTTGTAGGTCTGACATCCCACCAGCGCGGATCCGAGGATCAGCACACGCAGGTGGCTCCCAGTGCGCCGGAGAGGCGCCGGGATAGATTGAGTAACGTTCAGCAAGAATTGGCCGGGACGGCGGGGATGAGGACCCTCTGTTAATAGGGCCGTCTTCGCCCTACCGATCGGCTGATTCTGCCTAGACACGCATTTCTTTCTCAAAATCCCCCGCGCACGAGCCTCCCAGCGCCCGCCAGCCCCTGATTCAGCGTCACCGACTTCAGCAACCTCACCAAGAAGCTACTCGCAGCCCTGCGAACCGTCAGGGATCGAGGGCCCGTCGTCGTGGACGAAGGCGACACCAGTCGAGACATCGCTGACGTCATCGACCACATGACCTGGGCAGCGTACCGCGCCAACCTAGGACTGGGCTCGGGCCAGTCCCCGGATGGGTTCATCCTCTTCACGACCGATTTCCGGGACCGCGAAGTCTTTATCACCGGCGGGATGTTCACGATCGACCAGGACTACTTGCCGTGCGAGGTTCAGCTATGGGTGGACGACGCCCTGTCCGAGATGGCCAGCTTCGACATCCGCATCGGCGACACGCCGGACAGCAAACGGAGAATCATGAAGCAGCTGACCCGTGGCTCGATCCGATGGCTCGTCGAGTACTCGGGAACCTTGGATTGAGGCGCGTCCGGCCCCACGGTCCTTCCCGTAGAAGGACCGTGGGACCGGGAGCGCCTACTGCGTCAGCGTTACCGACACCGCGCTGCTGAAGTTGGAGGTCATCATCCCTCCGACGTCATCGCGGTGCCAGGCCTGGAAGAACCACGTCTCCCCCGCCATGGTGGCAACGGTCCCGATGGGCCTTGGGATACGACGCAGGTCCAGCGGGACCGTCGCGAGCCCGTCTTGCCCAGCCATGAACATGTCGTCGATCAAGCGGCCGATCTCGCCGCCGAGGCAGAGATTGCCTTGGCTTCCGTGGGGATTGGCCACGAAGCCCGACTGGCGCGAGGCGATGACGTAGCCCATCGAACCTGTCGGGAGGTCCGAGCAGAGAAGCGTCAGGCGGTTGGCTGAGCTGCTCGTTTCGCCCAGGCCGGTCAGCGTCGATGGGTAGAGGGTGCTGTTGGGAACGCCCTCGCAGACCTCCTCGCCCTGGTTCGAGCGGGTAGGCCTGACCAGAGCGATCACGTTGCCGTCGGG
>CALHGQ010000426.1 GCA_938030175.1 uncultured bacterium | reverse complement strand
GGAGCGAACCTAGGGGCAAAAGAGGGCTCCTTCCGTAACGCGACCCCGCCCTGGGCGGGTGACGGCCCCTTCAGCAAATTTGGCTCTCTGACGGACGAAAGGGACGTTTTTGGCCCCGTAATGCCTACAATCTGACGGTCGTGGCCACGCAACGCCACGCTGATGGAGGACCACCAAGGAAGGCATGCCCAGGCGCTCGCGCTCTGGCATACCGCTTGCACTCCCTTTGCATCACCGCCGCGGGTTCTTCCTCCCACCCCGGTATCACAACTCTAAGTAGATGGTCACCGGGCCCCGATTCAGCCGTGAGCAGCCAACTAGGCCGCCCGCCGACTGAGTCCTCGGGACCCCCGAAAACCCAAACGAGACCCCGACCCATGAAGAAACAGTTGCTCCTCGGAGCCCTCGTCGGCGCAGGCGCACTCTGCCTCCCGGACGTGTCCACCGGACACGGCGGCACCTACCGTGGCCCTGGCGATACGGTTCCCCCCGGTGGCGGCGGCGGAGGCGGCGGCGCAGGCGGCCCTTCCAGCCCCGGCCCCAGCGGCCCGTCCGCACCCGGCCCCGCCGGTCCTTCCTCCCCTGGCCCGTCCAGCCCCGGCGCTCCGGCAGCCGGCCCGGCAGCCAGCGGCCCGACCTCAGGTGGCGGCCCCTCGGGCCCCGACCTTTCGATCTGGGACTTCTGGTGGGGCTTCAACAAGGAGCCGTACCTGAACCTGCGTGCGCGCGTTCGCTCCGCTGGCGTCCAGTCCAGCAGTGATGATTTCTTCCTCGGTCGTGGTGAAGAGGACCAGCGCGAAAGTTCGCTGCGTCCGAGCCCGGCCCTGGTGCGTGGCACCGTGGTTCCGGCCCTCATCAAGGCACTCGAGGAAGAGAAGCAGAACGACATCGTCACGGGTTGCCTCATCGCGCTCGCGAAGATCGGCGACGTTCCGTCCGAGGACGGTTCCTCGCAGTTCGTCGACGTCATGACGGGCTTCCTCAACGCATCGGAGCAGCAGATCGCTGAGACCGCTGCCCTCGCACTCGGCATCCTCGCCGACGACCGCGCCGTCCCGACTCTCGTTTCGCTGATGCGCAGCGACGAGGCAGGCCAGCGTCTCGTCAGCAAGGCAGTTCCGTTCCGCACGCGCTCCTTCGCCGCTTACGGCCTGGGTCTCGTCGGCAACAAGAGCACGAGCAACGAGATGCGTCAGACCATCGTCGAGCACCTCTTGGACACGATCCAAGGCGAGCGCGGCGCCCAGCCGGACATCAAGGTCGGTGCGATCAGCGCCCTGGGCCTGATTCCGCTCGATTGGGAGTCCGAGGCAGCTGTTGCTGAAGAGGCGTCCAACGCCGCTACGGCAGCCAACCGCATCGCTCTTCTTGAGTACCTCATCAAGCGCATGAGCGCGGACACCCGCGGCGAAGAGGGCGGCGACAAGGACTTCCGCGTTCGCGCGCAGGTCCCGCTTGCAGCAGCCCGCCTCCTGGCGAGCCACGACGAGATCCCGGAAGCGGGCGTCGAGATTCGCGGCAAGGTGATCGACGCTCTGCTTGAGATCGTCGACCAAAACTCCAAGGAGAAGCGCGTCGAAGTTCTTCAGTCCGCATCCATCGCACTCGGCATGGTTGGCAACGCCAGCGACGCTGGCGAGGAGGGCAAGCAGAACAAGGCGATCCTCAAGGAGCTTTCGCGCGTGGCTAAGCAGTCCGCTGACAACCAGACCGAGTACTTTGCTCTGATCGCCCTCGGCGAGATGGGCAGCCGTCCCGGCGCTGGTGGCAACCGCGCGCTTCAGGGTGGCGCCGAGAAAGAGATCCTCACCGCGCTCGCGCGTGGTAAGGGCCAGAAGCAGCCCTGGGCTGCCCTTGCTCTCGGCGTGTACGGCAACGCACTGAACAGCAGTGGTGCCGGCGTTCCGCCGAACGTCGTTCTCGCTGTCCGCAACGAGGCTAAGAAGGAGAAGGCTCCGGCCCTCATCGGCGGCTACGCCATTGCTCTTGGTCTCCTCAAGGACACCGAGTCGCAGGACGAGCTGCTTGAGATGCTCAACAAGAAGGAGTTCTCGACGGACGAAGCACGCGGCAACATCTCCGTGGGCCTCGGCCTGATGGAAGCTACGGCTGCTGTTGAGATCCTCAACGAGACCATCAAGAAGTCGAAGTTCCGTCCTGACCTCCTCAAGCAGGCTGCGATCGCTCTCGGCCTCCTTGGCGACAAGACGGCCGTTCCGGAACTCGTGTCGATGCTCGGCGAAGCCAAAGGCCTTTCGGCCCAGGCTGCTATCGCCAGCGCCCTCGGCTTCATCGGTGACAAGAACTCGGTTGAGCCGCTGACCAAGATGCTTCTTGGCACCAGCGACCGTAAGGCGACGGACGTCGCCCGCGGCTTCTCGGCTGTGGCACTCGGCATCGTTTGCGACAAGGAAGACTTCCCGTGGAACACGAAGCTTTCGCGCAACGTGAACTACCGCGCCAACGTCAGCACGCTGACGAACACGAACGGCGACGGCATCCTCGACATCCTCTAGGATGACCGAAGAAGGGTCTTCGGACCCGCCTAGACGCCCCGGCGTGACCCACTAGGTCACGCCGGGGCGTTCTTTTGTGCCCGCGCCACCAGTCGAGCCCGCGCTCCCTCGGCAATCCGGTAGCTAGCGCCCTCCCGAGGGGATAGAACGGATACCCCTCCCATTCCCGGCCAGGCCCCACCCTTCCATGCCCAGAACACGCAGGCGTCCCCACAGCTCCCTCAAAAAGCCCCTGTGGCTCGGTGCCATGGTCGTGCTGATGATGCTAGTGGTTCCGACCGCCTCCCACGCGTCAGCGACCCAGCAGGCCCTCGCACCGCCGCGCGCCCTCAACCTGTTCCCCAACCCAGGGGACCCGGCGAACGGCGGCCCCAATGACCTGGGTCAGTACTTTCAGAGCGGCGGCAGCGGCTGGACCTACTGGTGGGCGTTCAACCGTGACCCGTTCCTCGCGGAGATCCGAGAGCAAGGCACCGGCCAAGTCGCCGCCATGCCGCTCAACGGCCAGCGCAGCACCACGGGTCCCCTGGGCCTCGACCAGGGACGCGTCCATGGAGAGGTCGTCCCGCTGCTCCAGGAGCGCCTCGAGAAGACCCGTGACAACGATCTGGCCGTCGGCTGCCTGATCGCCCTCGGCAAGATCGGCGAGGCCCCGAGGGCCATCGCCAAGGAGCTAGAGGTCACTTCGGTCGAGTCGTCCATCCGAGCTCGACTCAAAGACTCCAACACACCGGTCCGCAACACGGCGATCCTCGCCCTCGGCCTCGTGGGTGGTCCTCGAGCCACCGCGCTTCTGACGGCCATTCTGGAGGAGGACGCCTCAGCCAAGAAGGCGCTCGGCGTCGCTCGTATCGACCGTCCCGCCAGAACCAACGCGATCTACGCGCTCGGCTTGATCGGACACAGAACCCGTCGGCACTCCGAGCGCACCTTCATCGTCGGCCGCCTGTTAGAGGCCGCCGAGGCGGACCCGGATGAGGCTGCCTTCGGTGTAGCCGCCGTGCTCAGCCTCGCATGGGCACCGCTCCCGTTCGAGACGAGTCCGGTTCCAAGTGGCGCCGACCTGCGGGGTCAGGAAGACACCATTCGCCGGCTGCTGGCCCTCTACGAGAGCCGCAAGACGAACAGCACGGTTCGCGCCCAAATTCCCGTGGCCGTGGCACGGCTCATTCAGTCCAACTCTGGCTTGGAGGACCCGGATAACGCGCTCCCGCTGGCCGTCCTCCGCGAGAACCTTCGACTGGAAGTGGTCGAGGGCTTCCTCAAGGACCTGGCGCTCCGCGGCGGCGAGAAGAACCCGCTGGTGATCCAAGGGATCGTCCAGGCCTCGGGCTACCTCATCGAGCCGCGCGCCGACGGTCCCGACCGAGACACCATCGAACGTCTCGTCGAGATCGGCAAGCAGTCACAAGCATGGGACGGCGGGCTGTCGCGCATTGCGCTGGCGCGCATCGCGGCTAAAGCGGGCACAGACACCACGAGCGCGCGCGGAGAGATCGCCGCCGAACTGGTGGACGGCCTCCGACAAGACTGCAAGGAGGGGCGCAACGCCCATCGTCCCTGGGCCACGGTCGCCCTCGGCCTGTACGAGGACGCCTTTCAACGGGCGGGCGGATCGCCGTCGCTGGAGACCCGCAGCGTCCTCCAGACCCAGCTCCGCAAGGGCGTCAGCCCAGCCCTCATGGGCGCGGCCGCTATCGCCCTTGGCCTGGCGAGGGATCAAGAGGTCCAGCGTGAACTGATCCGTGGCCTCGACTCCGGCGAGTTCATGGTCCGCGGCCTGATGTCCACCGCCCTCGCCCTCATGGGCGCGCGCGACGCCCAGGTGCCGCTCCGGCAGGTCATCAAGCAAAAGCTCGTCAGCCCCACCTTCCTGCGGGCCGCTTCCGTTTCGCTGGCGCTCTTCCACGACGAGGGGCTGGTGGAGCTCCTCGTGAACAAGCTCGCGCGCACGCGCTTCATGGACGAACGAATCGCAGCCCTAGGCGGACTTGCCTGGTGCAACGATCCAGGGGCAGTGCCTGCCCTCATCTACGTGGTCCGCGAAAAGCGCATCGGCTCCCGAGTCATCGACGACAAGTCCCGCGCCTTCGCGGCCGCCGCGCTGGGCGCCCTCTGCTCAGGCAACTCCCTGCCTTGGAACACCCACCTGGCGCTGGACCTCACCTGGAGTGCAGCGCCGCCCTCCCTCACGGATGCGAGGAAGGGCGGCGGCGTGCTCGATCTGTTCTGATCGAGCGAGTAGCGGTTAGCTCAGGACGAGGAGGGCGTCGCGCATTGGCGAGCCCTCGCAGCGCGCTCCTAGAACGGCGCGCCAGCGAGAATCCAGTCGCTGATCATGTTCACGTCCCCGGCGAAGGTGCCGAAGAGCGGCATGCTCGACCCGCAGTTCGGGGAGCCCAGCTTCTCCAGCAGGAGGCTGTTCGCGGCATCGCCGGGAACCACGTAAATGGCCGATGGGCAGCAGCCCGCCGCAACGTTGATGAGGTTGTTGTAAGCCGTCTGAGCGGTGCTGAGGTCGAGGCCGCAGATGCCGCCGTGACACGTGGAGCAAGAGTCCGCGTTGATGTTCGGCTGCGTGAGCATCGGGTAGATGTCCGTCTCGAACGTCGGGCCTGCGGTGACCGCGTCGAACGGAATGGCGAGACCTTCGCTGAAGTTCGAGGTCGGGCCGGCCGGGCTCGCGTCGCGGTGCCAGAACTGGAAGTTGACCGTGTCGCCAGGCATGACCGCGTAGCTTCCCGTGGGAGCAGGCATGTTCGTCAGGTCGATCGTCAGCCCCACGGTGCCCGTGGTGCCCGATGACAGGATGTTGCCTGCGTAGCGACCAATGGCGCCGCCGACGCAGAGGTTGCCGGAGCTGCCTGCCGGGTTCATGACGAACGTCTGGGTCTGGCTAGTGATGAAGTAGCCGAAGACGTTGTTCGGAAGCGCCGCGCAGGCAAGCGTCACGTCGTTCAACATGACGTCGGTGCTACCAGCGGCCGAGATCGCCGAGATGGTGCCCGAGGAGTTGGGATTGGCGGTGCAGTAGGGGAACCGATCTGTGCGGAAGCCGATGCAGTGAGAGCGGCTGCGGCCAGAACGAGAGTGATTGAGCGCATGGAGGGCCGAGAGGGCTATGGAGCGGATAGAAGTGGGATCTGGACCCCCAGCGGGGGGGTCGCACGGACCGTAGGACGGAGTCCCACGCTGTCCGGTTCCTCTGAAGACTACCCAGTGATGGAAGTCGAGGGCGCCCGGTTCGCCGGGGACTTCATCAGCCCAAGGACCAGAATGAGACCGATCGCCGCAGCCCCCATGATCCCGGCCGCCAGGCGCGAGCTCCGAAGCGCCCTATCTTTGCTGGCTGCCACAGCCACGGCTTCCTCCTGGTAACGGGTCAGTGGCTCAATCTGACCCTCCCACCAGGTGCGGGCATCCTCGGTCATGGACTGATCCTCCGCGAGGACCTCTTGGAGGCGTCGGAGCCTGACCGAGGCCGCCTCGCTGGCTCCGACGATCAGCCCGAGATTGATCGCCGACAAGAGCAGACCCGAGTCGCGGGGAGCAAACGCCAGCCCCTCTCCAGCAAGCTCCAGGGCACGGAACAAGTCGCCCGCGCCCCAGTAGAGATTCGCCTCGGTCGCCAGCCGAAGCGCAGGGGATTCGATCGCTGCCGCGGCCTCCAGTGCGAGGGCCAAGTCGTTCTCCTGGCGGCTAAGGCGCCGGGCCGCTTCTGCGTTGGCCTGGTCGTCTGCGGACGGAAGGCTGGTCGTCGCAGCGTCAAACTTCGCTCCATCCTGCGACGCATCATCAAGCCGAGCGAGCCGCTCTGCGGCATCGACGATGGACCGCAGCTGCAGCGCCTCCATGTCGGATCGGTCGTCGGTCATGGCTTCCGACGCGAGTTCGGCCGCGCCCATGGTCTTCCAAGCGCTCGGGATCGTGCACCCGCTGATCAGTCCTGCGGTGCCCCCCACCAACGGACGCCCCCGTGAGCCGAACTCAAGAGTGCCTGGCACGGGCACCTGAGCCCCCTTGCGCAACATCAGGCTCAGGTTGCGCGAGAACGGCACGCGTCCAATGCTCACCGGCTCGCCGTCGAGCCCCACGGTGGCGGCGGCGGCCACGGCCCGCACCACCGGATCCTCGAGTCCGAACCCGCCCACGTTGATGGACACCCAGCCACCATCCTTGAGCAGCCCGTGAATGGCTTGGAACGCCTCCACGCTGGCGAGCTGCGGCGGGATTTCCATGTTGTTCGCGTAGGCGTCCACGATGACCTGGTCGAAGGAGCGATCGGTGTAGCCCAACGCGGCGCGGCCATCCATCCCCCCCACCGCGATCCGGTCGGCCTGATCGCTCTCGAGATCAAAGAACTCGATGCCAAGGTCCACCACCGCCGTGTCGATTTCCACCCCCACGGTCCGTAGGCGTGTGCCCTCCTGGACCACCCCTTCCAGGACCCGCACCGCCGTTCCTGCGCCAAGCCCGATCACGAGAACGTCCCATTGCTTCGGTGCTTGGCCTTGCTCCCGATGGGACCACGCGTACGGAAGCGCGAAGTAGTCGTAGTAGTGGCCGCCATGCAGTAGGCCGGTGGACGGCTTCCACACCGACTGGAAGGAATCGAGGCTCTCGTTCACCCTCAGGAACCGCGTCCGCTCGTCTCCCTCGCCCGTTTCGATCACGCGGAGCGACTGGAGGCTGGAGTCCTGGGACGCCAGAAGGGTCTCCCCCTCCCCTGGCGGCCGCCCCTGCGCGCCAGCGTTGGAGATGGCCCCTCCCGCCCCCGCCACGATCAACAGCAGCGCGGGCAAGACCGGTGAGCGATGCCTCCCCGTCATGATGAGCAGCGCGCCCGCGACGGCGAGCGCAGCAGCGGCCGTGAGGAAGGTCAGCTTCACACCAAGCGTCGGCATGAGGAGGTGCGTGGTCCCAAAGGTGCCTAAGAGACTCCCGATGGTCGACGCGCTGAGGACGTATCCGCCCGCTCGACCAGCACTGCCACCGCGGCTGCGCTGCAGGACCTCGACGGCCAAGGGACCCGCGCATCCGAGGGTCGCAGCCGCCGGAAGAAAGAGCACCGCCGACGCGCCCAGGCTGCCCCAAACGAGCAGTTCGGCCGCGTCATGAAGCGCTACGCCCTCCGGCATGAACCACGAAGCGATCCCGGACGCGGCGAGCGGCAGCCACGCCGCGAAGGCCGCCCCAAGGAGCAGAACCGTCCCGAGGGTGCGCTGGGGAGCCGCGCCAGACGCCAGCCTTGCCCCGATGGCGTAGCCTAGAGCCAGGGCCGCCAGCACCACGCCGATGACGTTGGTCCAGACGCTGCTCGAGGTGCCGAACCACGGCGCCAGGAGCCGCACCGCCCCTAGCTCGATCACCATCGTGGCCGCGCCAGCTAGCCCGACCAGGAGCGCGAGGATCGGCGTGCTGATCCCGCGCTCGGGCTGCTGGTTAGGGGCGGTCACGCTCACTCGTCTGCTTCAGCGGCGAGAAGCGGCAAGGAGTACTGCTTCGATGCGACGTAGTAGCGACCGGCGTCCGACTTGCTTTCCTTGATGAACTGCAGGAACAGCGTCGACGTGCGCTCGAAGGTATCAACCACCGGCTCGCCACCGTTCGCCACCACCGTCACGGGGCGCGAGAGATCAACGACGCCGTCCGAGAAGTACAGCGTGCACTCGGTGATGCCGGTCCCCGTCAGGGTCACGGTATTCGTCTCGCGGTTGACTGCGGCTTCGAGCTTGGTCGTGCTCATGTCCTCGGTCGGCGCGAACTGTGCCCAGTAGGCCCGCGTCGGGAACATGGCGCCCGGGACGATCGTGAACTGCTCGGGGTAGTTCGAACGGCGCTTGCCGCTCATCCACGCGACGATCTCGGCCTCACCACCTGCAGGGTCAAGCGTGACGTTTTCTAGCTTCGCTTCCTTGGCCCGCTCCGAGAGCCCGGTCGCGTTGCTGCCGCCTCCGGTGATGAGGATCGGCACGTGCTTCAGGTTCTCGGCCGACACTTCATCGCCGCCGTCCCCGGCCCAGCAGAACGCGCCTGCGAATCGATCGGGGAACATGTTCGCGAATTTCAGCGCAGCCTCACCGCCCTTGCCGCGCCCACCGATAAAGATCCGCTCGACGTCGATGGCGTAGACATCTGTGATATCGCGCATCGTCAGAAGCACGGCACCGATGCCGTCCTTACCCATCCAAGCGTCGGAGTCGCCCGGCATCTTCGGAGCGGCAATCACCGTCGAATCGAGAAGGTCGCCGTTGAGGAAGTTCTCCTTGATGTGATCCGCGGCGGACTTGCCCTCGTTGGGGATGGTGAGGATGAGGGTGTAGGGACCCGCCTTCGGCTTGTACTTGGCCGGCGTCCAAACGGCATAGTCCACCGTTCCGCCCGCGACGCGGGACGACTTCAGCGACTTGTCGATCACCGCTCCGTTGGCGCGCTTGGGTGCCTTGCGCTCATAGCCGTTAGCCTTGTAGATCACCTCGTTCATGTCACCCAGGGAAGCGAGCAGCTGCCCCCCCTTGAGCTTCTTCTCGTTGACCTTCTGCACCTGCTCGATGAAGTCAGCCTCTGCCTCCAGGCGCCCCTTGCCTTTCTCCAAGGCCACGTAGTAATCGCCCAGCGCCTTGGAGACCTTCTTGACGTCGGAGTCCTTGAGCTTGCGCTCCGCCTGGGGAAGGAGGGGGGTTGCCACAGCGAACGCTGCAAGGGCGAGGCCGAGGCTAGCGCCACGAAGCGGTGTAATGAATCGCATAGTGTCTTTGGGGGCCGGGAGGGTCTGACGAAGTTGGAAGAAGACTTGGGTCGAAAACGACCCACGAGGATGGGGACTCAGTTTGGGGGGACTCAGTCGGGTACTCAGTCGGGTACTCAGTTGGATGACGAGCCGCGGAGCAGCTCAAGCGAGGCCAGCGCGTGTCCGCGCAGCGCCCAGGGGGCCGCCTCGGGCTGGATGGGAGGCAGCCATGATGGCTCCGCCCCCTTGTCTATAAGCGATGATGGCGTGACGGACTCGTCATCTTGCTCTTTGGGAGCGAGTTCGCCGGCCCCAGGAGCCTCGGGCGCTCCCCGATGAAGTGCCCGATCCAGCTGGGAGCCAAAGAGCTTGAGGGCCGTGGCTCGATCGGCTCTGAGCGCTGCCAAACCGCTGATTTGCGCCCCGTCGATGCCCCCCGCGGCCAATGCACGCCCCAGGGCGGCCCGCTCGAGCCGCCGGTCGCCAAAGCCGGCGCCGAGGATGGCGATCCGATGGGTCACATCGAGCTGGGCGCTGGGGTTCCCGGTGTAGGACTCTCGTAAGCCCCGCAGCATCTCTAAAGCCGTCCGGCAAGGGGCCGACTGGCCGCTGGCTTCGGCGTCGGCCGAGCGCCGAAGGGCTCCCTCGAGGCAGAAGCCGCTCCAGATGGCTGGGTCCTCGGCGTACAGCTCCGTCGCCAGCGCAACGCTCGCGTCCCCATCGAAGGCATCCATGCGCTCAATGAACGCGTCAAACCCTGCGCGCAGCAGCGCGCCGCGATCCTGGAAGGCCCCGGTGCGCTCGGACGGCTCCGCCCGGAGAGCACGGAGAGCACGGAGCACCTCGGCCGCCTGATCCGCAGGCGACGGCCCTTCAGCTGCGCCTGGCTGCTTAGCAGACCCGGGGGTCCCCTCCTGCGCTACGAGATGAACGGCCGAGAAGAGCAGCGAGCCCAGGAGGACCGCCACAAAAGCGCACCGTCCGGACCGCGCGTGAAATGTGCGACTCACGCCCAGCGCACTGCTCCATCGGCTTCAAGCGCGGCGGTCGTGTGACCGATGCGCACGGCATCTTCACCGGCAGCGCTCAGGTGTGCTTCGACCTCAGCGAGATGCTCATCGGCCACGAAGAGCACCATGCCGATGCCCATGTTGAGGGCCTGGTAGGCCTCGTCGGTGCCAGCGATTCCAGCCGCGTCCACAATCATCTTGAAGAGGGGCGGCGTCTCCCACGTTGAGCGATCGATGACCGCGTCATGGGCCCCAAGAACCCGAGGCACGTTGTCCAGGAGCCCACCCCCCGTGATATGCGCCAGCGCCGCGAGCTGGTTCTTCTCCAGAAGCGGCCAGCAAAGCTCGAGGTAGCTCCGATGGGGCGCGAGGAGCGCTTCGGCGACCGTTTGCCCACCCAGGGCTTCGGGCCTGTCATCGATTCCGAGTCCCAAGCGGTCGAAGATCACCTTCCGCGCCAAGGAGTAACCGTTCGTGTGAAGGCCGCTGGAGCGCAGACCGATCAGCGTCTGCCCCGGGCGAACGCGGCTGCCGTCAAGGACCTTGTCCCGTGCGACCGAGCCCACAATGAAGCCCACGAGGTCAAAGTCGCCGTCGCCGTAGAGGCCGGGCATCTCCGCGGTCTCGCCTCCTAGAAGGGCGAGCCCATTGTCGCGGCAGGCGTCAGCACAGCCGCGCACGAGCGAAGACACCACGTCCGGCTCCAAACGGCCCGTGCCCACGTAGTCCATAAAGAAGAGCGGACGCGCACCCTGGACGAGAATGTCATTGATGCAGTGCTGGACGAGGTCCCGGCCCACGGAGTCATGGATCCCAGCCCGCTTGGCGACGTCGAGCTTCGTCCCCACCCCATCCGCGCTAGCCACAAGGATGTGTCCGTCAGCGCCGACCTTGCCTAGGTCGAAAAGGCCCCCGAAGAGCCCCATGTCCGAGAGGACGCCCGGCGTGAAAGTCGCCCGGACCGACTCTTTGGCCGATGCCAGCGCCTGGTCCTGGGCGTCGATGTTGACACCCGCGTCGCGGTACGTGATGGGAGCTGGTTTCGTCACTTGAGGAGCGCTCGGCTGCGTAAGGCCCCGGTCGGGGGCATGTCAAAAGAGGGATGACTCGGTTTGGGCGCCACTAGATTAGTCACCCTAGGCCCGGGGGCCTACAACGAGGCGGGATCAACGAGCAGGTTAGGGGCGAATCCAGGGCCCCACCGCCGTTAGACTCCTTCCAGCCGTTTTGGCCCTCGTCTGCTGCCCGGATTTGGCCGATGAGATCGGTATTGACGCCCCCAGGGCGCCCCGCTTTGAACAAACCCACCCTGATCCTCGGCAGCACAGGCTCGATCGGCCAGCAGACGCTCGACTTGATCCGAGAGCCGCAATCCGGGCTCGCGGCGGTCGGGTTGGCGGCCCGCGGTTCGTGGCAGGAGGTGGCTCGCCAGGTGGAAGAATTCCGCCCCCCCTGGGTGAGCCTCACGGACCCAGACGCCGCAGAAGAGCTCCAGCGAGCAGTCCCGGCTGGCACCAAGGTCTTCTCGGGCCCGGACGCCACCCTCGAGCTCATCGAGGCGGCCGACTTCGAAATCGCGATTCACGGCATCGTCGGCGCGGCGGGCTTGGAGCCCACCCTGGCCGTCCTCGACAAGGGAGCCGACCTTGGTCTTGCGAATAAGGAGTCCCTCGTCATCGCCGGTGAGATCGTCATGGAGCGCGCTCGCCAGCGCGGCGCCACGATCCTGCCCGTTGACTCAGAGCATTCAGCGGTCTTCCAGTGCCTGCGGGGTGAGGACCCCTCCAGGATCCGACGCGTTCACCTGACCGCCAGTGGCGGCCCCTTCCGCACCAAGACGGCCGCCGAGATCGCCGCCGCCTCTCCCAAGGAGGCCCTGGCCCATCCCAACTGGGACATGGGGCCACGGGTCACGATCGGCTCGGCCACCCTCATGAACAAGGCCCTAGAGGTGATCGAGCTGCATCACCTCTTCGGCCTCGACCGAGCGAAGATCCACGTGGCGGTGCACCCCCAGTCGATCGTGCACTCCATGGTCGAGTTCGTGGACGGCTCCGTCATGGCGCAGCTCGGGCCGCCGGACATGCGCGGTCCGATCCACTTCGCCCTCCATCACCCGGACCGCGGCCAGTCGAACCTGCAGGGTTTCTCCTTCGACCTGTTCCAGAACCTGACGTTCGAGGCACCAGATCTTGAGCGTTTCCCGGCCCTAGAGCTCGGTTTCCGCTGCGTCGACGAAGGCGGAGCCACCGGCGCCATGTTGAACGCCGCCGATGAGGTGGCCGTCGAGGCGTTCCTCGATGGCGCCATCACGCTACCCGAGATTCCCTCTATCGCAGCAAGCGCGCTCGACGCAGGCGCCAATCAAAGCGGTGCGACCCTCGAGACCCTACGAGCCGCCGACGATTTTGCCCGCAACCATGCGCGCGAGGCCGTATTGGCCCTTGGCGGCACGACCTGATCCCTGAATTTTCCCGACATGCTCAACATCATCCTGGTCGTCTTCGGCATCGGCCTCGTCATCTTCGTGCACGAGCTCGGCCACTTCATGGCCGCACGCTGGTGCGGAGCGCGCGTGGAGATTTTCTCGTTGGGATTCGGTCCGCGCCTCTTCGGCTGGCAGCGCGGCGACACGATGTTCCAGGTGGCGGCGGTGCCCCTCGGCGGCTTCGTCAAGGTGGCCGGTGAGTACTACGACGGCACGACGGAAAAGGAGGAAGGCACACTCTCGTCACTGAGCGTCCCCCAGCGCTTCCTCTACTACTCCGGCGGCGTGATCATGAACGTGATCTTCGCGCTCGTGGTCATGCCCTTCGTGATGTTCGCTGGACTTCCCGCCCGCGAGGCGATCATCGGCACCCCCACCCCCGGCGCCGCCGCGTGGGAAGCAGGAGTCCCCGCCAACAGTCGCATCTTGACGGTCAACGGCGAGGACGTCGTGGACTTCGAGCACCTCGTGATCGCTGTAGCCGTCAACGGCAAGGACGGCGTGACCCTCGACGTCCAGCCGCCCGCCCTCGGGGACGGCACCACGCCGCCGGTGCAGACCTTCGAGCTCAGCCCGAAGTTCGACGAGGACCTGGGCGTCTACCGCATCGGTCTCCCAGCCGGATTCGACCCGACGGCGAAGCTCGTTGTGGGTCTTGATTCGGCCGCTGCTGCCGCAGGCTTGACCGCTGACGATCACCTTGTGGCCGTCGAAGGGCAACCCAGCGAGCTGAGCCTCGAACGCCAGCTCGTGCGGGCGATCATCGCAGGCGGCGCCATGAACGTCCGCGTACGCGGTGCCGATGGTCAAGAGCGCACGGTCACGGTGGATCCGAAGATGACGCCCAGCGAGCAGAAGCTTGTGGGTGTGGCTCCCTCCTCCACGCGCATCGAGGCCCTTCGCCAAACCGGCCCGGCCGCTGCGTTGCTGACGGCCCTCGACCTTCGAGGCGGCGACCGGATCCTCGCGATCAACGGAACGCGGGTGTACGGCGCCGACACCATCCAGGATGCGCTGATCGGAACGGCCCCCACGGGGGAACTGGCGGTGGAGGTCGAACGCGGCAGCGCGCGCATGACCCTCACGGCGGATCTCGACGGGACGGTCCCCCCGCTGGCGGTGCTGGGCGACATCGCGCTGTCAAGCCAACAGCTCGGGACGATCATCACGGTGGCGAGCGATTCCCCGGCGGTCCGCGCTGGGCTTGCTGATGGCGATGAGATCGTGACGGTCAACGGCGTCACGGTGGACTCCTGGGACTCGGTACTCCTGAACATCCGTGAGGCCGTGGCCAGGGATATGCCGGTCGATCTGCTCGTCTACCGCACCCCTAAAGGCACCGCCGAAGCGGGCGAAATCCCCGCGAGCCTGGATGAGGTCCGCGTCACGCTGCAGCCAGAGCAGCTCCCACGCGCCGACTACGGATTCGCGTTGGCCGCGGCGACCACCGTCATTCGCGCAGAGACGTTCAGCGAAGCGCTGTCCCAGGGCTTCACCACCACCAAGCGTTTCTTCGCCGACGTCTGGCGCCAGCTCCAGAAGATGCTGTTCAGCGAGGAGATCTCCACCAAGAACCTCGGTGGCATCATCTCGATCAGCGTGATCTCCTCCGATGCGGCCAGCCAAGGGCTCGCAGTGCTGTTCAAGTTCCTCGCCATCCTGAGCATCAACCTGGCGATCCTGAACCTGCTGCCCATCCCCATTCTTGACGGCGGGCACCTGCTCTTCCTGCTGATCGAAGGCATCAAGGGTTCGCCGGTGTCAGAGCGAACGTTCGGCTACAGCCAGGTCGTGGGCCTGGTGATGATCATGTCGCTGATGGTGTACGTCACGTACCAAGACATCGTGCGCTGGTTCATCGACAAGCCATGAGCAAGCGTCGACGCGCGGCGGAGCCCGAGGCCCCTGCCGCGGCCAACCCGGTCATCGCCTTCGGGCAGCTCATCCGGATCGCGCTGGGCTTCAGCGCCCTGTCGGATGTCTTTGTCGGCATCGCGATCGGGTTCAGCGCAGCCTGGCCAGACACCTTCCTGCCGTGGCTCTTGATCCCAGCCAGCCTCGGGATCTACCACGGTGCCATGGCGCTCAACGACTGGAGCGACAGAGACGAGGACGCCAAGGTCCGGCCAGAGCGCCCCATTCCCTCCGGCGCGATCCCCGCGTCCCTCGCTCTCTTCATCTCGTGGATCCTGATCCTCGGAGGGATCTTTTGGGCGTTTGGCGCGGGTCTGCGCGCAGGCGCTTGGATGGGCGTCGTAGCCGTTCTTGCCGTCCTGTATGACCTAGTCGGCCGGGGAGAGGTTCGCGGGCCGCTCCTGCTTGGCCTCTGCCGGGCGGGCAACCTCGGCGCAGGCCTCATGGCCCCCTGGCTCGTGGGACTCACGGAGACCCCGGCGTGGTCGCTGCTTGGCTTGAGCCTCGTCTACGGGGCCCACGTGTTCTTCATCGGGCGCCTAGGGCGGCTCGAAGACGAAGAGGATGCGCGGCCCCTCGGCAAGCGGCCGAGCAGCGCTCTCCGCGGCATCGCCTTCACCGCTATGGCTGTGCCGGTCGCCGGTCTCTTCGCGCTGTTGCCTGAGGGTGACCTCAGCCAGCTGACCGCCTTGCCGCGCACTCACGCCGCAGGGCTTGCGCTCTGCGCCGCGATCTCCACCTGGAACACCGTCGTGCTATTGCAGCGGAGGCGCGAACTCGACGACAGCGACGGATGGAGTCGCGGAACGGTCGGAGCGTCCACAGGGCTCGCGCTGCGCAGGTTGCCCCTCTTCACCGCCTCGATCGCGGCGATGGGACTCTTCATGGGACCCGCCGCTGCGGCTGCCGTCGCCGTTGCCCTCGTGGGTGCTCGGATGGCAGGCGCGATGCGCAAGCTGTTCCCACTCACGTAGTCCTCGCCTAGCTATCCGCAACCTGTTGGGCTAGCCAAGCCAACGCGCCTTCCCGGTCAGAGAACGCTCCGCCAAGCGCCGCCAGCTTCGCCCCTCTCAGCACGTCCCCCAGCAAAGGTCCAGGCTTGAGCCCGGCGTCCATCGCGTCCTTCGCTGAGAGCTCCACGGCCGCCGCCGGCGCTTCGCGCGAAAGACGACGAAAGTCATCGATGGTGGCCGCCAGCACGGTGCGGTCGATCGAGCGCCCCGCTAAGGCAAGCGCTGCACCGGCTTCGAAGTACTGACTTCTGGCCTGCGTCACCCAAGCGCCGCGTCCCATGGCATCGGCGGGAACTGACTCACCTGCCGTCCGAATCAGATCGCCACTGATGGCGAGAATGGACATCACGGACGATCGAAGCTCCTTGCTCGGCCTCAGCTCCTCCAACCGGTTCTGGACCGCTACGACTTGCCCAGACTCCGTGGGATCCAAGAGCACCGCGAGCCCTAGCGCGACGGACGCGGACTCGCTCCTGGAAGGACTGGGGAGGCACTTCGCGAGCCGCTCAGCACATGCTTCTCCGACCGCCGAGTTGGCCGATCCCTCCCACCCGGGGAGGCAGCTTCCGAAGACCCCCGTCTCGGACAGAATCCTTGCGGCACGCGCCGGATCGGGGCCCTTGAGGATCTTGCTCGTTTCGTCGAGTACGCGCTCGGGGCTGACCCCCTGAATGGAGTCCACCTCGGCTGCCATCGCCTCCAGGAGTCCAGGGGCCGGCCGCAGGTCCAGGGCCGCCATGAAGCGCCCGGCGCGCAGGAGTCGCAGCCCGTCCTCTCGGAAGCGGCCCGCTGCGTCCCCCACTGCCCGCAGCGTCTTCGCCGCCAGGTCCGTAAGGCCGCCGGTCGGATCCGAGATCTCGCCGGTCAGCGGGTCGAGGTACAGCGCGTTGCAGGTGAAGTCTCGCCGCCCGGCGTCCACGTCGCTGGAGTCCGTGTACTCGATCAGATCGGGGCGGCGACTGTCGGAGTAGCCGCGCTCCTTGCGGAAGGTCGCCACCTCGATCTCCTTGCCACCGGCAACGATGATGACGATCCCGAACGCCTTGCCCACGGGCACCGTCTTGGGGAAGAGCGCCTCGACTTCGTCAGGCAGCGCCGCTGACACGAGGTCGATGTCCTTGATCTCGCGGCCAAGAATCAGATCCCTGACGCCCCCTCCCACGATCCAAACGCGATGGCCCGCCGCCGCCATCTCTTGGGCGATCTCCTGCGTGGGCGTCAGCCAATCCTCCGGGATCGCCCGCACGAGGGCTTCTCCATCGATCTTTTGTGCGTCGTTGTTCATCTCGTTTGCATCGCCCGCCCGGGATCCCCAGACTCCAAGGGTCCTCGCCCCCCATGCCCGGGCGAGCCTAACAATGAACGCACCCGAAAACCGAGCCAATGGCGCATCGACGCCAGAAGCAACCGCCGAGGCACCGGCCCCATCGGCCCGCCCGATTGGCGGAGGCGTTCCCGCGGCCCTCCTCGTGAGCGCCATCGCCGTCCTCGTCATCGTGGTCTCCATGCCACGCTTCCGAGCCCACGTGCTCGATGCCAACCGCGAGGACGCCGAGCTCACCCTCGGACTCCTGAGCGGCGCCGTCTTCCGCCACACCCTGCCCCAAGACTCGCCGTTCGGGAAGAAAGCCACCACGCCGGGTGACAAGGAGCTGAACCGCGTCACAGAGAAAGGGCTCTATGGACTCATCCAGGGCGTCGAGCGCCTCAAGCACAGGTTCCGCGACGCCCGTACCACGGGCACCGCGGGCGACCTGCTCCACCACGGGTATCGCTTCGCCACGGGCTACGTGATGACAGGCCACGTGGAGGAAACCGCGTTGGTGGCCTGGCCGGACACCTACGGCAAGACGGGCGACTATGCCTTCGCGGCGATGCGGGACGGCTCTCTCTACGCCCACGCAAACCGTGGCCTTTGGAGCGGCGCGGACCCGCTGCAACCCGGCGCCGAAAGCCCGGCTCCACCGAGCGTCGAGGACCTCCTCCCCGGAGGGAGCCAAGGCCTCATGAACGTCGACCTCTCGGACGAAAGCTGGATCATGATCAAAGGTCCGAGCGCGATCCCCCCGCCTCCGATCCAAGCAGCCAAGTAGCGCTTCCCCAGCGCCGAGGACCAGCGCGCCGGGCTACCGGCGGGCTTCGAGGTAGTCGCCCAGCTCGTTGAGCCCCAGCGCCCTCAGCTTTTCGGGGACATCCGACAGTAGGCGCGTCGGCGGCTCTCCGATCCACCGCCCGCCCGTGAGGGGCAGCGTCGAGGACTTGTCCTGGCGGCCCGCCATCCTCTCGACATCCAGAAGCAAAGGCGCCACGTCGAGGGCGCCGACGCTCATGAGGAGGAGGTCGCCCTCGGCGTCGAGCAGCAGACCCAACGGCAACGGTAGATCGTCGTAAGGAGCCAGCGTTCGCGCCGTGATGAGATTGAGCACCGAGCGTCCCATACGCGTGATCCGGCCACCGCGCCGCTCGCCTGCGAAGCCCGCATCCCGCAAGATCCCAAGCGCCGCTTCTTCGTCGCGCACACCATCCAAAGAGAGCGGATGGACACGCACACCGGCGGCTTCAAACTGCGCCTCCGCGGCGCGCAGAACCTTCAACGCTTCCACGGAAGAGGGCCATCTGCTGCTCCACGCGAACACATAGGTACCCGCCGAGCCACTCGATTCATCCACGCGGCGAGCCGCCTTCGTCGACTCGTCACCCGGACCTAAGAAGTACGGAAGCCGCCAGGCACCTAGCGGAAACTCCTCAAGCAGTGGAACGCGCGCGTTCATCGGCCCCGGCTCGGCGGAGGGCATGGACTCTGGCATGGTCCTTTTAAAGGGCGGCATGGGGTCCTCGCCGCGACTCAGGAGCACGGGCTGAGGCTGACCCTTGACGAGCATCCACGCGCCGCCCAGAAGCGCCTCCCCACCTGGCTTCACGTCAAAGCTCTCCGTCGTGCCGTCCGTCCAAGTCACCGACACCGAGTCAATGGTGGCGACCTCACCGAGTCCGAAGTGGAGGCTCTTGGTGGCCGAACCGAGGAAGCCATCCCCGGCGGTGACGCGGGCCGAGCGTTTCACGCCGCCGGCTTCCAACTGGACGCTGGCGCCCACCGCATCGTGGTTGGGCGCAACCCCTTGCAGGGTCAAGCTGACCCAGCCGCCCCCTTCGTGGATCCCCTGGAGCACCCGCATGGTCGGCGATGTGCGGTTGCGAAACACCAGGTCGAGCCGCCCGTCACGATCGAGATCGGCGGTCACGAGTGCCCTGCCGTCATCAGCGAACCCAATGCCTGTCGCGAGGGTCACGTCGTCGAAGACGAAGTCCCCGCGATTCTGGTAAGCGAACGTTCTTTCGTGGGCGTTCCAGTGCTGACGGCCGAACTGCGACAGATGACTGATCACCGCCCACCCAGCCAGGTAGTAGTCCATCGCCTCCGGTCTCGCGTCGAGACTCATGGGCGTCGTCCCCACCACGCGCCTCCAGAAGAAGCTCTGCAGGTCCGGTCCGCGGCGGCCGCTCAGGAAGCCGTTGGGGACGACGATGTCCATGAGGCCATCGCGATCCCAATCAACGAAGCGGGCCCCCCACGCCCAGCCGCCCGGCGCCGCGCCGGTCATGTCCGTCACGTCCCGGTACTGCCCCGCACCGAGCCCTTTGTAGAGCGTGTTCCCGCGCGCGTGGCGCTTGAATTCGTCGCGGGTTTCTGGCGTCAGCTCGAGCCCAAACTCAGGCTCTCGAGTGACTCGCATTCCTGCCGCGCTGTGCATGTTGCTGATGACCATGTCCGACATGCCGTCGAGGTCCACGTCGGCCACACTGATGCCCATGCCCGCCGCCTTATCCGTCAGCCCGCTCTCCTCCGAGGAAACGCGAAAGCCCTCACCGTCCCAGGCGTACAGGTTGTTCTGACCGAAGTCGTTCGCCACGTAGAGATCGAGATCCCCGTCGCCGTCGAAGTCGTCGAAGACGGAAGACAAACTGAAGCGATCGTTGTCGACGTCGAGGCCCAGCTCCTCCGTTGCGTCCCGAAAGGAGCGCGCCTTCGCGCTATCCCCGTCGGCCAGGAGGTTCAGCCAGAAGACGTTCGACGCCCCGTTCATTGCATCGTGGTACGGCGTGGGCGCCTGGGTTCCATAGCCGCCAGAGCGGAAGTACCGCGTGTCGTACAGATCGAGGTCCCCGTCGCCGTCGACATCTGCGGCGGAGAGCGAGTAGACACGGGCCGAGCCGCGGGGGCTCTGCAATGTCGTCGTCTCGGGGAAGTGGCCCGTTCCGTCGTTCCATGCGACAGCCACATCATTCCCGAGTCCGAAGATCACATCGCGGGCCCCGTCGCCGTCAAGGTCTGCGATGAGCAGGCCGCCGGTGTCCTCAAGGGCATCCAGGCCCCGAGTCGCGCCCTGCTCCTCAAGCCGTCCGCCCCGGTTCATGAAGCACAGGTTCGGCTGCCCCCCAGCGCGGCCCACGACCACGTCCTCCCAGCCGTCGCCGTCGAGATCCCCGACGGCTGCGCCGTGCAGCGCAAGATTGATATCGGTGGACGTCACGTTCCGATCCGTGCGACCGACCATCTCCAGCGCGCCTTGGCTGAGCAGTGCACCGAGTGATCCGTCGCGGCCGGCGTCCACCTCCAGAACGGCTGCCGTGACGTCGCGGAACGGCGGCGAGATCGACGACGCTCTGAGGCTCAGCAGTGAGACCTCTGCGATCTTGACCCGTCGCCCCAGCCTCCAAACCACCTCTATGGTCGCGTAGACCTGGGTCCTCGTGGCGGCCCCGGTCTCCGGCCGCGTACCGAGCTTGATATGCGCCACCGTGCGACCACGGCGCGGCGCGCCCTGGGGGGTGCTGTCTCGGTCGAGCAGCGGCGGCGCCTCCACGTCCACCACGGACACCTCCAGCACGCCGGGATCGCTCATCGCCGGGTTCGAGAGCTGCAGCCTCTCTTTCAAGGAGTTCAGAAGCGCATCGCCGGTCAGCTCGACGGGCGCGCCCGAGTCATCGAGGGAGCGACCTTTGAGATCACGAATGACCATGCCGCGCAGAACGCTCGCGTCGCCCTTCCGAAGCGCCGCCAAAAACTTGCCCAGGGAGTCCTCGGCGCTGAGGGCGAGGAGCTCACCGGGCCATGGGGAGCTTGGGTGCGCAGGGTTGATGAGCTCCGCGATCTCGTTGAAGTCCGGGCGGAGCCGGGGCACCTGGGGCGGAAACACCCTCGGGCCCCCAGCGGGGACCGGCGTTGACGTGCCTTGGGCGGGCGCATTCGAAGCTGGGCTTGAGTTCGATGACGCGGCGGTCTTGCGAGTGGAGGCTGAGCTCGCTTCCTTGGGCGTCTCGGCGGGAGCGTCCGCTGCTCCGCCGCCACACCCAAGTCCTGCGCAAGCCAACAGGCCAGCGAGCAGACCCACGAGCACAGTCCTGCGCTGCGTCGCCCGCTGCCCCAGTGGCCTCGGAAGCCCCAGGCACGTCTCGTTCACATCAGCCATGCCCCGGAGCTTACAGTCCCAGGTCAGCTGGGATAGCTCGCGGAGCCCGTCAACCTACCGCAGGCCCGAACCAGGCCCAAAGGAGGCACTCCAGTCCAGGCTTGAGGATGGGATCTGTTGTGGTGCGGTAGACCCGCTTGAAGACCGGGACCACTTCCTCCGGGCGCCCCATCCGCAGGAGTCGATCCGCCGCGTAGAGGCGTTCAAACCCGCTCTTGGACTCGTCGTCAACGATGCCGAGGAGGATCTCCGCGGACTCATCCGTGAAGTCTTGCCAGAGGAACTGAATCAGGTCGAGCCTGCGAAGCGGCGCCTTCTCGGTGCGAATGCGCTGGCGCAGGACGCCACGGGCCGCCGGGCCCGCGTTGAATACCTGTCCAATGGCCCAGTGAAAGCCAGATGTGCCCTGGACGGAATTCTCACCGAGGATCTCAGCCGTGTCGGCGATGAACTGGCCCGTCGCCTCACCGGGCACCGCGCCCAGCGTCGTAAGGATTGAGATGAGTTCCTCGGGCCGCTGAGACCCGTTGACCTCCCGATCCCACTGGGCGATGAGGCTCGCGCGGGCCTGGTCCGCCAGCTCAGGATTGTCGCCTAGAGCTTCACGCATCGCGTGGGTCGCCAGCGCGCGCTGGTCGATCGTTCCCTGGAGCAGGCGCAGAAGGTGCGTGGAGCCTTCTTGGTCTCGACGGTTCAGCAGCCCACGGAGAGCCGTCTCCTGGACCTCGCGAGTCTCGTCCTGGAGCCCACGACGTGTGAGCGCCAGCAGGTCCTGGATGCGTTCGGGGGATCTCCCTTCGTCGTTCTCTGGGTCGAGAAGAAGCGCGAGCGCTGTCGCTCTCTCGGTTCCCGTCACACCCGTCTCGGCAATCACGAACCCTTCGTCCACCAACCCGACGCCCTGGAGCGCACGTAGCGCGTGGTAACGGCCCTGGGTCTCGGGAACCGCAAGCGTGTCCCGCAGGCGCTGCAAGCTGGCCTCGTCGCCGAGCCCCGCGGAGGGGGCCAAGAGGTACGAACGATGCCGCAGCATCAAGCCCGGAACCTCGGTCTCAAGGCGCAGGAAGAGCTTCGCCACTTCCGGGTCCGACGACCTCGCCGCGAGCGGCAGAATCGCGTCGATGAGCTTAGAGCTGATGAAGCCGTTGCGGACGACGGCCGTCTCGAACCACTCCTCCATGTCCAAAGCAGCGCGCTTCGGATCCACGATGCAGAGGGCCTCTGCCATGCGCTCGAGGTGCGTGTCCATGCGGAAGTCCGGCATGGAGAGCTTGATGATGTCGTAGTACTCGGGCTTCGGGTGCTGCTGCAGAACCGTGATGGCTTCGCTTCGAACATCCGGCGCGACGTGCCGCAGTGCGTCCTTGGCGATTTCAACGCCGAAGTCGCTTTCCGACAGTGCACAAACCGCCAAGACGTTCTTGACGACACCCGTTCGCCACTCGTCGACCATGGCGTTGTCGAACACCCGGCGGAGCGCAGCCTCGGCCGAGTCTCCCATGGCGGCCAGGTCCGTACGCGCGCGATTCTGCGGCTCCCGCTGGGCGCCAGCGTCGAGCTTGGACGCAAGGATGGCGGGTACGTCCGTCGTGTCGGCATCAAAGGGTCCGATGAACTGGCACTCCTCAAGCACGGGCCGCAACCGGTTGTCTTCCCGGTAGAGTTCCTCCGTGGTGCGCGGCCTCACCTCTTCCCCCGATCCCGCGGACTTGCGCCACGCGAAGAAGACCACAGAGCCCAGCAACAAGAGCGCCACGACGAGGCCGACGCGGCCGCTCTGCCTTGAACTCCGGCGGGAGTTCAGGAGGGAGAGCCGGCGGGAGGTCGCTGATCCGGTCGGACGCACGGGGGAGGCTTGGGTTCGATGCATAGGTGTTCTCTGCGATAGAGTCAGAGGAGGGATCAGCGAGGGGTGTCGGGAAGGAGGTCCGCGCCAGATCGGGTCGATGAGGGCGACAGCTCGCCGACGATCCCCTGCGCTCGACTCAGGCCCACCAGGCTCTTCGCGTACTCCGCGGCGGCCCGGCTTTCGCTGGAGAGAGCCTCGATCAGCGTCTGCTGGAATTCAAGGACCTGGAAGGTCGTCGAGAGGTCCGCGTCGAGGCGCTTTTGCTCGGCCTCTAGCTGGGCCTTGGCGAGCTCCGCGCTTTGCTTGGCGGCCTGGACGGCCTGCGCGCGGAAACGAACCTCACGAATGGCCCGACGCACGTCACCGAGGGCCGCGATCTCCGCCTCTTCGAGCGCGATCTGGGAGCCACGCAGCCGCTCACGTGCCGCACGTTCGGCGAAGGACGCCGTGCGGTTCTGCAGCGGCATGTTGTAGGAAAGCACCGCTTGGTAGCGGGGGAACTGAAGCTCCACGGTGTCGAAGAAGGCGTTCGAGTAGTTCTCGTCCACAGCGCCGGACGACACCGACAGCTCCAGGTCGAGACCGTGCAGCCTTTCCGACTGGGCGCGTGTCAGCTGCAGACGCGAACTGTCGACGTCGAGACGCGACGTTCTGAGCTCCGGCCGCCGACCCAAGGCCGTCTGGTAGGCATCCTCCCATTGGGGAAGCGGGTCCGCATCCGTGGCGGTGGGAAGGGGGCTCGACGGACGCAGAGGCCGCGTCCACAGCTCCGGGCTACGGCCCGCATAGACGATGCTCTTGAGATCGTCGCCGCGCTGGGCGACGTCGTTCTGCGCTTGGAGGAGGGATTCGGTTCGGGTAGCCACTTCGGTTCTGGCCTGCAGTACATCAACCTCCGTGCCATCCCCTGCGCGGATGCGCGCCTCCTCGCGGGAAACTTGGCTAAGACCCAGCTCTAAGGCCGACTGAGCCACCTCTAGCTGCTGGAGGGCCGCCACAAGTTCCCAATACGCGACCTCCACGTCATGGAGCAGGAGCTGGCGCGAGTCGCGCAGGTCCTCCTTACGTCGCTGTTCTGTTAGCTCGGCCTCTCGCTGGTTCGAGGTGGCGTAGTCCGAACCCCGTCCCCGGAGCAGCGGCTGGCTAAAAGAGGCCCTCAGGCCGTCCTGGTACAGCTCTGGAGCGTTGAAGAACTGGTTGTTCGTCTCGTTGAACTGTGTGTCAAAGTGAAGAGCGAACGTGCCACCCGTGGTGAGGGGCTTGGTCAGGTCCACGTCGACGCGCGTGTCCTGCTGCTTAACCACGTCACCACCAAAGAGCGAGGTGTTGCCCTCTGACTCGGAGTCCGTGTAGGAACCCTGGAGGTCGAGGACCCAATCGAATGAGCCCCAGGACGAACGCGCATCGAACCGTGCGGCATCGCTCTCAATCACTGCGCGGCGAAGGCCCAGGTTGTTGTTCAGGGCAAGGGACAGGGCC
>CALHGQ010000425.1 GCA_938030175.1 uncultured bacterium | reverse complement strand
AGACAAATTTATACTTGTTCATAAACTACATTTATCATTAAATCACAAATCATAAGATCAGCAGAAATTGAGGTCACATGTTTTTTTACCATTATGCTGGATTTACATACTATGGAACCGTGGCGACGCCGCCTAGCCACGTCCACAGGAGCGCTACCAGGGCGATGGCTCCGATGGCCGCCGCAATGGGAGTCAGCCCGGTCATCGCGGCGACAGCGTCGAGTTCTTCCTTGGCTAGGACCTCGATGATGACCGCGGTGATGTACACCCGGGACGCCTGGGCGAGGAGCCCCCCCACCATGAAGAGGGCCGTAGTGAGCTTCTTGACGCCCGCGCCGAGCCGATTCCCCATGTACTCATAGGGACTGTAGACCTCGCGCTCGTAGTACGCGGGCACCAGCACAAACGCCACGATCAAGCGCGCGACGAGGGCGCTGAAGACGCCCACCTGAAGGTAGAGCAGAGTGCCCCCGGGACGCCACACCATGGAGGGCACCACGAAGAACGTCACCGCCGAGATCTCCGTCGCAATGATCGAGGCCGATACCGCGAACCAAGGGAGGCGTCGTCCCCCAAGGTAGAAGTCGCGCACGCTCTCCTGCTTGCCCGCGAGTCGCTCACCGAGAATCGTGATGACCACCAGGACGGCGAGCACAACGAGCCAGTCGACGACGCTAAACCCGCCCCCGAGCGTGGGCACGGCTTCGGCCACCGCTTGGCTGACGGAGTTCGGGAGAAGGGCGAGGGGGGTCATGAATGGGACGGAAGCGGGCCGACCGTGGAGGCTGCACCGATGATCGCAGCCGAATCTTCCTGGGAAAGCTGCAGCAGCCCAGGGGCGAGCAGGAGCTCCTTCGAATCCGGTGCGCTCTCGTCGGGCACGAGCAGTCCGCGGTCTCGTGACGCATCCTCGCGATCGCGGAGCCCTTCCGCCAGCCCCACTTCCAGCGGATCCAGCAAAACAGGCCTAAGCCTGGGATCGGACGCCATTCGGCCCACAAGCCCGCCGAGTAGGAGGCGACTGGCGGGCAGAAGAGCCACTGGATGGAGGCTGTCGTCTGGAACGGGCCACTCGATCAGCCGCCGCGCTGCCTCCCGCCCCAGCGCCCTGGCTGACTGGGCCAGCGTTTCGGTGTGCGCCTTGTCCCCGTGGCGGGCCCCAGCGAAGAGACGTCGAGCGCCGGGCGCGATCCCTTGGACGCGCTCGTCCAGTGCAGGGAGGCCCAGATCGTGCTTTCCCCCTCTAGGCTCGATCGCCGACTGAATCACCCGCCCCCTCGCGACCCTCGTCCAAGAGACCTCGTCCCACCAAACGAGAGACAGAGCATCCGGCACACCCGCCAGGCCTCCGAGGGCCGAGTGGAGCTCCCCGAGGGTGGAAGCCTCACCGACCGAGACCGCGCGTCCGATCGGCGTCTCGAGATCGATGTTGCGGCCGCGCAGCGCAGCCTCGAGGCTCTCCACGAAGTCGCGCACGCGAGCGCCACCCTCAGCCCCCTTCACCCGGCGGCCCGTGGCATCCAGGGTCGCCTGCAAGCAGAGCCCGATCCGAGGCGGTCCGCCATGCAGGCCGAACGTCAGCTTCGCGATGGCATTCGCCACCGTCTCCACCCACGCTTGGCCGGCCCGCGTCTCGTTCGGTACGCGCGCGTTGCCCGCCAGTTGTCTTTCCAATGGGAGCGGCAAGAACTCCATGGGTCCATCCACGTCCTCGACCACGCGGCGCCCCGCAGAACGGAGGCGACCGAAGGGCGTGGCAGCGATCAGCTGGGCTTCCACGCGATGGGGCGACGCCATCACGCCGATCCAGGGACCTGGGGCGCCGGACGGATCGAGCGGCAGCCCCGATGGTGGATCCACCGTGCCGGTCAAGTGGGCAGCCCGTTCAAGTGAGCAGCCCGGCAGCCGCCGTGTCCAAATGAACTCCGAGGTCCGTGTGGCGACCGCGCAGGAAAGTGCAGGGGCAGTCCAAGCTCTCGTCGCCCTCGACAAGCTGCCGTACGGCCTCGGCCTTCCCCGATCCAAACGCGAGCACCCGGAGCGCGCGTGCCTCAAGGATCGTGGCGATCCCCATCGTGATGGCTGAGCTCGGCGTGGCGTCCAAGCCGCCGAACGACGCGGCCGCATCGGCTCGGGTGACCTCGTGCAGCTGCACCACGCGCGTCCTGGAACTGGGGCTGGACCCGGGCTCATTGAATGCGACGTGGCCGTTGCGCCCCAGCCCAAGGAGCTGCAGGTCGATGCCGCCCGCGGCTCGGACCGCCTCTTCATAGCGCCGAGCGGCCTCGGTCGCGTCCGCCGCGGCTAGACCCTGGTCGGGGAACATGGCCCGGGCGTCGTCGATGCCAAGCGGGCCGTGCAGGTGGCGCCGCATGAAACTGCGAAAGGACCGCTCGTCCCCGCTCGGAAGGTCCACAAACTCATCCAGGTTGAACGTCGTGATGCCGGAGAGGTCTAGGCCGCGTCTCTGGCATTCGGCCACGAAAGCCGAGTACACCTCGACCATCGTGTTGCCGGTGGCCAGCCCCAGGACAGCCTGGGGCTTTGCCTCGACCAAGTCCGCTAGCTCCAACGCAGCGGCAGTCGCCCCGTGGGACGGCTGCGCGTGCACGGTACAGACGGGATCGACTCTCTTGGGTTCCATGGGGACGGCACGCCCAACGGGCGCCTGGCGCAGCGCATCCCCAGGGTGCGAGGGTTGGGTCATGCCCTTGAGTCTACTGGACTACGAAGAGGGAAACGAGGAATGGGCCGCGGCTACAAAGGCCCTTGCGGAGGCCCCATCCAGAACGGAGCGGATGTTTTCCGGGAGCACTCCCTGGGCCGCCCCCATGGGAACGGGGACGGACTCATCTCCGCCGCCAGCAGCCTCTGGCGATCGAACCTGCCGACTGCAGCTCCCGTGGATGGCGGGCGCACCGGTCGCGTCCAGGATCTGCCTCGCATTGCCACCGTGCACGCCGCCGGCCGCGATGACCTCAAGCTCGTCTCCGACGGTGGCTACCAACTCCCGCACCGCCTCCGCCCCTTCCAACGCGGAGGCCGCGGAGCCCGATGTGAGAAGCCTCGCTACGCCCACGGACGGGAGCCTTCGCGCCGCCCCGAGGGGGTCCCGGGCGTGGTCGATCGCCCGGTGGAAGGTGACCTTCATGGGCCCCGCCGACCGAACCAGCGCCTCCATCGACGCGAAGTCCACTTCGGAAGTCTCGGTGAGAACACCCACGGCCACGCCCGCCGCTCCTGCGTCGCGCGCCGCTTCCACCTCTGCCCTGAGCAGATCGAGTCCGCGGGGACCATCCAACAGAAAGTCGCCGCGGCGAGGGCGCACTAAAGCGATCACGTCGGCGGCGTCGGCCCTCTCCTCAGCCATCCGGACGGCGGCCCTCAAGAACCCGATCCCGGGAGTGACGCCCCCCACTTCGAGCGCAGCACACAGCTCAAGGCGGTCGGCCCCTGCCGCAAGGGCGTCCTCCACGGACGCTAGGTCAGTGGCAAGAAGTTCGGCGAAGGCCATGGATGATGAGTCTCGGACAAGCGGGGGCCACGGGGCTGGTACGGTAGACGGCATGAAGCCCCGTCACCTCTTGCTGGCAGCCTACATCATCGTCTGCGCCCTCTCACTGACCGGGGTGCTGTTCCGCGGCTTGGCCACCGCGGACGGCCTCGTGTTCGGTCTGCCACGGGGCCTCGCATGGGTCACCGGCTGGGCGATCTTGACGCCCATCGTCCTGTTCGTTTTCGAGCTGGTGGATGAGCCAGGG
>CALHGQ010000424.1 GCA_938030175.1 uncultured bacterium | reverse complement strand
AGGGACGTCGATCCAGCCGTCTCCGCTGGCGGCAAAGGCCGCCGGGACCCTGGCCTGTCGTTCCTGAAGCGTGCCCCCTCGCCCATAGCGATCAAGCACAAGGCCCCGAAGGTGCACGGTCGGGGTTGGGAGGGGGGCGGTAGAAGCCGCCCGCAGGATGGGCTCGTCAGAGAGCAGGTCGCCAAGGCGGACGCCCTGTGTGCGCTGGGAGGTTTGGCCGGAGTGCTGACCGGGGCCAACCAGCCCAGCGGCAGCGGTTCGGCCCGAGCTCTGTCCGCCGGAGGTCTCCGCGTCGCTATTGAATGCGTTCCGGCCTTCGCGGGCTTTCTCCAACGCCGACTCTCCGTCCGTCGATCCAGACGCTCCTTCCTCGGAGGCGAGCGCGGACGCGCCGACTTCGAGTCCGGCCATCAACATGAGCCCCAGCGCCAACGCGCCGAGCGCGAGCCCGATCGCCGACTTGAAGCCCGCCTCGCGTCCTCCGACCACGAGCACACGGCCCCGAGCCTGGCGTACTTTCTCGCGGCGCAGTCGTTGGACCCCCAGTGCGAAGGCCGCCGCGAGGGAGAGAATGGCAGCGAGCCCTTTGATGAGCATCGAACGCCCGCTCGGCCCCGTCGGGTCGGCGGCGTCCACTCCCATCGAAGCGAGCAACACCACCACCACCATGGCACATGCCGCCCCGACGGCCGTTGCAAGGAAGTCGACGGCCCTTCCGCTATTCGTCCAGCTCGTGAGGGGCGCGGGCAGAGTCATAGGTCCCTTCAACGTTCGTGACCTCGCCGACTGACCCGGCCGTTCGCGTCGACCCACAGGGTCAGCTGCGCGTCTCCCCGTCGCTGCATCGCCGATGGACCGCCAGACGTTCCCGCCGGCTGCGCACCGTCCACAGCGCTCTCCAGGAGAGAGGTGACAGGGATGAGGTTCACCACCAGCGCAGCGGCCGACTTGGCCCGTGGGGTGGTGGCGCGGGCGGGGCCCGGCACCATCGACACGTCGGTCAGGTGCTGCAGGTGGGGGAGCGTCGTCCTAGATCGGCCCAGGGAGAGGCGCCTTGGGGGAGGGCTCCCTGGGTCCGTCGAGGAAGGGCTCCGCGTTCCAAGATCGACATCCATGCCCAGCCGATGGAGTCCTTGCACGACGGACGCGGTCACGGAGGTCGCGGCTTCGAAGGCCGCGTGGGAGCGCCGCGAGGGATGTCCGTCCATGGCAGGCAGGTGCAGCGTGACCTCCGCCAGCTCGTTGCCCAGCTCTGGCCGCTCCATCGCAGTCCACCTCCCGCGGCGAAGGCTCGCCCGCATATGGAGGTGCCGCCGCGACTCACCGACCCGCGCGTCCCTGAGGCCCGAGGGCAACCCTTCCCCGCGAGTCACGTGCCGCGCGGTGGCTTGATCCGTTAGGCCCGCGAGGTGCACCATGGTGCGCTGCAGGTCGAGGTCGCGCTCAGGCAGGAGGCGCGGAAGCGCCGTGAGCTCCAGCGGCACCACCAGCGATCTGGATGCCGTCACGAGCCCGAGTGGGTAGCTCGACTGCAGGACGAGCTCGATCTCCGAGGAGCGTCCGCGGGACGCTGCCCGCAGCGGCAGGCTCAGGTGCACGTCGGTGTCCGTCGAGGTGCCGGACTTCGGCCCGGCGGGACCCAGCGCGACGATAAGTGTCTTCGGGGCGCGCTCCCGAACGCCGCGGGGGTCGCCGGTCCGCACCAACGCGGCGAGGAGCATCCTCGCGGGCCGCGCGACCTCGAGGGTCAGCGAGATCGGAACGACCTTGCCCGCGTGGACGGTGCACGACGCGGGCATCTTCACGCTGCGGACGGCATGGACCTGTCGTCGCGCGACCCAAGGCGCGAGCAGCAGCACGGTGGCCCCGATGGCGACGACGATCCAAGCCAGGTCGAGGCCCATCCATGCTGCCGGGGCGGCGCCCAGCACCACGGCCAGGAGCATTCCTGCGCCAGGACCGAACGAGAATCGAGTCTGCCCGCTTGTGCTCGCTGTCTTTGACGGCGGCATCGGCTAGCGCTCGATGCCGCCGTCTGCGCTGAGCCGGGGCGGCGGTACGGACTCTAGAATTCGGCGAAGGAGGTCGGCGCTCGAGGACTGGCCGTCGAAGCCCGCCTCAGCCGGGATCATCCTGTGGGCTAGCACGGGAACCACGAGCTCGAAGACGTCCTCCGGCAGGACGAAGTCACGGCCATCGAGCAGGGCGCGGGCCCTCGCGGCGCGGTCGAGGTCGAGGGCCGCACGGGGACTGGCGCCCAGAAAAAAGAGCGGCGCACCGGCCGCTTCCTGCGAGGCGGAAGCGCCGGGCGTGGTCGTGCGTGTCGCAGCGATCAGATCCAGGATGTAGTCCAGGATCGGCTCGGCGACGACCACCTCGTCCACGGCCTGCATGGCGTCACGGATCGTCGAGCGAACGGCGTCCGGGGAGTCCGCGGAGTCCGGTCCATCGGGACGACCCACTTGTTCGGCCTCAGCGAGCGGGTCGGCACCGCGTCGATCCCGAAGCAGCGTTCGTTCCGCGGCGCGGTCGGGGTAGCCCGGCGTCAAGCGCATCATGAACCGGTCGAGCTGGGACTCCGGCAGCGGGAAGGTTCCGGCGAACTCCGTTGGGTTCTGCGTTGCGATCACAAAGAAGGGCCAGGGCAGTTCGTGCCGCGTGCCTTCGACCGTGACGGCCCGCTCGGCCATGGCCTCAAGGAGTGCAGACTGGGTTCGAGGCGGTGTTCGATTCAGCTCGTCGGCGAGGAGCAGATCGCTGAAGATGGGCCCCGGCACAAATCGGAAGGACGACTCGGGCGTCAGATCCCCTTGGTTGATCTCCTGGGCGATGGGGTAGGAGGCACCGGTCAGGTCCTGGGGCAGCAAGTCGGACGTCATCTGGATCCGCTGGAGCCCGAGGCCGCTGGCGGAAGCCAGCGCACGGGCCAGCGTGGTCTTGCCCGTTCCTGGCACATCTTCGAGCAGCAGATGTCCGCCGGCGATGAGGCAGGTGACGGCCGAAGAGATCAGGTCGTCCTTGCCTCGAATGACGCGCCCCAGTGTGTGGAGGAGCGGCTCGAGACCGGCTGCTAGCTCTGACGCGCGCTGGCCCAGAGGGGAGGATTTTCCTCCTTGGACCGGCG
>CALHGQ010000423.1 GCA_938030175.1 uncultured bacterium | reverse complement strand
CACGGAGCGGCGTGTCTCTGAGTCCCTGCCCGGGCGCTAGCCATGCTCGCATGCTTCGTTGCATCTTGGGTCACTCGTGGACGTCCGATTCCCTGCGGCGTGCGTGGACCCCTAACGACTTCGTCCTCCCCCCGGTGACGCAACGACCCGAGCGGGATGGCCATGTGCCCAGGATGACATGTCGCGGAATGCCCGCTGATCGGGCTCCACTCTTCGAGTGGTGTCGTTGCCCCAGGATGCCGCGCGAGCCGTCCCCTGCGTTTCGCTCTGCCCGCGTGTGAGCGCAAGCCCCCGAGGCACGACCGT
Source organism: uncultured bacterium (assembly GCA_938030175.1). GTDB lineage: Bacteria > Planctomycetota > UBA1135 > UBA1135 > Saltatorellus. The sequence goes on along the minus strand of CALHGQ010000423.1, from coordinate 7,833 downwards.
GCTCCCCCATGAGCGAACGTGGCTGGGCCCCTAACGTCCCACTCGGTCGGGCTCCGCGGCCGTCGGCGACGCCACGAAATACCGCGAGCATCGCCGGATCACTGTCGGTTATGCTGCCCCGGATGAGCCCGGCGCTACCGCACTTTACCTTCCTTCACGCGGCAGATCTGCACCTGGATAGTCCGCTGTGGGGGCTCAAGAGCTATCCGGGCGCGCCGGCGGAGCGCCTCCGCAAGGCCACGCGAGAAGCCTTTGCTTTGCTGGTGGATCTCGCCGTCGCCCGGGAAGTTGGCTTCGTGATCCTCGCCGGCGACCTCTTCGACGGGGACTGGCCCGACTTCAATTCAGGGCTTTGGTTCATGGGCGAGCTGCGCCGGCTCACGGCCGCCGGGATCCAGACCTTCGTCATCCGGGGCAACCACGACGCCGAGAGCAAAGTGACGCGCAAGCTGAGCTGGCCCGAGGGCGTTACGGAGTTCAAATCGAAGAAGCCGCACACCGTGATCCTCAAAGAGTTCGGCGTCGCGGTCCATGGCCAGAGCTACGGCGAGCAGCACGTGACGGACAACCTCGCACTCTCTTACCCGGACGCTGCGCCAGACCACCTGAACATTGGCGTTCTGCACACGGGGCTTGAGGGCTACGAAGGGCACGGGCACTACGCCCCCTGCACCCTCGACGATCTCCGCACAAAGGGGTACGACTACTGGGCCCTCGGGCACATCCACAAGCGCGAGGTCGTGTCGGAGTCGCCCTGGGTCGTATTCCCCGGGAACATCCAAGGGCGCCACATCAAGGAGACAGGGCCCAAGGGAGCCACCCTGGTGGAAGTCCAGGACGGCCAGATCGTGGGTTTGGAGGCAGTGGCTTGCGACGTCGCTCGGTGGGCCCACGTCGTCCTCGATCTCACGGGGACGGACTCCGAAGCTGAGGTACTCGTCACGGTCGACCGCGACCTGAAGCGCGTCCTCGCGGAGGCAGACGGTCGACTGCTCGCCGTGCGCGTCGAGTTCCAGGGAGCGACCACCCTGGACTCCGCCCTGCGTACAGAGGAGCACCGCTGGACCCAGGAGATCCGCAGCCGCGCCGCGGACCTATCCGAAGACCTGTGGATCGAGAAGCTGAAGGTTCGCACTGCGCCCGCCAAGTCAGAATCTGAAGATCCGTCCGACGGTGACGATACGCTGATCGCCTTTGCAGAGCGGCTCCCCGAGACCGACCTCCCGAGACCCGTTCTCAATTCGATGGCGCGCGACCTGCAAAAGCTCTCCGCGAAGCTCCCCGCCTCCGTTCGCGCGATGATCGATCCTGCGGCGCCCGACGCCCTGGATCAGGCGTTGCCCGAGGCCCAGCAGTTCCTCGGGGCCCTCTTGCGCAACGACTGGCAACGGGCGGCCGCTCCCTCCACCGCCGAAGACGAAGAGTCCCGGCCCGAGCGAGGTGCGAAGGCATGAGGTTCACGTCGCTGCACATGCGTCCGTTCGGGACGTTCACTGACTTTGAGCTGACCTTTGGCAAGAAGACCGGGCTGCACCTCGTTTACGGCACCAATGGCGCGGGCAAGAGCACGACCCTGGAGGCGTTGCGGTCGGTGCTGTACGGAATCGCACCCCGCAAGAAGGTGTACGCCGCCTCTGATCTGCGGATCGGCGCGCGCATCGAGCGGGAGAACGGGGAGAGCCTCGAGTACCTCCGCCGCACCTCTCCCAAAACACCACTCTGGAACAAGGCCGACGATGAGCCCATCGCCAAGGAGGCGCTGACTCCCTTCCTTGGCAACCTGGAGCGGATCCGCTTCGAGAACCTCTTTGGACTCGACTACAAGACGATGGTCGAGGGTGGCAGTGATCTCCTCGAGGGAAAAGGCGAGGTGGGGCGCGCACTCTTCGGGGCCATGCTCGGCGGCCAGCGGCTGCGCCACGTCACCTCGCGGCTCGACGGGGATCTGCGCTCGCTGTACGTCGACCGTTCCCCAAAGGGGCGCATCAACGAGCTTGTCAAGACGCACAAGTCTCTCACCGCGGACCTCAAGAAGGCAGCGCTTCGACCGGCGTCGTACTCAGACGATCGAAAGAAGCTGAAGGCCGCCCAGGTCGAGGGTGAGGAGAAGTCCAAGGCACGGGAAGAAGCGCGGGCGTTGGCCGACGAGCTGATGGCGCTGCGCCGCTCGGCCGCTGCGCTCCAGCAGCTGGAGACCCGCCGCGCCGAGCGCGCGAGCCTCGGCGACCTGACGCCGCTAGACGAAGTGAAGGCGCGGCGCGTGGTCGACTTTGCGAAGGACGCCGAAGCCCTCGGCATACGCGCCGACGAGCGTGCGAAGGCGATCCATGGTTTGCGGGAGAGCGTGGCCCGCCTGACAGCCCTCGCGAGCCCCGATGTGCTGGCGTCGTCGGGCGCGATCGAGGCGCTCAGCGAACGGCGGGGCGCCTACCGCGAGGCGACCGAGGCGCGCATCAAGCTCGAGGAAGAGCTCCGTGATGCGCGGGCGAAGCGTGCGGAGGCCCAGAGACTCGCTGGCGCAGACCCGGCCGCTAGCGAAGCGCCCGCCAACATCGATGAGCTCAGCGAGGGAGCCGAACAGCTGTCCACCAAGCTGGCTCGACAAGAGGAAGCCTGCTCCCTCGCTCGGGAGACCGTCTGCCGCCTTGAGCCCAAGACCCTCGCCGCGGCCGAGCGCGTAGCGGGGATCGAAGCCTACGCGTCCGCCAAGCTCGCAAGCGACCTCCTGGCCCTAGCGCCGTTCCGCGGAAGCCTGAAAGACCTTGCGGGCCTGTCGGTCCCTGCGGAGTCGGAGTTGGAGCGCCGCGCCGTGGAGGAGCGCGAGGACGCCGCGGCGTCCCTCGCGCTACGCCAGGAGCGCCAACGTTCCGAGGCCGAGGCACAGCAGGCGAAGGACGCTCTTCAACGCCTCGCCGCTGCGGGCGAGGGCCCTCCGCCCACGATCGCCGAGGTGCAGGCTGCCCGCCAAGAGCGCGACGAGTTGATCCGGACGGCGTTCGAAACGACCCCCAAGGAGCCCTGCACCGCCTTGGATGTGGCGCGGGCTGTGCACCTCGCGGATGAGCTTGGCGATCGTCGCGCGAGGGAGTCCGTACGCGCGGCGGAGCGCGAGGCCCAGGAGGGTGCACTCACGCGCGCGACAGCGCGGGCCCAGGAGCTCGCGGCCGAGGAAGCTGCGGCATCCGACGCAGCTGCGGGAAGGGCGCAGGCGTGGGCGGAGCGGCTCGGCGATGCGGGGCTCGAAGGCGGCCTAGCCCGCATGGACGCCGCCAGCCTGGGCGCATGGAACGTGCAGCGCACCGGAGTCCTGCGGGAAGCCCAGGGAATCCGGGACGAGGCATCGATCTTGCTCGAGCGCGCGAAGGCTGAGGAGGACGAAGGCCGGGCTCGGGCCAAGGCCGCGGAGGGCGAGCTGGCCCTGATTCGCACCGAGTGGGAGGAGTGGGCGCTGGCTCGATCCCTCGACCCAGACGCGGGCCCGAAGTCAGCCCAGCGAAAGCTTCGGTTGCTCACCGGTCTTCAGGCGGCGGACCGAGACATCGCTCGCCTCGAAGCCGAGACCGCCCAGCGAAGCCAGTCGATCGTGACGTTCGAGAAGGAGGTCGAGGCGCTCTGCGAAGCGCTCGGTGTCAGCCCGGCCACCACTGAGGGCGTCATGCTGGCGGAGGCGCGCATGGACTCGCTCCAAACGGCGCTACGCCAAGCCAGCCAAGCCGGGTCAGAGCTCGAGAAGGAGGTCAAGCGTCTCGCCGCCGAGGAGTCACAGGAGAAGGTCGCGACCCAGCGCAGCTCCGAGCTGGAAGCCTCCCTGTCCCAGCTTGCCGAACACGCAGGCTGCTCGACGCGGGACGATCTCCTGCGTCTGGCCGAGCTCTCCGATAAGGCCCGGACGGTCGACGCGGACATACGGCGCATCGAGAGGGAGCTTCGCGTGGAGCACGGGGAAGACGTCCAGGAAGCCGACCTGCTCGCCGCGATCGGCGATCGCACCGTTCAAGACCTGACGTCCGCCTGGAACGACGCCCAGGCTGCGGCGAAGGAGCTGGACACGGCGATCCATGAACGCGCCAGGGAGGAGGGATCCCTTCGGAGCAAGGTCGAGTCGGATGGATCGGCCGAAGCCGCCCGAATCCAAAGCCGGCTCGCCGAGGTAGAAACGGAGCTCGCAGAGGCCACCCAGGAGTTCCTCAAAGTTCACCTGGCGGACGAGCTGCTCAAGCGAGAGATCGAGCGCAACCGCCAAGAGACCCACGGCCCCCTCCTCAAGCGCGCCCAGGAACTCTTCAAGGTCCTCACCCTCGGAGCCTACGAGCAGCTCCATCCCTCCGAGACCGCGTCGGGCAAAGAGGTCATGGTCGCCCGTCGTCCGAACGGGCGCCAAGTGGGCGTCGAGGAGATGAGCTCGGGTACGTGCGACCAGCTCTACCTCGCGCTGCGCATCGCGACCGTCGAGCACATGCTCAAGACGGTCGAGCCCATGCCGTTCATTGCCGACGACCTCTTCGTGAACTTCGACGACGAGCGCACCGAAGCGGCGCTCCGGGTGCTGGCCGAGCTATCGAAGACGACCCAGGTCATCGTGTTCTCCCATCATGGCAGCGTCGTGGACACGGCGCTGCGTTTGACCGAAGAGGGCGTGACCGTGGACGTGCTACGCCTTGAGGGCGAGCACGCGCGGGAGTCAGCGAGGGAGCTAGACGACACGCTCCCAGCCGTCCCCCCCAAGTCGAAAGGCAGCTCCGCCCTGAAGCGGGGAGACTCGACACAGGGAAACTCTGTGCAGGGAAACTCTGTGCAGGGAGGCTCGGTGCCGGGTGATTCGGCGCAGGGAGCCGCGGCCATGAAGGACTCAGCGACAAGTGATCTGCCAGCCACCGCGCCCGCTGCGAACGAGCATGGGTCGCCCAACCCGGCAGAGGGCGACTCACCGACCGCGGCCGCCCCAAAGAGCTAGCCCCCTATAGCTAGCCCCAAAAAGCTAGCCCGGAACGAGGCGCTTGAAGCGCTTCTTCCCCACCTGCACGAGGACCTCCGCGCTCGGCGCGGTCACCTTGTGGGCCACGTCCCCTGCGACCTCGCCGTCGAGCCGGACGCCGCCCTGCTGGATCGCGCGGCGCGCTTCGGACGTGGTCTGGCACAGGCCCGCTTCCTTCAGGAAGTTCGGCAGCGCGAGCTCTTCGCCCCACGCGGCGTCCCAACGCACCTCGGGAATGTCGGTGGGCAGCACCTTGTCACGCACTTCACGATTGAACATCTCGGCCGCCTCGGCGGCCTTCTCGGCGCCGTGGTAGAAGGTCGTGACCTCCGCCGCGAGCCTGGCCTTGGCCTCCCGCGGGTGTCCCGCCAGCGCCGCGTCGATGTCGGCCTGGGAGAGTCGCGTCAAATGCAGGAACCACGTGGGCATGACGTCGTCGTCGACCTGCATGATCTTGAACGTCATCTCCTTCGCCGACGCCGTGAGGCCAATGGCGTTGCCGTAGGACTTGCTCATCTTGCGACCGTCGAGGCCGTTGATGAGGGGCTGGGTCATCACGATCTGCGGCCGCTGACTCTCTTGCTCTTGGAGCCTGCGGCCCACCAGCAAGTTGAAGAGCTGATCGGTACCGCCTAGCTCAAGATCCGCCTTGACGACGACCGAGTCCCATCCCTGCATCAGCGGGTAGAGGAACTCGTTGATGCCGATGGGCTCGCCCGCCTCCATCCGCGTCTGGAAGGTGTCGCGCTCGATCATCTGTGCGACGGTCATGCGCGTCGTCAGCTTGAGGAGTGCCTCGAAGTCCATCTCGTCGAACCACTCTGCGTTCTGGCGCACTTCGGTCTTGTCGATGTCGAGGACATGGGCCGCTTGAGCCGTGTAGGTCTTCAGGTTCTCGTCCACGTCGGCCCGTGTGAGCACGGGGCGCAGCTTGTTGCGGCCGCTCGGGTCCCCCACCATGGCTGTCGCGTCGCCGACGATGAGCACGATCTTGTGGCCGAGGTCCTGGAGGTCGCGGAGCTTGCGAAGCTGAACCGCGTGGCCGATGTGCAGGTCCGCCGAGGACGGGTCCATGCCGAACTTGATGCGCAGCGGAACGCCGCTCTCCAGAGACTTCGCGATCATGCCGCGTAGCTGCTTCTCTTCGATCAGATCGGTCGTTCCACGCTTGAAGACGGCGAGCTGGCGCTCGACTTCAGCGGAGTTCGTCTCCGGGGGGGCGCTCTTCGTAGGTTCCATGGCGCCCGAGATCCTACCCGCCGATGGCTTGGTCCGCAGCAGCGCGTGTCTCGTAGCGCTCAATCAACCACTCGCGCCAACGCTTCTCGTCGCGGCCGAACTGGTTCGTCCCGACGATCCAGCGCAGCGCTGGAACCATCGAGTGGAACGAATCCACGGGCAGGGTACGCACGGCCTTCCCCAGCCGATCCAGCGTCTCGGCACGGCGCGTTGGGGAGATCCGGACAGCCCGCTCGAGGATCGCAGGGAGCGGGGCGTCCCCGCGCTGCATGAGCTCCACGATGTCGAGGGGCTCGACCAGGCTGGTGGGCACCCACCCCGCGAGGTCGGTTCGCTTGGCCTTCGGCAAGACCTGCTCCCGCATCGGCAGCGAGAAGCGGCCCTCGGCGACGGTCCCGCCGTTGAAGGTAACCTGGGCTTCCATGCGGGTCGCGATGGCGCCGACGGGGACCTCGATGGGCACCTCGGTGACCGTCACCTGCACCCGCTCCCCCGGCGGAAGCTCCAGCCGAGTGCCTGACTCAAGGGCGCGGATACGCGCCTCGCGGCGCTCACTACCCGTTCGGGGCTCCAAGGACACCCTGAGGATCTCCAGGCGCCCGGCGCCGGGCTCTAGCACGAGGGGCTCCTCCCAGCTCGACTTCGCGAAGAGCAGCACGTTGACGGTCTCGCTGCCTGGCTGGCGCTCGAGGCCCAGGGACAGCTCGATCGCCGCCATGCGCAGGCGCCCCGCGATGACGCGCTCGAAGCCCTCCGACATCTTGATCGCCGCCGCCACGTTCTCCGCGCTCGGCAGCTCGCCGTTCAGCGTCCGCGTGGCGATCTCGTCCTCGCGCGCGCGGGCCTGGGCGATGGTCGGCGCGCTGGCGCTATCGGCGGCCAGACGCTGCTGGAGCCGGGTCAGCGTCGACTGGGCCACCAGGAGGTCATCGGAGGCAAGCGCGGCCTCCACGGCGTCGAAGGCCGCCACGTAGACCCGGTGCACCACCAGGCTCGCCCCCTTGGGGGCCATCTCGCGCGTCACAGGAATGGCCGATTCGCTCGGAGGGCTCCCGCAGGAGCCGATCAAGACAAGGCAAATCGAAGTCGCTGCGAGCCAAGCGGCGGAGACGAGAGACGAAAGGGGCCTGGGTTCCGACATGGGCGCTCAGAATAGCATCAAGCGCACTACGGGTTTCCATCCATAAACGAAAGAGGCGAGGACAGCTGATGCTGCCCTCGCCCCGTAATTGGCAAGGCCCGTCATTGGCAAGCCCTGTAATTAGCTAGTTAGCCCCAAGCAAATGGCGCCGTGCTAGCTGCCGTCCGATTACTCGGCCGGAGCTTCCTTGGCTTCGTCAGAAGGCGCGTCGGAAGGCGCATCGGCTGCGGGTGCTTCAGCGGCCGGTGCTTCCTCCTTCGGAGCCTCCTCCTTGGGAGCGTCTCCGCCCTCAGCCGGTGCTTCCGCATCAGCCGCCGGCGTCGGCGCCGGGAGGTTCTCGTTCTCAGCGAAGTCCGAGTGGACGAACGAGAGACCGATCTTCCGCTCCTCGATGTCGACGCGGATGATCCGCACCTCCACCTTCTGGCCCGGCTGGAGGAGATCCTCCGGCTTGGCCTCACGGTCGTCGGTCAGCTCC
>CALHGQ010000422.1 GCA_938030175.1 uncultured bacterium | reverse complement strand
GCCGGATCTTCGGTCGCATCTTCCGGCGGGGCCTCGGTCGAAGATCCGGCCGCGGGTCCGGCCGAAGACTTCGCCGCCGCTTCCTCGGCGACGGCCTCCACAGGGGGCCCGAGCGAAGACCCGAGGACCAGCGACTCGCTGACGACAACGTCCGGCGCCGTCAGGACGAACGGAGCGGGCGGCGGCGATGCGCTGCATCCGAAAACGCCCAGGAAAGGGACCCACGCGAGCGCCCGCAGGCCGACCCTTCGCGGTCGAGGGGACGTGTTGACAGAGGGGAGGAGCATGGGGTGAGTGGGGGACACCGGCGGTTCGAAGGCACGCATGTAGTGGTGTATCAAAGCGTTCAGCCAAGTCCCAGCTAAGGCTGTGATAGAGACCCAATCGGGGACTCTATTAAGCGCTGTCATGGAGGGAGCGCGGTGAACCGACGCGGCGCTCACGCATCTTGTCCATAATGCTTCGCAGCGAAGCTACGCGTGGAGCGTGGCCCATCGCTGACCCCCATCAACTATCTGAATCAAGGAACTCACCATGAGCGTCGCCAAGGTTATCGAAATCACCTCCGAATCCCCGAAGAGCTTCGAGGACGCCGTCCGTCTTGGCGTGAAGCGCGCCAGCAAGACCGTCAAGAAAATGCGCGGCGTGTGGATCAAGGACCAAGAGGCTGTCGTGAAGGGCGGCGAGGTCATCGCTTTCCGCGTCTCCATGAAGATCACCTTCATCCTGGACTAGGGCGGACGATCCACCCCAGAACCAGCCCGCCGGGCCATGGACGCTTCCCAGCGACCATGGCCCGGCGGTCCTTTGGTACGCCCTCCACTTTCGATAAGCTCCTGGCGTCCTTCCTCTGACGCATCGCACGAAATACCCATGACCGCTTCTGACGCCCCCAGCCCCGCATCCACCACTGAGCCCATTCCGATCGCCGTCGCCTACGGGGACGGCATTGGCCCGGCCATTATGGAGGCAACCCTGCGGATCCTCGAGGCCGCCAAGGTCCCGATCGCTCCCGAGACCGTCGAAATCGGCGAGAAGGTCTACCTGAGCGGCGTGACCTCGGGCATGGAGCCGAGCGCGTGGGAGGTACTCCGCCGGACTCGCGTCTTCCTCAAGGCGCCCATCACGACCCCCCAGGGCGGCGGCTACAAGAGCCTCAACGTCACGACGCGCAAGACCCTCGGTCTCTACGCCAACGTCCGCCCCTGCCGTTCCTTCCACCCATTCGTTCAGTCCCGTCACCCTGGCATGGACGTGACGATCATCCGTGAGAACGAGGAGGACACCTACGGGGGCATCGAGCACCAGCAGACGGCGGAGATGACCCAGTGCCTGAAGCTGATCTCTCGGCCGGGCTCCGAGCGCATCGCGCGCTACGCGTTCGACTATGCGGAGCGCGCGGGCCGACGTCGCGTGACGTGCATGGTGAAGGACAACATCATGAAGATCACGGACGGGCTCTTCCGTCAGTGCTTCGAAGAGGAGGCCGCGCGCCACCCCAACATCGAAGCCGACATGATGATCATCGACATCGGCACGGCGCGCATCGCCGATACGCCGGGCACCTTCGATGTCGTGCTTCTGCCGAACCTCTACGGCGACATCGTCTCGGACGTGGTGGCGCAGCTCACCGGCTCGGTGGGGATCGCGGGATCGGCCAACATCGGCGACGACTTCGCCATGTTCGAGGCGATCCACGGCTCGGCTCCGGACATTGCAGGTAAGGGCATCGCGAACCCCTCGGCGCTGATCCAAGGCTCGCTCCAGATGCTTGCGCACATCGGGCTTTCGGAGCATGCCAACCTCATCCAAAACGCTTGGCTCCGCACGATGGAGGACGGGATCATCACCGGGGACCTCGTGGACGCCCGCGGTCGACGTGGCGACGCTGGGACCGATGCGTTTGCGAACGCGGTGATCCAGCGCCTTGGCGACAAGCCGAACACGCTTCCGCGCTCGAGCTTTAAGGACAGGGCCAACAAGGCCTTTGAAACCCGCGCCAAGGTCGCGCGACCCACCAAGACCCTCGGGGGCGTCGACATTTTCCTCGACTGGGACGAGTCCGGCCGCGACCCGCAGGTCCTCGGCGAGAAGGTGAAGGCCCTCGGCACGGACCGTCTCCAGCTCAAGATCATCTCAAACCGCGGCGTGGGCGTTTACCCGACGGGGTTCCCGGAGACCTACTGCACCGATCACTGGCGCTGCCGTTTCCTTGCCCCCGATGGTGAGACGGCGACCCACGACGATATCCTCGTCGTCTTGAAGGCGATCAAGGACGCAGGCCTAGACTTCATCAAAACGGAGCACCTGTGCCTCTTTGATGGCAAGCGGGGATGGTCCCTGGGCGACGGCGAGTAGCTGAATCGAGCCGATTGGGGGAGAATCTCCGGTTGGCTCGTCACGCCCCTGCCCCTCGGCACATCAGCGTCATAGAGGCCCAGAAGGTCTTATTGACGCCATGAATTCATCCCAACCCGCCCTCCTCCGCGAGCTTCTCAACGACCAGCGATGGCTCGTCACGATTTCGCGGCGACTGTTGGCGCGGGGGGATGATGCGGAGGATGTCGCGCAGGAGGCGTCCGTGCGCGCGTTGGAAGCTCGCGCCGGGCGCCGCGTCGTGCCGGTGGAAGAGGCGCGGCCATGGCTGATTCAGACGGTCCGGCGGCTAGCCTGGAACGCGAATCGGCGAGAAGCGGTGCGGGCTAGCGTGCCCTTCGAGGACCAGCTCGATCTGGACCAGGCGGCTCCCGTGGATGCGCTCGCACGGGCAGAGTTCCGCAAGGTCGTGGCCGCGCTCGTGATGGACCTGCCCGAGGTGGAGCGAAAGACGCTGATCCTTCGGTTCTATGAGGACATGAGCACGGCGCAGATCATGGAGGCGACGGGGGCGCCTTCGAAGGATGCCGTTCGCCAGCGCTTGAGTCGCGGCGTTCGACGACTGCGCGAGCAGCTGGATGGCCGTGACGACGCAACCGATTGGCGTCATGCCGCGCTGGCTATTTCTAGTGCCGCTTCTGTCAAGAGCGCGGCCAGCGCGACGGGGCCGATCGCCTTGACGCTGCTTGCACTCGGATCCGTCGCTGTGGGGGGCTGGTTGGTCTTGGGGAGTGGAGACGATGGCCTGGGGCCGCGGGCTCCCTTGTTGGCAGCGGCCCCGGGCGTCGATCGGTTGGAGCTGGACGGGCTTCGCGGGATGGAGATGTCGCTTCCCAGGGCCAACGCTCTAGCGCCATCTTCCGGTGCATCGGGGCCCGGAGCGTCGGAGGAGGTCGTCATCACGATCCGGGACCATGCGACGGGGAGCGGGATCCCTGACCAGCCATGGTTCGTGCTCCGAACGGGTGAGCATGACTACGGCGGGGCCTGGAGCTTCTCGGGTGAGCTTCCCAACCCAGAGCCGATCGCGGAAGGGATCACCGACTCGATGGGGGTCCTACGCTTCCATGCGAGGGGAGAGACCCTGGTCAACCTTTGCGCCGCGCGCACGGAGAGCCATGCCCAGGGGTCCTGGGCCATCCGAGTCAGGGACGGTGAGGGGGTGCCGGGGGCCGTTTCGCTCGGCGAGGGCACGACGTTCTCTGGGCGAGTGGTGGACGACCTGGGGGAGCCATGCCAAGGGGTGGTCGTCGCCACCAGGACGTACTCAGACGAGTGGGTCCGGCTCGGAGTGACGGATGCGGAAGGAGCCTTTGACGTTGGCCGCTGCGCCGACTTTCCGAGGAGCTTTGTGATCCGGGAAGATGGGGCCGTCGAGCCCACGCGCACGCTGAGAACCGAGCTTGTCTTCGTGCCGTCCGCTGACTTCGGGCGCCTCGACGCGGACTCAAGGGCGGGGGTGCACATGAAGCTGGCGGCGCGGGGGCGCCAGGCTGTGCCGGTGGGTGAGGTCGTGCTGCCCCGGGGGGTCACGCTCCGGGGGCGTGTGTGGGGGAGCGACGGAAGGCCCGTCCCGGGGGCGACGGTGTCCAGGGGCACGTCAAGTGTTGCGACGACGGATCAGGACGGCCGCTACGTTCTTTCGCTTCCGGCGCGCTCGGGGGCGGCAGTGACCGAGCTCCATGCGACCTCCCCGGGGGAAGGTGAAGCCACCCTGGAGCTCACTGGCATGTTTCCGGGGACCGTTCTCGACGGCAACGATCTTCGACTCGACGGACTGAAGCCCCTCGAGGTTCGTTGGGTGGACCCATTGGGAACGACTTCGTCGTCCGTCCCCGTGGCCGAGCGTGGGCAGCTGGCGAGGATCCTCTGGGACGTGACCGGCGATCCCCTTCGGCGGGGCAGGCGCTCCGAAGCGGCGGAATGGGCGGCGGAGGCCACTGCGACGGTAGACGGGGGCAGGGTCCTCGTCCCTGGATCCCAGCTGCCGGATCCGACTCTCTTCGCGGGCGCGCTCCGCGGGACGCTTGTGGTCCCCGGGTGGGCCCCCGCCGCTTTTCGCGTTCCCGCGGCAGTCGAGCAGATCGTCGTGCCCATGGAGCGATTGCCCGAGGCACATATTCAGGTCTCGGTGAAGGGCGACGGCGCCCATCACTTCCAGTACGCGAAGGTGACGATCACCGCCCAGCCTCCTTCATCGGGACTGACCCCGAAGGAGGTCGCGCGCCAGCTGGCTGCGGGCCAAGGCATGAGTACTGTCGCCCACGAGTGGAAGAACCACGAAATGCGCGCTCTACCCCTGACCGCGGGTTCCGGCTTCTACATCTACGTCACGCTCTTTGGTGGAACGGCGCGTGCGCCCAAGGTCCTGCCGGCGAGGGGCCCGATCGCTTTGGCGTCGGCCACCGCCGAGGCCCCTTACGAATTCGAGGTTTCGGTGGCGCGCTGGCCGGAGCGGCAGCGCCTCGATCAGGCAGCGTTGGGGTCCGGGCAGTCGGTGGCCGTTACGGCCAGACGCCCCACGATGGTGACAGCGCGCGTGGTGGACGCCATCACGGGGGAGTTTCTCCACGGCGCTCTCATGCGATCTGTGGATTCGCGGCACCAACACCGCAGCTTCCAGCGGGCTTGGAAGGGCGAGGAGCGCCAGCTTCGACTGGAGTCCTCGTTGGATCAGATCACGCTGCGCTTTGTGTGCACGGGCTACGAACCCCTCGACATGGGTCCTATCGCGCTCGCCCCGGGGGACGAAGTGCGGCTGGGGGAGGTGGCGCTCAAGCCGCTTCGCCGCGTGCCGTGTCGCGTTCTCGATCAGAACGGTGCCAGGGTGCGGGGCGTTCGGCGCTTGAGCTGGAAAGACCCCGTCGCCGGCTGGACGAACTTGCTTACGTCGGAGTCGGGCGACGCCGAGATCTTTGCGGGCGTAGAACCCCCGAAGGTGGTTGTGGTGGGCGACGTCCAGGGCAGCAGTTCGCCACCCCAGCGTGTTCGAACGCAGTGGAACGAGGCCGGGGAGTGCGTGCTCGTCGTCCAACCATGGCGCCATGTGCGGTTGCGCGTTCAGGGACTAGATCTCGAGTGGCGCCGCGGCCTCGGTGAGGTCGTGGTCGAGGCGCAGGGGCCCCCCGTTGTCGACCGCCACCGGCGCGCAAGCTTCACTTCCCCAAGGACGGACGGGCAAGACGTCGTCTTCGACATGGACCTTCCACCCGGGACCTGGATGGTTCGACCGGTGGCCCCTGAGTTTGTGGCTTTCCCAAGCGTGGCTGTCGAGGTCCCGCGGGGCTCGGCAGCGGAGCCGATCGAGATCGCGACGCGTGCCCAGTTGGGGAGCGAGGTCGCCCGTTGAGGACTCGGCCGCGGGAGCCTTGGCGATGAGCCCATGGGCCTCGACGAGTCGTGTGACCCGTTGGGCACTCATTGAGAGAGACGATTCCGCACGCGTGGGACACGGCGAGCCAGGCGGGCCTCATCCATTGCGGTTGCCATAGCCCAAACTGCTTGACGACTACGCCTCTGAGTCCGCACACCGACGCCGGGGTGTGGAGTGGCGGAGCGGCTGGGGACCCGCGCGAAAACGTCGGCACCGATGACCGGTCCTTCGACACCATGACCGTGGGCTTGGTGTGTCGCGCTTCCACGGGCGAGCCGCAGCGGGTGGACCGCAAGAGTGCGCACCCAAGCTGCGGCGCGAAGCCATAGCAACTTGGATTCGTGGGGCACTTACCGAGCGCCCGCACTGACCTCGTGCGCTTCTGCACGGGCGCACTGACCGGCAAGCTACGGTGGGCCCGCTCCCGTCGAAGAGGCGTCTGGCACGGGCTTTGCAGAAAGTATCATGCACACTTCGATCACCTCCCCTCTGCCCCTAAGGAGCCCCCATGTTCGACACATCTCACATCCTCGCATTCGGCCTATTCGCATGCTGCACGAGTACGGCGCTCTTCGCACAGGACTACCGCAACGACGACGGCACGCCTGATCTCGGCATAGGGGGCAGCGGTTCTTTCGGTTCGCCTTTCGAGATTGGTGTCATGCAGGGCTTTCGCGTGCCCGGCGGTGGAACAGACACGATCACATCCGTCTCTTTCGTGGCAGGTCAGCGGTCCTTCGGGAGCTCAAGCAACGGCACTCCCATGAGGATCGCCGTTTGGGAAGACCCCAACGACGACCTCGATCCCTCCGACCTTGTCCTCGTTGGCACGGTGACGCTGGCGTCGATGCAGTTCTCGGAGACGGGTCTGTTCATCACCTACGAGCTGGATCAGCCCGCGGTGGTGCAGGACGCGTTCTTCGTTGGTGGCGCCTACGAGATCGGTCAAGGCCCCACTCGGGTCGTGGCTGTCGATGAATCGGCTGGACCGATTCCCGTCAAGTTCCAGTTCAACAACGGCGCCAGCCTCCCGATTGATCTCGCGAATCTGAACGTGAACCAGCAGCCCCCGAACCCCTTCTTCCTTCCCCCGGGGCAGTTCATGATCCGCCCCAACGACGGCTCCTACGGCGGACCGCTCGGAGTTGAAGTATGCACTCAGTCGCAGCCCAACTCGCTCGGAACGATGAGTGAGCTGCTTGCGAACGGAAGCATCGACTCCGCTGCAGCGGGCTATCGTTTGCGACTCACAGCGGCGTACGTTCCCGAGAACGTCAGCGCGCTATTTGTCGCCAGCCAGACCTTTGGCGCACCGTTTACCCCAGCGGGCTCCCGGGGAGCGATCTGCCTCAATGGATCGATCCTTCGGATCGGGCCGAGCCTCGGCCTGACGGATTCGTCTCACGCGTACGTTTGGGAAGTCGACCCCATGAGGGTCAACGGCGGAACCTCGAGCATCCCCGGGTTCAACGTAGTAGCAGCCGGGCAAACCTGGAACTTCCAGCTCTGGCACCGGGACTCCGGAGTTGGAATCAACTCGGACTTCACGCCAGGCGTCAGCGTGACGTTCCAATGAGCGGTATGTACCGGTTCGATTGTTGAGCAGTACGGTACCGGTTTGATTGTCGCCAATCCGCAGCACCCGCGGCAGGCCATTCGGCCTGCCGCGGGTGCTGCGGGTTGGCGACAATCAAACCGGTGCCGTACTGCTCACGTAGGAAACTGCGACTTTGTCTGCTTGGCATGTGACGGAATCGCTCTGGGTCGACTCCTCGCTCCGGAGGAAGGGCGCCGCAGCCCTCTCCCTTCCCCGTCGCCCCCTTCCACGCATTCCTCTATGAAGCTTCTTCCCGCGCTGTTCGCCCCACTTCTCCTTCTGTCACCGGCCGTCGCCGATGTTCTCGTCGTCGGGTCAAATCCAGGCGACTACGCCAACGCCCAACAGGCGCAGCTGGCTGCCGCTCCTCGGGACACGATCTACTTCCGGCCGGGCGACCACACCGTACCGACGGGGTCCTTCACCGTTGTGAAGCCTCTGCACTTCGTTGGCTCGGGCGCCAACACCTGCACCCTGCGATTCCAGATCGTTCTGTCGGGAAACCTGATCGGCACCGGTGAGACCTCGCTCAGTTCGTTCAGAGTCAGGGGCAAGCCTCACATCGGATACGCTCTGCACCTCGACCACTGCGCCGGGAATGTCCAACTGCAGGATCTTCACGTTGATCCCATGGGCCTGAGTCCTATCGGTGTCGCACAGTCCTTCGGGACGGCGATCTCCGCCAGTAGCGACGTGGTGGCAACGAACTGCGTATTCGAGGGCCGAGATGGTCAGTGGAATCTCGATGAGGGAGCGTATGGCGACCATGGCCTGCTGGTGAGCCAGGGGCGGGTCGTCCTCTACGGCACTCGCGTCTTTGGTGGCGAGGGCGGCACGCCGGGGCAGACCCACTATTTTGCGGGCGGTGCTGGCGGCGGCGGGGACGCGATCACCGTCGGTGTGTCGACGGTCGAGCACGCGGGCTGCGCCTTCGTTGGGGGGGAGTCCGGCTACAGCCCTTTCTCGCAGGGGCCTCCCGGACAGGATACTCGAACCTTCAGTGGGGGCGCACTTCAAGCGATGTCCCACGCGCGGTTCTTCTTTGACCTTCCGTCCATCTCCGTCGAGGGCACGAGTCCAATGCTTCGCGCGTTCGGCCCTGCCGGAACGAACGTGTTCGCGCTGACTTCCACCTACAGCTTCTACCGCCACCTCGGCATCGACTTCGGTATTCTCCATCTTGGCGGTGCACTGAACGCGACGCTGCTTGGGCAGATCCCGGCGGGAGGTCAGCTCGCCGTGCCTTTCGATGCGCCATTCTTAGTGGGCCAGCCCGCTGCGCAACAACGCATCCAACTCTTGGCGACCGGCGCGGGCCACCGCATGATTTCGGACCCGCGTATCAGAACGATCGTCCCTCCAGGTCTCTAACGCTAAGGGTAGGGCGGCGCTTCGTTCGAAACTCCTGGGGGCACGGTCGACGTGCACATGGAAAGCAACGCGCCAGCCCCACCGTGAGCACTCCCGGGCCCATCGTTCAGGTCCAGCTTGGTTTCGCACGGACGCCCACCTACGATTCGTTCGGCGTGCAGCCCTACTCCGTCGCCAATCGTGGGCCGAAGGCGTCCAGTGTCCACTCGTACCAGGCCTGTTGCTCGGGCTCTGGCCGCGGCATCAAGAAGGTGAATCGCCTCCCTGATGCGAGCTGAGTGCTGAGGATCCAGCGGCGCTTCGCGTCTACGTCACACCCGAAACGATGTGTCCCGTCGTGAGGGCCTGGCGAAAAGAGGGTGTGAACGCGTGTCCCCTCTGAGATTCGCTGCTCAAGTTCAGCCTCTGGCAGCGAATCGAGAGTGGCATCTTTTTCGGGCGGAGAGTCCAGCGCGTGGACTTCTAAGCGGAGCCGCTGGTCCGCTGCTGACGCGAGCACGATGTCGAATGATCCAGGAATTCGGCCCTGGCGGCCGAGCCGTAGGACCTGCGAGAAATCGGGCCTCACTCGGATTCGGGTGGTTCCGATTGCCTCTCCATCGCGGTCCGAAACGATGAATTCGTAGTCGCCTTCAAAAACGTGAAACTCGGAAGGGGGAGGCGCCGATCCTTGGGCGATGAAGTGGTCATAGGAAAGGGCACCCGCGTCCATTGAGTAGCGCTGAATGAGGCGGTAAGTGGAGGCTTCCTCGGCCTGCCAGCCCCACTCAATGGAGAGCTTTCCCGTCGGAGCTAGGTCGACCAACTGGAGCTCGTAGTCGGCCCCTGTCAGTTCGATCGTCGCCATGTCAATAAGACCCATCGACGGAGTCTGAAGCATCAGCTCGTACGTTCCTTGAGGGAGATCACGCACCTCGAAACGACCTGAAGTATCGAGGATGGGAGTCGTCATCATTGAGTCGAAGCCGATTCGATTGATCCTGACGCGGGACAGTGCTGGAGGATTCTTCGAGTCCACTAAGACGTTCCCCGATAGCTTGCCTAGCGCCGCGTGCTCCCGTGGGGAGACGACCACGTAGCTACCTTCGTTGCTAGGCTGCAACACATGGGACGAGATTGGGCTCTGGATTCCACGCTTGAGGATCCTTACGGCCAGTTCGCCGTCTGGGAAGCCCACGAATCGCGCGAGCCCGTCGGCGTTGGTAGCCTTGATCCCGCCGTTCCAGTTGAGATCCGGCCGGGAGACGCCGATCCCAAACCCAACCAGTGCTTCGCCAGCCTCGTCGACTAAAGAGATTTCAAACCAGGGCATCGGTGCCAGATTCATCTGGATGCTTTGTTCTTCCGCCTCGCGTACATGGATGTTGGCCGTAGCCACGCCCACGCCGTCGGCCACTGCGCGAAGACGAGTTCGACCGCTCCCAAGGTAGTTCAGGTCGAATCGGCCTTCTTCATCGGTCTCTGCTTCACGGACCACCCCAAACCCCAGGTCGAGGGGCTCCGCGTACACCAGGGCTCCCACGGCTGGCTCTCCCGCGTCGTCTCGCACAACACCACGGACACGGCCGCCCGATGTCATTCGAACCTCGCAGTAGGCTTCGGCGTGGTCGGCCTCGCCCGCGTAGACCTGCATCGGCTTGTGTGCCGCCTTGGTGACAAGGATCGGATGGGGGGTCTGCGTGAGGCCACGCAGCGTGAAGCTGCCATCCTCTTTCGTGACAGCCCTGTGGGTGAGCCGGCGCTGCAAGAGCCCGCCTGGTCCAGGAATGAACGGCGGCTCGCGGTTCTCACCGTTCTCAAGTGCGAGCGGGTCCACCACGACTAGGGCGCCTGCCAGTGGGCGACCGTCGATGCCGAAGACCGTGCCAGTGAGGGTCTGCCCGGGGCCGGGGAGCTGAAGCGTCAATGGTGCTGCACCGGGGGGAGGAGCGACGATGAAGTATTCGGTCGACTCAGCGTAGGATGGTGCCCGCGCCACGATACCGACCCCGTTGCCGCCCCGGCCTGCGGCCTTCGCCACCAGCATGTTGGCCGTGAATACCACGTCGGCCTTCCCGTCAGCGCCAGTGGTCGCTGCGTGCTCGAACCCTGTTGAGCCGCGCTGGAAAATGCTAGCGTTCGGCACCGGCGCACCCGCATGGTCAATGACTCGGACCGGCTGTACGGGGGCGGATTTCGATGCGGTTGACGGGGCAGGCTCGTCCTCTTTCCCATGGGGGGAGGAGGCGTCCCCAGCTTCGGCCTGCGAGTCGGCAGTCATCCGTGCTCGAGAGTCCTGGATGCTCGGTCCGCCAGGCCCTCCCATCCCGTCGGAGAGGCCCCTTGAGCCCGTCGAGGAGTCAATGGAAGCGACGTCAAGGTCCGCGCTTGACGCGCCGAAGCCGGAGCGCAGCCCGAGCGCGGCGATCACCAACAGCAGCGCCGCGGCCGCCCACTTCAACCCCGCAACCCACGCGATCGTCCCGGCTGGAACGACAGCGGGAACGGCAGCCGCCCCAGCTCGCACCGCGACATCAGCTGGCTTCCAGTCGAAGGCTCCGATCAGTGCCAGGCCCATGGCACGAGTGTCCCCGATGCTTGAGCCCAGACGTGTCTTCAGCTGCTCGAGCCCGCTACGGATTCGATGACGGATGAGCGACTCACTCATACCACTCGTCTCGGCCAATTCCGCCGTGCTCCGATTTTCGAAGAATCGGCCACGAAGAGCCGATGCCAAGGGCTCATCCAAAGACTCAACGCCCTGGTGGAGGAGGCGGTGGACCTCCTGCTCCTCGACGATGGACGAAGACGGTGCATGCAACGCTTCATGTCGGGCGGCCCGTTGCTCCCTTGCGAATCGCCTCGACCTGTCGCGCAGTTCGTTCCGAGCTAGGTTGCGGACGATGCCTACCAGGACGCCGCGCCGAGCTTCCGTGGGCAGACTCCCCGACTTGCTGGCCGCGATCCATGCCTCTTGGACAATGTCCTCTGCCGAAGATGCGTCCCGGAGAAGACGCGCTGCCACTCTCCGAAGCCCAGCGAACTCGCTGTTGGAAAGTGCGGGAATCTCATTCGTCATGTTGAAGCCAAACAGGGGAAGGTTCAGCGTGGTCGCGGCCCAGATGATTCGAAGGAACACTGCGTTGGAGCAGCGTTCGTTGCCTCTGAAACCTAACCGAGGGAGGAAGTTTGGCTTCAGGCGTTCAGGACAAACGGGGGCCAAAAAATGTCTTTGAGATTCTGTTGCTGCTCCCGCGCGCAGCGACCATCCCCCCTGTGGTGGAGGTGCGCTCGTCTCAGTTCGAAGCCATGGGCGTTGGCGTGGGCCGCTGGGTTTTCTTCGGAATCCATCGCTGCTCTCTGCATGCGGCAACCATCCCCTTCCGCGACTCCTCTTCCGGGGACGCTCACTGAGCGAAGCCATGCCACAGGTTGGCGTGCTTGCTGGTGACTCAATGTTTGCCATGGCGCGAGCCTTTGTGCGGAGCCCGTCTCGGCTCCGAGGCCGTCAGCGTCGCCCCTAGCCCCAATCGGCACCTATGACCTACTTCAAGACACCTTCCATTGCACTCACGCTGGCTCTGCTCGCAGCGGCGATTCTTCCCCACTCTGCATCTGCGTTGCCCACCGGCGGAATCGGCGGCAATGGCGGATCCGGCGGCGGCGGTGGCTATGGACCCACGACGCCCATCCAAGTCCCTGACGACACCAACAACAATATCCACGTCCGTCATGGCTGGGGGCAGGCCGTCGTCATGGTCATGACTCCCGTGGTGGCTCGGAACTACGTCGTCAGGAACTACGGCCCTGACAACTCGATCCTTGTGATCAAGTACAACGCTGCCGGCCAGAGGATGGCATTGACCCCGATCTTGAACGGCGGGTCGCTCGTCGTCGGTGTCGGCGTCGGCGAGGTGCTGGTCGCAGTTGACGCCGATCCCAACACCGGTTGGACAGACGGATTCGGTGCAACGTTGACAATTCAGGCTCACCACTAGCCGACCTTCCTCTGATCGGACGGGGAATGCTTGGGGAGTCCAATCCCACGGTGTTCCCCGCCTTGATCGTCGAAGTCCGAGACGGCGCCGATGGGCCGTCGCACGCTTGCGGGGTTGTCCGTCGCCCGCGGCGTCTTCGGACGTTTGGGCTGCCTTGGGCGCCATCTCCCCACTGAACCGCTCGCAGAAAACTCGGATCATGAACAAGGTTGCTCTTCTCCTCTTCTCTGCCGTAGCACTCGTTGTCGGAGCTCTTCTCGCGCTGCGAGCCGAAGCTACGTCCGCCACTTCGCCGATGGTTCCGGGCCTTGAGCGCGCCCTTCCTGGTTCCAGCGAGGTATTCGATTCGCCATTGGACTTCGGCCCTGCCCCCTTGGACTCCCCGCTTGATCTGGATCGAAGGGAAGACGCGAATCCCCGGGTCATTGGCGCCGACGCTACCAGCGCGTCGTCAGGGACGACGTCCGTCGAGGTAGCCGCCCGTCGAGAAAGGGGGAAGTTGATCGGGCGAGTGATCGACGAGAACGGAACGCCTGTGCCCGGTGCGATACTTTGGACAAGGGGGAGAGGTCTAGGTGGCGTGATGCACGAATCGCGGCTCGAACGACCCATGCCCGGAGAACTCGAGTCCGGTTGCGCAGAGGACGGGCGCTTCTCGATCGACGTGAGTGCAGGCGCTGTTCTCGTCATGATTGAAGCCGATGGCTTCGCGCCTCACGAATTGACGACCGCGGTGGAGAGGGACAAAGAAGTGGACCTCGGTGACGTTCGGTTGTCGGTTGGGGTGACGCTTTCAGGGCGCGTAGTTGACCGTGATGGCAACGGAATCGCAGGCGCAACACTGTGTCGAAGCCCTTCATCGATAGGTGGGATGTTGGCCGGTCAACGCCAGCACGTGGCTGCGACCTCCGGCGAGGGGGGAGCCTTTCTCATCCGATGCCAGGCTTCGGGGCGATACGAGCTGCACGTCTCGCACTCGGAGTTCTCGCCGGGCAGACTCCAGGGGGAAGCGAGCCAACCGGGGGCGACTATCTCAGGCCTTGAGGTCGTCTTAGAGGATGGCGCGAGCCTACGCGGGACGGTCATGGGGAAGGTGCTCGGAGACGATTCACTCTCCGTGATGGCCGACCTCGGCGACATGGGACCCCATGCCCTCGCCTTCCCCGGCACCGTTCGTTCGCTGCGAGAATCCAAGGTCGACTCCGATGGTTCCTTTGAGCTTCGCGGGCTCATGCCATCCACGGAGTTCTTCCTCTGCCTAGTGGAGAGAACGTCGACTGGGGCCATTCGGCGAAGTCAATCGGTTCTGGTCGCCACGCCGGCTAAGGGACTCGGCCCGGCGGTGGTCCTCAACTACACCACGGGTGCAGCGGTGAGCTTCACCCCTACGGATACCGCGGGTGCGCCACTGATCCCCGACAGCGTCAAAGCAGGGTTCGGCTTCGCGTTTCATCGACCGAATGTCCGCATGGACAGCAGTACA
>CALHGQ010000421.1 GCA_938030175.1 uncultured bacterium | reverse complement strand
CCTGGCCTAGGCGGGAACCCTGCAACGGATTGGCGTCCTGTCGGCGTTGCCACATTGACTCAATGGGAGGAGACCCAACAAGATTGGACTGCGCGAGGGCAGGCTCCCCGGCAAGGGAGTTGAGAGTCGGCGCCACGTAAGGACCCGCGAACCCGAAGGCTATGAGGTGAATGAGAGTCTGCATGGGCCCAGTACGCTTGCCCACGCAAATCGACGACGACAATTCCCAGGGGGGGCAGTACTCCGTGGAGTGGGTCGGCCCTGGCCCTCGCGCTTTCCCAGAGCCAGGTGTTGGCTCCTTCATTGGAGGGCGATGACGGCACTTGCTACGAAACCGTGTCGCCCGAGTATCGGTCTGCTTCTTGGGCTTCGGTCACACGTGGCTGCCCTCGGCGCGCCGTCGTCCAGGGAGGGGGACGCCCGGCGCAAGTCTGTTCAGCACGTCGGAGAGGGGCTGTTGGGATGGCGCTTGGCCACACGAACCCGAAAAACGGTTGCGGACTTTGGCGGGCCCTCGCGCAAGGACCGTCAGAGCCGCAAGGAGCGGCATTCGAGGGCCCCGTTCGGGCATCCTGTCTCTCTTCAGTAAGCACCCAGACATCGGTGCTGAGTCCCATGTATTCACACCTCAATCACTCGTACCTCGGCCAACAACCCTCCATTCGACAGCGCTCGAAGGGACTGCGTGCGCTTCGCTCCTCGGTGTCCGCTGCTACGGCCCTCATCGCCCTCGCAACCGCCGCGACGGCGCAGACGACGATCTATGTGGACGATGACGACGCAGCGGACCCCTCGCCTGGCGTCTCCGGAGTGGGCTTCCCCTTCTCCAACCCGGCAGAGGATGGCTCGATCGATCGGCCGTTCGATGATATCCAGAAGGCCGTAGACGCCGCCCAGAATGGCGATCGTGTGCTCGTCATGCCGTCGAATCATTTCGGCGTTTACAGCCTCAGCTCCACCTTTGGGTCGCTCGACCTCTTGGGGAAGAGCATCACGGTCGAGAGTGCCGACGGACCGTCCGTGACGCGAATCAGCGGGGCGAACCTCCCAAGTGAACCGGGTGTCTTCATTGGTGGCGGCGGGCCTGACACCGTCTTCCGCGGCTTCACCATTGAGGCCTGTGACCACGGCGACAGCAACGGCGATAGCGGTGGAGGCTTGCGAATTCAAAATGCAAGTCCGACGATCGAAGACTGCGTCTTCGTTGGCAACCGAGCCTTCCAAGGTGGTGGTGCTCACATGACGGGATCTAGCGCCGTCTTCAGGGACTGCGTCTTTGTGGGGAACGACGCATCGCATCAGGGCGGGGGTATCCACGTAGATAGGTGCGACCCCAAGTTCTACGGATGTACTTTCACGAGCAACTCCGCGGACTATGCCGGCGCTTTCATGACTCGCACGGCTGCAGGGATTCTTGTGACGGTCAGCGACTGCCTCTTCGAAGAGAACAGTTCGCGAGTCAGCTACGGCGGCGCCTTGGCGAAGTTTGATCTCGGAGACATCCTCGTCGAGCGCTGCCGATTCTTGCGAAACAGCGCTGCAGGTATGGGTGGAGGCTCATTCATCCATGGTGCGGCCCAGTTTCGTTCCTGCTTGTACGACTCCAACGAGTCCCTGACCGCGCGCGGCGGCGGCATCACGACGGGCAGTACCGGTGGAACGGTCACGGTGTACGGCTGTACGCTGCACCGTAATGTGGGCGGCGGCATCTTCGAAGAGGATCCGGCGACCCCAACCGTCACTGAAGTGCGCAATAGCATCGTGTGGGGCAACGGCGGCTTCGAGATCGGAACCCTCGTCGACGTGAAGTACTGCAACGTCCTCGGGGGCTACGGTGGGGAAGGAAACATTGACGTGGACCCGATGTTCGCGAATACCCTCGGCGTGGATGGTCTCGCCGGAACGCTCGACGATGACATGACGCTTCTGCCGGCGTCTGGCTGTATCGACGCCGGAGACACCCGCGTCTTCGACAGCGACTATCCCATGGATCTCGCCGGCAACAACCGCGCGGTGAACCACCCACGAGCCGATACCGGCATCGCCCTTGTGGGCCAAGTCGTCGACATGGGTGCCTTCGAGCTCGGCTCCGGCTGCGTGCGCGTCCGCGGCACCGTCACCCTGTCGACGAGCATGCCGTAAGCTGTCCGATTATGCGTGGGGAGCAACGCTACCAAGTCGAGCACCTGCCCCTCCCACTTGAGGCAGACCCCCTAGGGAGTGAAGGTGACCGAGACGGCGTTGCTGAAGTTCGATGTCGGCCCGCTCGCCGACGTGTCCCTATGCCAAAGCTGGAGGTACCAGACATCACCTGCCATCACCGCCGTCGAACCAAGTGGCTGTGGGAACGCAGTCAGGTCGAGGCCGACGGTGGCCTGCCCACCTTCACCCACCACGAAGGTGTCCTGCAGGAACCGCCCGATGCTTCCCGCCAGGCAGAGGTTGCCGGCACTGCCCCCAGGGTTGAACGTCAAGCCCGCTTGTTCAGAAGCAAGCGCGTAACCGAAGCTCCCCGTGGGAAGATCAAAGCTCACGAGGGTCAGTTCGTTGGCGCTCACGCTTGATGTTCCGAAGGCGGTGAGCAGGCCCGCTTCGCCCGTGCTGTTGGGCACGCCTGCACACGTAACGGTTCCTTCGAACATCAGCTGAAGCCGAACGAGGGCCTGGCGTGTGCCCTGTCCGTTGGGTAGCTCGAGCAAAAGGGTCCCTACGAGGCTCCGACCGGCTGCCTCCGGGTCATCGAGGAACTCGCCGTTGCTGAAGAGTGCATCGAGGTTGCCAGCCAGGCGTGTGACGCTGGCCGTCCAGTGCTCTCCGTTCGGGCTGACATGGGGAGAGGTGACGGATGCGATCGGCCCACCCAGCCCTGGGATCGTATCGCCCCTCCGGACGAGGTACTCGCCGGTGTGGAACGCGAAGAACACGAACCCAACATTGGTCGCTTCACCGAGAACGAACAGCTTGCCGCCAGGCCGGCCAGGGCGAGAGTGGAGCAGGTGGCGCCGCAAATACGCGAGATCAAAGACATGGGTAGGTACCTTTGGTTGGGAAGCGCAGGGGTCGGATGACTGCACACGGCGCGATCGGGAGCGTTGATCCCAGCTGTGGCCCAGTGATGCCTCGGCGAGAAAGTCAAAAGTAGGCATGCGGGTGCGCGAGAGTCCTGGGCTGGCGTTGTCTTTCCACTGGCCATGACAAAGAGCGCAGCGATCCTAGGGCGAATCCGCGCAAAGGCCGACAGCCTTCGCTGCCTCGCGTCTTCCATGCTCCGGGACGACCATGGCGCGGAGGACGTTGCCCAGGAGGCCTCGATCATGGCGCTTGACAGGAGCCCGGACGTGTCCATCGGGGCAGCCCTCGCGCTTGGCTCACGGACGTGCGTCGTAGCCCAGGTGCAGGAGCGCCTCGTAGGCGGCCCAGTGTTCGGCTTCCTTGACGGTCCTGCCCCAGGCGCTCGGGAACTCCTTGCCGCCGGCGCGCGCCGCGATCAGGAAGGCGCGGCTGTTGGCGTCGCCTCGGGTGCGGAGCTGCTTGTATGACGGTGGGCTGCTGAACTCTTGCTGGCAGTATTCCTGGAAGGCCTGCTTGGGGAGTGCCTCGCCTCCGCGCTCGCGGGCGGCTGCCAGCTCGGGACCGAGGGTGTCCAGGACGAACTCCCGCGCGGGCCCTAGGCCGCCGTCGAGGTAGATGGCTCCGACGACTGCCTCGTACAGGTTGGCGAGCACGGATCGGGACAGGGCCTTGCGGTTCAGACCGCGGCCGATGCGGGCCTTGGCCGGGAGGTTGATCCGCTCCGCGGAGCCGGCGAGGGCCTTGCGGGAGACGACCTGGGCCTTCATTTCGGTGAGGGCTCCCTCGTCGTATCGAGCCCGGTCCCCAAAGAGAGCTTCTGCGATCACGAGGTCGAGAACGGTGTCCCCAAGGAACTCCATGCGCTCGTTGTCGCGGCGCCCCTCACCGTCGCCAATCGCCGCTGACGCATGCGTCAGCGCCAGTTCGGCCAGGCTCTCGTCGCTGAACTTGTGGAAGGCGTCTAGGGGGTTGGTCAAGGTGAATTCCGCTCCTGGGACCCCCAAGATACTGGAGACGGGACCCCGGGATGAGATTCGTCGAGCTTCTCCGAATGGATCGGAGGCCCCGGCGCACCAAGTCCCCGTGAATCAACCTGCTAATACTTCCGGTCACGGTCCCCAGCCGTCTTCCCCAGCCCTTGAGGTCAGCCACCTATCGAAGTCCTTCGGGACGAACGTGGCGGTCGCCGATCTGTCCCTGACCGTCCGCCGGGGCGAATCCGTAGGGCTCCTCGGCCCCAACGGCGCGGGCAAGAGCACGACCCTGCGGATTCTCTCGACGCTGCTCAACGCCGATGGGGGGTCGGCCCGTGTCCTAGGCCTCGACCCCAGGACCTCCGGGGCCGAGATCCGGTCGCGCATCGGCGTCGTGCCCCAAGAAATCGCGCTCTACAGCACCATGTCCGCCAAGGAGAACCTTGTCTTCTTCGCCGACCTCGCTGGCGTGGCGCGGGGGCGTGTCGGGGAGCGCGTGGACTGGGCGCTGGAAATCGCCGGCCTGACCGACCGGCGAGATTCCCGGGTCTCGGAGTTCAGCGGCGGGATGAAGCGGCGGCTAAACCTGGTGGCGGCGCTGCTGCACGAGCCGGAGCTGGTCTTCCTCGATGAGCCCACCGCCGGCGTGGATCCCCAGTCCCGCAACCACATTTTCGAGCAGGTCGAGAGCCTGCGCGCGGAGTCCGATGTGACCCTCGTCTACACGACCCACCAGATGGGGGAGGTCGAGCGGCTGTGCGATCGCATCGTGATCCTGGATCGCGGCCGTGTGGTCGCGGACGGTTCCCTTTCTGAGCTACAGGGCCTGGAGGCGGTGCAGCGCGAAACCGCGCCGCGACTGCGCCTCAAGGGCGCGGCGGAGCTCGACCGTGCCGCGGCGCTTCTGCGTGAGCACGGATTCCAGTTCGACGCGGAGAGCGGACACGCTGACCTCGAATCGATCTTCTTGAGCCTCACCGGTCGCGCGCTCCGCGACGAAGTCGGTGCGGACGAAGCGGAGGTGAAGGCGTGAGCTTCTCCACCGCTTGGGTTCTCGCCCGCAAGGACCTGCGGCTCTT
>CALHGQ010000420.1 GCA_938030175.1 uncultured bacterium | reverse complement strand
GGTGCCGATAGGCAGCCCACTCCGAGGGGGGCTCGTCGAGCCGCCAGAGGAACTCGCGCGCTCTCCTGGTCGCTTCCGCGGGGGACGCGCCGGCTAAGAGAGCTGCATGGAAGCGGACGGAGGCCCGCTCGCCCGCTTCATCTTCGATCGGCCAAAGGGTCACGATGGCGGCGTGCGTGCCGGATTCCAGCATGGATTGGGCGAGGCCCCGGACGCTGAGGCCGTCCACGGAGACTCCCTCGGCGCTGCCGCACGCGGTGAGGACCGCCAGCGGCAGGCGAGGCGCCAAGGCCAGCACCTCACGCGCCGAGACGATGTCGTCCCCTGAGACCACGAAACCCATGGGGGCGATGCCCTCGGACCGGCCGCCGTTCGTGGGGGCCACGTGGGTCGCCAGGTGGAGCGGGCGCTTCCCTTGCAGCGCCAGCTCGAGCGCGCGTCGCGTCATCTTCCTGCCCACCTTGGCCGTCCATCGCGGCTGCAGGCGCCCGATGCTCCGCAGTTCGCGCCTCGCTCCGGGGAGGTCGTCGAAGCGCTCCGTCGCGGGCGCGCCGAGGGCGACCCAATGGGCCTCGCGGCCGTTGACGGGGGGCGCCACTTCCTCGGTCCTCCGCACGGAAGCGAGGACAGTGACGGCTGCGGCGACGCCCAGCGGCGGACCGCCATCCTTGAGCGTCAGCGCTTCGAACGGGAGGCGCTCCAGGGGGCCGTGGGGGCTGAGCACGAGCGAGGCGCGGCGGGGGTCTTCGTCGGTGCCCCGCGCCGTGGCACCGAGGCCGAGCCGGACGGGTGCGGGCAGGAGAGCCGCGCTGAGCTCCTGCCCCATCGCTTGCCAGTCGCCTGCCGCGGGCCCAAGCCGTGCGGTGCGGAGCGCGTCGCGCATGCGCTGAACGGCCCGCTCTATCGCGCCCCGGCCCACGTCCACGGGAAGGGCTGAGGCCGCGCCGCCCGGGGCCACGTGAATCGCAAGCGTCGTATCGGCACCCACGACCCACGTGACGTACCCGAGGCTCGACGCGGCAGCGAGGGCGAGGATCTCCGCCTCGCACTCGGCGCGGGACAAAGTGGGCGCGTGGGCCCACTCGAAGAGGACCGCTGCGCGGAGCGGCTCACCCAGCTCGGCGTAGGCGCGCCCAAGCGTCTCGACGGCCGAGAGCCCGAGCCACTCGCCAATGCGGCTTCCGTGCTGAACGCCCGTGGGAATCGGCCTGCCTTGTTCCCGGGGATGGCCAGCGAATTCCGCGCTGCGGGCAAGGTCGAGGGCGCTCTCCAACGGGTCAAGGGCTTCGCGGGCTCGACCCAGGGCAAGAAGGGCCCGGCCCTCCAGCGTCCACCGGTCCCTCAGTCCCACCGATCCAGCGACTCCCTCGGGGAGGGCTCGCACAAGGCTCAGGGCTTGCTCAGCGTCCCCCGACTCCAGCCGGATCAGCGCTTGCGTCAGGATCGCCAGATGACTGGCCTCTTGCCCGGTGCCGCCGGCGAGTCGCTCCGCTGCTTCTGCGGAGTGCCCGCTGCGGTGTTCCGCGGCGCTGGCGACGCTGCGCCACTGGTCTAGCGCAGCCGCGAGCCGCCCGTTGCCTTCGAGTTCCCCGTCCAGCTCGCTCGGCATATGCTCGAGGAGCCACGCGAGCGCCTCCCGAGGACGCCCCCTGTTGATCTCCTGCACCGCGACCTCGCGCGCGAGGGACCACGATGTTCTTGGGTCACGGAAGGACGCGAGATCCTCGAGGAGCCCATCGATCGCAAAGAGCGAACCCCTTTCCCTGGCGAGCCCGACCAGCCCAAGGAGCCCCCTCTCCCGCCAGTCAGATCGCCCGACCAGGTCGGCGAGGTCTTCGAGTTCGCTGAAGTGAAGCTCGGCTTCGTCCCAGTCGGAGCGCAGGAGTGCGCAGCGCGCGAGGGTCCAGCGAGGGTCGAGGGTGGGCGTGACTTGCCCCGCTTGGTAGAAGAGCGCCAGGGCCTCCTTGGCGCGGGCTTCCACTCGCCCGATGTCCGCTGATGTGCTGGCAGCGTTGCGGGCTTGCTCAAGGGGTCGCACGGCGAAGCGCGCATCGAGGGACAGCGCGTGGGCACGCACCGGCAGGTCCGCAAGTCCCTCTGTGCGCCGCAGGAACTCGGCGAGCTCGGTGCGCAGTGCGTTCATCGCCGCGAGATCGCTTGCGGGGATGTCGGCCGCGGATTCACGCAGTGCGTCGAGCTCAAGCTCAAGGCCCAGGCCGCGCTCGCGCTGCTCATCGTTCAAGGAGGCGTAGAACTCAGCGATCGTCGCGGGGTCAGATCGTCCGCAGAATTCCTCCAGCCGAGCCGAGGAGCTCATCAGACCCGGCAGAGCTTCATGGTGGCCTGCACGGAAACTGTGCAACGCTTCCATGAAGAGGTACGCGTCCTCCTCGAGGTTGCAGTCGATGGGTCCCGCGGCCCTTTCGGGCCGCTCGAGGTGACCGGGCGCGTTCGCCAGCTCCGATTGTTCTTCGCCTTGACCGAAACGCGGCCCGGCGGAGGTGACGCCCACCAGCGCCGTCGCACCGAAGAGGAGAAGGGCCGCGCGCCTCACGGGCTCTTAGCGTCCGCTCGGAATCGCGAGGTACTTGTCGCGCTCTTTTCCGGGCGGGAGCGAGCGAGCTTTGCTCCGTGCGTCCGTCAAGAAGCCCGACGCGTGCAGCCTGCGGATGTCCTCGCGGAGAATGCCAGGCATCGTGGAGGCCTGGCCCGTGGCCGCGCGCACGAACAGGGCACGATCCACGGCGCGGGCAGGGACGACCGTGAAGCTGAGCGAGCCGAGAACGCGGTCGATGCCCTGCACCGTGGCGGTGGCCGTCCAGGTGTACTTGCCCGCCGAAAGCGCGGGTGCGGAGGCTTGGTGGGACGTTGCGGTGCTTTCCCAAACGACCTTGCCCTCGGCGAACACGCTCTGTCCGTCGATCTTCCGGAGCTCGAATCCGTAGCGGCTCGCGCCGGCCACGGGAGTGACCTCGAAGAGCGGTTGGCTGGCGTAGGTGCGGACGGTGTCCGTGCTCGCGATGACGCGACCGCGCGGGAACAGGAGCGCGTCGGTGCTCGCGCTGCGCATGATCGGCGAATTTGGCAGGCCCCCGTCCAGGACGCTTCGCTGGCCGGTGCCGCCAATCGCCATCGCCAGGATGAGCGCGGCGGCTGCCAAAGGCGTCCATGCCAGCCAGGCGGGAAAGCGTCCGGGGGAGTCGGCTCGCTCGCCTTGGATCAGCGGCTGTTGGGCGTTGGGTGCCGCTGTCGATCCGGGACCGGCGAGCACAGGAGCGCCGTCCGTGGACTGAGCGTCCCCCAGCTCTTCCGACTTCTCCGAGTCGTTATCCACTCGGTCCCACGTCAGCGTCGCTGGGGGAGTCGACCCCCGGAGCGCCTTGACCCATTCGTTCTCTTGGGGTGTGTGCGCAAGGTGCTCACGGACAACCTCGGCTTCGCTTGGCTCGAGTTCGCCGCGGCCGAAGGCGAAGAGTTCCTCGGGGGAAACAGCGCTCTCGGGCGTACTGTCGAGCATGGCGCCGCTCTTGAGGAACGCGTCGGCTGCACGCAGCTTGTTCAGCACCGCGAGCGCCCCCGGCTCGCGCTCCAGCTTTGCAATCACCTCGGGAGAAGCCTCGTCGTAGCGAACGAGCCCCTCGATCGTAGCGGCGCTAAAACCGCCCGTTGGGTGCAGGTCCGACGGCGTAGTTTCAAGCTGCTTCGCTTCAAACGGTGTGGCCTCGAAGTGGGGGCCTTCGCTGTCGGGTGAGGTGGGAGTCGACGTCATCGGGATCGTTTCGGGGAGTGCGGCAGTCCCCGAAACTCGGCACGGGAACTCTGGTCTGTTGGGCGGCGGCGGTCGCCCTAGATCTCGGTCAGGGCTTCTTCGTGGGCGAAGTTGTGCACAAGCACGCGCCGGAGGCTGATGGTCGCCCGTCGCAGTCGGTACTTCGCTTGCTCGAGGGAGATCGACAGCTCGGTCGCGATCTCACTCAATGTCTCCCCTTGAACGAAGCGGAGGTCGAGGAGCGAGCGCTCCTCCTGGGTCAGTTCTTCGAGTGCCTCGCGCACGACGCCGCCGACTTCCTCGATGCCCGCCACTTCTTCGGGGCCGGGTGATTCGTCCGCGCGGTCCGGAACGTCATCCCCGCCAGGGCGAAGGAACGGGCGTCCGCTAGCGGACTCGCGACGCTTCAGGTCCACGCAGCGGCACCATGCGACGCGGTACAGCCACGTGCCGAACGAACCCTTCTCGGGATCGAAGGCGTCCTTGTCGAGCCGCTGGAGCATGTACAACACGAGATCCTGGTACCGATCTTCACGCGCGCCAGCTTCGGACTCGAAGTGCCCGATGCAGTGGTGAAGCAGCGATTTGTAGCGCTCGAGGAACGCGGTCACGGCGGGCTCGTGTCGAGCTCGAAGACCTTGAATCAGGGTGGTGTCGTTCAATGGAAAGCGGGGAGTCCTCGTCGCTTTCCGTTGGACCCCTCCACTGCGAGGAATAATGAAGCCCATGGGGCTATGCAATGACCGCCATCGGGCATCGTTTGAATTGCCGCGTGGCGGGCGTAAAGCCTTTTGAGGGATTGACTTGAGTTGGTTGCGTGCGGGCCGCTCGCCGCCGCTTTAGAGCTCTTCATACGCACTCCCGTCCCCCTGTATTGCCCCAGGAAGCCCGATACGCGGGCTATCCGGCGCCGTGGCTGGCCCGTAGAATCTTGCGCCCAAACAGCCAGGAAGATGGCACCCCGTTATCACCCATTCTCGGCCCAGCGCCCTTAGACACCCCCCTCATGCAAGAAGTCGTTCTCGTCAGCGCAGCTCGTACACCGATCGGCAAGTTCCAGGGCGGCCTCTCATCCTTCAGGGCGCCCGCACTGGGCGGCCTCGCGGTCGCTGAGGCGATCAAGCGGGCAGGGATCGAGCCTTCTCACGTGGAAGAGGTGATCCTCGGCAACGTCCTACAGGCCGGCCTTGGACAGAACCCCGCTCGTCAGGCTGCCCGTGCGGCCGGCGTTCCGGACGAAGTGGGGAGCATGACGATCAATAAGGTCTGCGGCTCCGGGCTCAAGTCCGTCATGCTCGCCGCGCAGGCCATCCGCGCTGGCGACGCTCACTGCCTCGTGGCTGGCGGCTTCGAGTCGATGACGAACGCGCCGTAC
Organism: uncultured bacterium; assembly: GCA_938030175.1. Classification (GTDB taxonomy): domain Bacteria; phylum Planctomycetota; class UBA1135; order UBA1135; genus Saltatorellus. The sequence goes on along the minus strand of CALHGQ010000420.1, from coordinate 18,448 downwards.
CTGTTGCCCGACGCCCGTGGCGGCATGCGCCTCGGCCACAGCAACGTGGTCGACTCCATGGTCCACGACGGCCTCTGGGACATCTACAACGATTTCCACATGGGCATGACCGGGGAGAAGGTCGCGAACGAGCTCGATGTTAGCCGTGAAGCCCAGGACGAGTTTGCAGCGGAAAGCCACCGCCGCGCCGCCGACGCCCGCGACAACGGCCGCTTCGACGCGGAGAAGTTCGGTATCGAGATCAAGCCGCGCAAGGGCGACCCGTTCACGTTCAACGAAGACGAGACGATCCGTGCGGGTATGACCGCGGAGTCCATCTCGAAGATGCGCCCGGCATTCGCCAAGGACGGCTCCGTGACGGCAGCGAACGCCTCCGCCATCAACGACGGAGCGGCCGCGCTCGTCGTAACGAGCGCCGAGTTCGCCAAGACCCACGGTCTCAAGCCCCTCGCCAAGGTCACGCACTACGCCACGGGCGGATGCGCACCGGAGTGGGTGATGATGGCGCCGGAGCGCTCGATTAGCCAATGCGCGGACAAGGGCGGCAAGAAGCCCAGTGACTTCGACCTCCATGAGATCAACGAAGCGTTCTCGGCAGCAGCCGTCGCACTGACGCGCAAGCTGGAGCTTGACGCCAGCAAGGTCAACGTCAACGGCGGCGCCGTGGCGCTCGGCCACCCGATCGGCGCGTCGGGCGCACGCATCCTGATCACGCTCTTGAACGCCATGCAGCAGAAGGACGCCGGAACCGGCATGGCTTCGCTGTGCCTCGGCGGCGGCAACGCTGTGTCGCTCTCCGTCGAGCGCATGTAGTTCGCACCCGTCCCTCTCGTCCCATCGCGTATTCCTCGATCCGCAAGCAGCTATTCCAATGAGTGATCTCTTCGACAAGGTGGCCGTCATCGGCGCCGGCACCATGGGCAACGGCATCGCCCAGGTTTTCGCTTCGTGCGGGAGCCACGTCACCCTGGTGGACCTCAACGAAGAGGCCCTTGACCGCGGAATGGGGGCGATCAAGTCCAGCCTCGCGCGCGTCGTCAAGAAGGAGCGCATGACCCAGGCCGACGCCGATGCGACCATGGGTCGCCTGGCGAAGTCGACGCGCCTGGAGGACCTGACGGAGCAGCGTCTGATCGTCGAGGCGGTGTCCGAGCGAGCCGACATCAAAGCCAGCGTCTTCAAGACGCTGGACGCGGTGGCGCACCCCGACGCGATCCTTGGTTCCAACACGTCGTCGATCTCGATCACGGAGATCGCGGCGAACACGAAGCGCCCGGACAAGGTCATCGGGATGCACTTCATGAACCCCGTCCCCGTCATGAAGCTCGTGGAAGTGATCCGCGGGCACCAGACGAGCGATGCGACAACGGATGCGGTGATGGCTGCCAGCCGAGCCCTGGGTAAAGAGCCTGTAGCGGCTAACGACTACCCCGGCTTCGTTTCCAACCGCGTCCTCATGCCGATGATTAACGAAGCGATCTTCTGCCTCATGGAGGGGGTCGCCACCCGCGAGGGGATCGACACGGTGATGAAGCTCGGGATGGCGCACCCCATGGGGCCCCTGACCCTGGCGGATCTCATCGGCCTCGACGTGTGCCTCGACATTCTCGAGGTGCTCCACAACGGCCTCGGAGACGACAAATACCGCCCCTGCCCGCTGCTCCGACGCATGGTTGCGGCAGGCTGCCTCGGTCGTAAATCCGGTCGTGGATTCTACGAGTACGATTGACGATTCAGGCCGCCCCCTGATCGACCGACATATATAGAGCCCCCATCTCACTTTTTGCCCAGCGACTCATTCACACGCCATGACCGTCACCGACCCCGCGCATAGCGCGACCTCCGAAGGCCTCAACTTTGACCTGGGCGAAGAACTCAGCCTGGTCCGTGACGAGGCCAAGAAGTTTGCCGACGACGTGCTGATGCCGCTCGCGACGAAGCACGACCGTGAAGAGAAGATCGACGATGCTGTTTTCAAGCAGATCGGAGAGCTCGGCTTTTGGGGACTGACGATCCCCGAGCAGTACGGCGGAGCGGGATTCAACAACCAGGCGCTTGCCGTGGTTCTCGAAGAGCTCAACCGAGCCTGCGCCTCCACGGGCGTGGCCGTGTCCGTTCACAACTCGTTGCTCTGCGCGCCGCTGATGAAGTTCGGCACCGAAGAGCAGAAAAGCCGCTGGCTGCCCAAGCTCGCCACCGGTGAAGCCATCGGCGCCTACTCGCTGTCCGAAGCCGGCTCAGGCTCCGATGCCGCCGCCCTCGCGGCCACCGCGACGAAGGAAGGCGACGAGTGGGTGCTCAACGGCACCAAGCTCTGGGTCACATCCGGCGACATGGCGGGCCTCGTGCTCGTCTACGTCCGCACGGACCATGACGCCCCGAAGGCCAAGGGCATCACCGCGTTCCTCGTGCCCGGCGACGCGCCGGGCCTGAAGGTGGGCAAGCACGAGATGAAGACAGGCATCCGGGGCTCGGCCACCGTCGAGCTCGTGCTGGACAACCTGCGCCTCACGGACGCCGACGTGCTCGGTGATGTCAACGACGGCTTCCCGATCGCGATGGACACGCTGGCCGGGGGCCGCATCGGCATTGCTAGCCAAGCGGTTGGTATCGGTCAGGCCTGCCTCGACGCCTCGATCAAGTACGCCCAAGAGCGGGAGCAGTTCGGCAAGCCGATCGGTCACTTCCAGGCGATCCAGCACAAGATCGCGGACATGTCGGCCAAGCTTGAGGCTTCCCGTCTTCTCGTTCAGAAGGCCGCGTGGATGCGCGACCGCGGTGAGGACTGCAACAGGCAAGCTTCCGAGGCCAAGCTGTTCGCATCGATTACCAGCAATTATTGCGCGGACGAAGCGCTGCAGATCCACGGCGGCGCCGGCTACACCGATCACTTCCACGTCGAGCGCCTCTTCCGTGACGCCCGTATCACCGAGATCTACGAGGGCGCGACGGACATCCAGCGCCTCGTGATCGCGCGCGCACTGCTGCGCTAGGGCGCAACGAACGGCCTCTCCTATTCGAAACCGCCACCCAAGCCATGACCGCTAGCCACGACGCCGAGATCCTGAACATCGAGGAAGCTGCCGCTCTCCTCGGTGTCAGCGCTCGGACGTTCAACAAGGTTCTCCACTCCGAGGAGATCCCGGCTCGCAAGATCGGCCGCGAGTGGAAGTTCTCCCGCAGCGCGCTCATTCAATGGGTCGGCGAGGGGCGCTCCACCGACTTCTATCGCGAGGAGAAACCTCGCGCCACTGCCTTCACCGAGCCCGACGCCTAGAGGCACTCGGGGCCTGGACTCTCCACGACACTGATCCCATGACGAACGTCGCATCCGCTAACTCTTCGGCCGACCTAGGCCACGCCTCCTACGAGCTTCCTCCTATCCGTCACGCGTTCGACCTGACGGAAGAGCAGGAGATGATCCGTGAGATGGTGCGGGACTTTGCCAAGGCAGAGCTTGAGCCGAACGCCCACGATATCGACGAGCGCCATCACTTCCCGAAGGACACGTGGGACAAGATCGTCGAGCTCGGGCTCGCCGGTGTCCCGTTCCCCGAGGACGTCGGTGGTTCGGACGGTGGCACGCTGAGCTACATCATCGCTGTCGAGGAGATGGCCAAGGTGTGCGGGTCCACGGCGTTGACCTACGCGGCCCACGTCAGCCTCGGTTCGTACCCGATCTGGAAGTGGGGCGGCGAGAAGCTGCGTCAGATGTATCTGCCGAAGCTCATCGCCGGCGAGTACATGGGGGCCTACGGCCTCACCGAGCCCGGCGCTGGATCGGACTCCGGTGGCACGCTGACCACCGCCGAGCTCGACGGTGACGAGTACATCCTCAACGGCCGCAAGTGCTTCATCACGAACGCGAACCACGCGGGCGTCTTCATCGTCACCGCGGTGACGGACAAGACCCAAGGGTCGAAGGGCATCAGCGCCTTTGTCGTCCCGCGGGATACGCCGGGATTCACCGTCGAGAAGGGCGAGGTCAAGCTCGGCATGCGCGGCTCCGACTGGGCGAGCCTCGTCTTCCAGGACGCGCGCATCCCGAAGGATCACCTGCTCGGCCCCGAAGGCGAAGGCTTCAAGACGTTCATGAAGACGCTGGAGGGCGGCCGGATTTCCATCGGCGCTCTGTCGCTTGGCCTCGCAGCCGGCGCGGCGGACTACGCCACCAAGTACGCGATGGAGCGCGAGGCCTTTGGCGGCACGCTGGCTGACCAACAGGCCGTTCAGTTCAAGCTGGCCGACATGCGCGTCAAGGTCGACGCCGCCCGCCACCTCGTCTACCACGCGGCGCGGCTCAAGGACACCGGCGCCGCCTACGGCACCGAGGCCGCTGTGGCCAAGCTCTACGCCTCGGAAGTCGCGATGCAGAACAGCTACGACGCGATCCAGATCTACGGGGGCTACGGCTTCAGCCGCGAGTACCCGGTCGAGCGCATCTGGCGCGACGCCAAGCTCTGCACGATCGGCGAGGGAACGAGCGAGATCCAAAGGCTCATCATCGGCCGCAGCGTGATTCGCGCCGCCAAGTCACTCTGATGTCAGAAGCTGGAACCTCCGAGAACATCGGCAGCCAGCCCCTCGCCCCGACTCCTACGGAGATCGAGGCGGGGGGCTGGCGTATCACGACGCTATTCGACGCGTACTTCCGCCTCGACGGCGGGGCCATGTGGGGCGTCGTGCCCAAGAACCTTTGGGCGTCGATGACCCCGCCCGCCGAGGACAACACGATTCGCATGGCCGCTCGGCCGTACCTCGCCGAGCGTGACGGCGTCACGGTTCTGGTGGAGGGCGGCATGGGGGATCGATGGACGGACAAGATGCGTTCGATCTATCACCTCGATCGTCCGCGGGAGCTTTCACTGGAAGGGTCGTTGGCGGCCCTCGGGAAAAGCCCTGAAGACATCGACCACGTCGTTTGTTCGCACTGCCACTTCGACCACATCGGAGCGCTCGTGATGGCAGACGGTGACGCGCTCGTGCCTCGCTTCGGCAAGGCGCGGCATCACTTTCCCGCCGCCGAGCTGGAAGCGGCGCGCACGCCCCATCACCCGCGCAGGGCCAGCTATCGCGCGGACGACATCGAACCGCTTATCGAGGCGGGGCTCGTTGATTGGAACGAGGGCGACACGCAGCTTCTGCCTGGGCTCAGCCTGCATCAGGTCGGCGGGCACTCCGAGGGCATGACGGTTATGCTGTTCGGCGAGGATGATCCGGGGACGCCGACGGCGGCGTTCTGGGGCGACCTCATCCCCACGTCCCACCACATCCAGCCGCCGTACATCATGGCCTACGACGTGGACGTACCGCGTTCGTTCGAGATGCGCACGAAGTGGCTGGCGCGGGCCGCGGATGAGGGCTTCATCGGGATGTCCTATCACGACCCGGAGCGGCCGTTCACGCGCCTGGAGCGCGACGGGCGCAAGTACCGCGCGGTCGACGTTCCCGAAGCACGCCCGAGGCAGTGAGCCAAGGGAGCGAGACCGAAGGAGGGGTGGCGAACCCAGCGCCGCGCTGGGTGTCCCTCGTGCCGAGCATCACGGAAACGCTCTTCGCCCTAGGGGCGGGGGACGAGGTCGTGGGCGCGACGAAGTTCTGCGTACGCCCGAAGGACGCCATGGGGCACGTCCAGCGGATCGGCGGGACGAAGGACCCCAAGATCGACAAGATCCTCGGGCTGCGGCCGACGAGGGTCTTCGCCAACCAAGAGGAGAACCGCCGCGAGGACGTGGAGCGGCTCCGTGAGGCTGGCGTGGACGTGCATCTGAGCTTCCCGCGGACGGTCGAGGACGTGGGGCCCATGATCTCTAGCCTCGCCGAGGCGGTGGGGCGGCCCCAGGAGGGCCTGGTTTGGGCCAAACGGCTGGCAGCGGCGGTGTCCGCTGTGTGTCCAGGGCCAGACTCTGGCCCACCAGTAACGTTCCTAGTGCTCATTTGGCGAGGGCCCTGGATGGCCGCTGCCGCGGACACATTCCTGTCGAGCTTGCTGGAGGCTGCGGGGGGCTCCAACTCCGTAACCGGCGCCGACAGCGGCCGTTATCCCGAGGTCTCGTTCGAACAGATGGCCGCTTGGGACCCCGATCTTGTCCTTCTTCCTAGCGAGCCCTACCCCTTCCGCGGAGATCATATTGACGAACTCGTTAGGGGTACTCGAATCGAGCGCTCTCGATTCGTACTCTGCGATGGTGAACTCCTGACCTGGCACGGTGCTCGGACGGCCGACGGCCTCCTGGCAGCCAGAAGGTGGATCACGAATGCAGTCAAGTAGCGTCCTCCAAGAGTCCGGGCCCTTGCGGTCCACCGCGCTCGAAGGGAACGCCCCTGCCCTTACTAGTTCGACGATCCGGCGCGTTCGACCAACCGAACTGCCACCCCCAAAAAGATCAGCCCCGACCATACGCGGGGAAATCGCAATCTCATGATTCTCCTCCCCCTGTTCCTCGGTTCGGCCCTTGCGGCCTCGAACCCTGAAGCCCCAGCCCCCGTTGCTTCTCCGGCCGTCGCCCCGCTCTCGAGCCTCGCTTCCCTCGTCCATGACGTGCCGGAAGAGGTCGAAGAGGGAGTTTGGCACGGTAGCGTCAACCTTGGCCTCTCCAAGAGTGAAGGCAACGCCGACATCGAGACCTACGCCCTGACGGGTAAGGCTGTTCGCGTCGTCGACATCCATCGCTACACCCTCGAGGGACTCTGGTACTACGCCACGCAGAACGGCTTCCGCACCCAGCGCCGTGCGCTCTTCAGCGGCAAGTACGACCAGTTCTTCTCCGAGAAGACCTACTTCTGGCTCAACGCTCTCGCTGAGACGAACGAGCAGGCAGCCCTTGACCTGCGCTGGACCGTCGGCGCCGGTATTGGTCACCAGTTCCGCGACGACGACGAGTGGAGGATCAACGGCGAGGTCGGTCTTGCGTACTTCAACGAGGAGTTCGACAGCGGCTTCGACAACGACTACCTCGCCGCTCGCGTGGCTTGGGACATCTGGAAGCGCCTCTCCGACACGGTGGTCTTCGGCCACTTCGCCGAGTTCTTCCCGAGCCTTGAGGACGCAGACGACATCTACGGTCGCGCAGAGACCTACGTCGAGGCACAGCTGAGCGCCCGCATGACGGCTCGCCTTTCGTGGATCGCTGTCTACGACAACACGCCCGCCATCGTGACGGACCCCTTCACCGGTATCACCGGGCCGCTCAAGCGCCTCGACAACCTGTACCTGCTGAACGTCGGCTGGACCTTCTAGGACCTCTTCGACACCGCCCGCGGCATCGCCTTCCTGAGTTGAGCTTCGCTCGCTCCTGAATCGGCGAACCACGGGAACGATTCACTTGGCCACGCCATTCCTTTGGGATGGCGTGGCCATTTTGTTTCCAGTCGCCTCTGGTGCGCGCTGGGGACGAACTCCCTCACTGCGGTGTCAGGAAACGGGACAGGAGTGGGCGAACTATTCGGGGCCCTTCAAGCAACGCAGTCAGGGCTTCGAGGGGCGCTGCTCGGTAGTGCGGCCTTCTTCAACGGGCTGCTAGGGGTCATCCCGCGGCGGCCCCCGGGGTTTTGTGGCCGGATCTTCACTGACGCTCTAAGGGCCCGCTCACGACTTCTCTTGTAGAATGCGCGCCTCGCAGGACGACGTACGCAGCTTGCCATTTGCAGACGTCATCAGCTCTCCATCGGTGTCCCTTGCCGGTGCTACTCAGCGGATTCCCAACCCGTCTGGGTGTGCCCCCAACCGTCCCCTTTGCTATCTGCGAACGATTTATGGTCACGATGTATCGTGCGCTGCTTCTTGCGGTCTCCGCTGCCTCCGTCCTCATCGCCTCAGCACCGAGTGCGACCGCCACTTCCCAAGCAGGGGAGGGCGCCCAGAGGACCGCTCTCTACTCCACTATCACGCTCGAGATCGACGCAGATCGCGAGTACCACGCCGCGGCGACCGGGGACAGCGATTCCAGCGACCCCAATCCGTGGACTCACCGGCGTCTAGACGTCACCTTCGATCACCCCGACCTGCTCCGCCCGCTGCGCGTCCCCGGCTACTTCGCCGGTGATGGGCTCGGATCTTCGGATGGCAACATCTGGCGGGTTCATTTCACGCCCCAGCTCACGGGCGAGTGGATTTGGTTCGCGAGCTTCGAGTCTGGACCGCTCTTGAACGCGGCACCGCCTGACACGACGGGCACGCCCATTGCGCTCCAGTCCGACTCCGGTTCCTTCACGGTGACGCCTGTCGATCCGCAGGCACCGGGCTTCCAGTCGAAGGGAGTCGTCACGGCCGAGCCCGGTCGCCGGTACTTCCGGTACTCCGACCCTTCCGCTGGCAGATTCATCGTCGCGGGCCCCGGTAGCCCAGAGAACTTCCTGGGGTACATCGGATTCAGTGACGCCCAAGACGGGCGCTCCGCCAACGGCTCCGTTTGCTGCTGCAGGCAAAGCTGCTTCGACGACTGCCGACGCACGATCTGCCAGAGCAGCGACGACCCCGCACCGAACTTCCTCCATCGCTACCTCAACCACGTCGTCGATTGGCGGGAGGGGGATCCCGATTGGAGCGCGAATGGGCTTCCGAATCAGGGCCGTGGGATCATCGGCGCCATCAACTACCTCGGGGACACGGTCAACGTGAACTCGCTGTACTTCATGGTGATGAACCTTGGGGGGGACGGTAAGGACACCCACCCGTTCCTTACGAATGGCGGCGGCATGGACTGCCCATCCTCCGGCAGCGGTTTTTCACCGGCGCACACGCTGAACTACCACGTCCAGCGCATGGATGAATGGCGGACGGTGTTCGAGCACGCCGGGGACAAGGGGATCATGGTCCAGCTGATCCTTGCGGAGCAGGAGTCCTGCAACATCCGCTGGTTCGGGCCCCATGACTCGTTCGGTGGTCCGCGCAACCACATGAGCGTCTACCGCCGGCTCTTCATGAAGCAGATGGTGGCCGAGTTCGGGCACCTGCACGCGCTCCGCTGGAACCTCTGCGAAGAGAACAAGTCTTCGGCGTCGTGCCAGTCCGCTTCCAGCTGCGGCGCCGCCGGAACACCGCTGACGCCCCAGTTCACGACCGAAGAGCTCGACGAGATGGGCCGCTGGATTCGCAGCTGGGATGTGCTCGATCATCCGATCGGCGTCCACACGATCCCCAACAGCACGCGCGTCTACGAAGGCCTCGTGGCGCTGCCTGAGCCGCCAACATGGCTTTCGGCGGCCTCGCTGCAGATCCACGGCGAGGAAGGCATTGGGTCGGAGTACGAGACGGTCGTTCAGAACGCGAGCCAGGTCTTCGCCCAGGCGGGGCAGACGGTGCCGGTCGTCAACGATGAGCAGGGCTCACCGGGCGACGGGCTGAGCTCTCAGTTCAATTCAGGCGCGGCGGCAACGTCGACGGCATCCGATCGCCGTCGCCGAGTCCTCTACGACGTGCTCTTGTCCGGCGGACATGTCAGCTACTACTTCGGCTACCACACGCCTTCGAACGGCGGGGGCGATCTCCGCTGCGAGAACTTCCGCACCAGGAGCCAGGCGCTAAAGGAGCTGGGCTTGGCCCGCGAGCTCATGGAGTCGCTCAAGATCTGGGAGATGACCGATGCGGACCATCTCGTCGTCGGCCCGACCTCTCACCACCTTTACGGCAGGCCCGAGGCCGCGATCAGCGGGAACGGCAGTCGGATCGCCGTCTACTACCCGGCCCTTCGGACCAATCCAACCAGCTCGGTGCTCACAGGCAGAATCGATCTTCGTGGCCTAGAGCTCGTGACCTACGAGCAGCTTTGGATCGACCCCACCACGGGCCAGCAGATCGGCGAGACGCGACCGATGCAGGGCGGCGCGATCACGCCGATCCCGATCCCGGATATCAACGGCGACGGAATTCCCGGCAACGCCATTACGCCGGAGACGGACCTCATCCTGCTCCTCTTGAGCCGCGGCCCGACACCGACGACCACGGAGTGACAGGTCGCGCATAGCTGAATCCGCGTAGCACGCGCCCAATACCGGTGGGCTGCGTTGCCCCCAAGACCCCGGTGACTACTGCCACGAGGGGTCTGGGAGCGCCTTGCCCATCAAAAATTGGGCACGCACTACGCGAATCCATCTATGCGCGACAGACTCCTAGAGAAGTTCCGGTGGCATTTGGAAGACCACCGTCTCCCGTTCGCCGTCGGCTTCCGTCGCTGTTCCGACGCCCAGTTCCTGGAGGCGGGTCAGGATCATCTGGACCAAATCCTCGGGGGCGGACGCACCGGCTGTGACGCCGACGCGCTTCTTGCCCTGAATCCACTCGCCCAGGACTTGGTCGGGGTGGTCGACAAGGTAGGACGGAACGCCCGCTCGCTCGCCAAGCTCGGCGAGTCGATTGGAGTTCGACGAGTTCTGGGACCCAACGACCAGCAATAGGTCGACGCCTGGCAGCATCTCCTTCACCGCCGTTTGGCGGTTCTGGGTCGCGTAGCAGATGTCCTTGGTGTCGGGACCTTGGATCAATGGGAAGCGCACCTTGAGGGCCGCGATCACGTCGCGGGTGTCGTCCACCGAGAGCGTCGTTTGCGTCACATAGGCGAGCTGGCCGGGGTTCTGGACCTCCAGCGCCTCGACCTCTTCCGGAGTCGAGAGCACGTAGACCTCGCCCTCGATGCGCCCGCGTGTTCCTTCGACCTCGGGATGGCCGGGGTGGCCCACGAGAATGACCTCGCGTCCCTGGGACTCGTAGCGGATCGCCTGGCGATGCACCTTGGTCACGAGGGGGCAGGTGGCGTCGATGACGTTCAGTCCGCGATCCTTTGCGTGGTCTACGACGGCGTCAGAGACACCGTGGGCGCTGAAGACCGTGACGCCTCCCTTCGGCACGTCGTCGAGGGACTTGACAAAGATCGTGCCCTTTGCCCGAAGGCCCTCCAGCACGTGCTTGTTGTGCACGATCTCGTGCAGCACGTAGACGGGCGAGCCATGGATCTCCAGGGCGCGCTCGACGATCTGGATGGCGCGGTCGACGCCCGCGCAGAATCCGCGCGGGTTAGCGAGCAGTGCCTCTGGGCTAGTCCCGCTGGCCGCCACTAGTGTGATTCCTGGGCGTGGTTGCGGTTCCAGGCCGGGATCTCCACGACGAGATCCACCGAGCCGTCAGGAACGGCTTGGCAGGCCAGGCGGGAGGTCAGCTCGAGGCCTGGGGCCTCGTCGAGCATGTCTTCCTCGTCCTCGGTCGCTTCGCCAATGGAGTCGAAGCCTTCACGCACAATGACGTGACAGGTGGAGCAGGCGCACACGCCGCCGCATGCATGGTCGATCTCAATGTCGTTGCCGTCGGCAATGTCGAGGATCGAACCGGGCTTGCCCTCGCGGGAGAGCGGGAGCGCAGCGGGATCTACGGTCACCTTCTTGCCCATAGGCATGAAGGTGATGGTGTAGGGCTTGGTGGGGAGCACGGTCTCGGACGCGCTCTGGTACGGGTTGATTCCGCCCATAAGTGAAGCAAGGGGTGTCGCGGGTCGTTTCAGGAGTTGAGACCGACCGGGCGCGACATCCCCATCAATCTAGACCCCGGCGCCGAATCCACCGCCAGCGGCGGGACGGGTCGGCTTGGGGCTTGAGTCAGCGCGGGTAGTTTCGCCCACGCGCTCTCTCTTGGGACGTGTCGACTTGGCTTTCCCTGCCGATTCCTGCTGAGATTCCGAACGGCCCCTCCCGTCACGGCCTTGGTCCTCCGATTCGCGCCTAGGGCGGCGCGGGCGCGGAGACTCCTCTCCCGAGGTGCTGGCGCTACGACGTGGGCGGCGGCCGCCGCGACCGCGCTCCGGGGCCTCCCCGGACGTGTCGGCTTCGCTGCCGCTCCTGGAGCGGGTTCGCTTGGGGGCTTCTGCCTCCTCGCGGGAGTCGTCCTGGGGCGTTGTCCTTGGCCGGCGCGGGGCCCGCTCCGGAGCCTTGTCCGTCTCTGGACGGGACTCGGCCGAGCGTCGCGGACGGCGCTTCGGTCGCTCCTCGGTCACGGCTTCGTCGGACGAAGCGCCTCGCTCTTCGGCTGAGCGCCTTGGGCGGCGCGGCTTCCGTGCCGGGGCCTCCGAGATCGGAGCTTCCTCGGCAAAGGGACCGGCGACGCCTTCTTCGGCCTCGGCGGAGCGACGTGGACGGCGCTTGCGGGTCGGGCTCTCCTGCAATGGGGGAGCGGCCTCTACGTCACGGCTGGAGGGCCTGCGAGCTCGCTCACCGCGGGCGCGGCGAGGACGCGACTCCCTTTCGGGTGCATCGGACTGGCTGGTTTCCTCTACCTCGATCTCATCGCGGTTCGGGCGCGGACGACGCTCGCGCCGGGGGCGCTTCGCGGGGGCCTCTTCAGCTTCCTGCCTTGCGGCTCGTTCACGGCGCGGCTTGCGCTCGGGCCTTGGGCTACGCTCGGATCGCTCTTCGCGCTCCGATGTTTCTTCCCGCTTCGGGCGCTCCTCACGCTCTTCGCGGCTGCGGCGAGGCTTGCGCTCGCGGCGGGGACGTTCCTCTTGCGCCTCTTCGTCGCGCTCGCGCGGCCCTCGCTCGCGCCTCTTCGGCTCGACGTCAATGACCTCGCCGTTGCGCTCCGCGGCTCGCTTGCGCTCCTTCGTAAAGAGGTCACGTGGACGGTCGATCTCCACGATGTCGAACCCTGTGTGCTTCAGAAGGCCCTGGAAGTCACGCTCGTTGCGTCCGGAGATGAACGTCACGGCGGCGCCATGGCGCCCTGCGCGACCGGTTCGGCCGATGCGGTGGGTGTAGTCAGAGAACTCGCGCGGCAGGCCGAGGTTCACCACGTGGGTCACGTGGGCCACATCGAGGCCGCGGGAGGCCACGTCCGTCGCCACCAGTGCTTTGACATCTCCCGTGCGGAAGGCCGTCATCACGCGGAAGCGCGCGGCCTGGTCGTAGCCGCCGTGCAGCGCCTTGACCGAGAAACGCTTGCGCTCGAGCTTGCGCATGAGCTGGTCCACGTCGGTCCGGCGCTCGCAGAACACGAGGAAGACATCCTCTGGGGCTGAATCCTCGATGAGGTGCGCAATGTTCTTTGCGTTGTCATCGGCGCTACAGCGGAAGACGTACTGGTTGATCGTATCCACGGTGGCGACGCCCGAAGCCGTCGCGATCTCCGCGGGATCGCTGGTGTATCCACGGGCGAGATTCAGGAGCTCCGGCGGGAACGTGGCTGAGAACAGCAGCGTTTGGCGGTACTCATTGCACGCATCGAGGATCTTCTTGATGTCGTCGATGAAGCCGATCTCCAGCATCTTGTCCGCTTCGTCCAGGATGGCGAACTCGGTCCAAGGGAACTGGAGGAACTTCTGGTTGAGGAGGTCGAGCACGCGGCCCGGCGTTCCTACGACCACTTGTGCGCCAGCCTGGAGCTTCTTGACCTGGGGGCCAAGGGGCTCGCCGCCGACGATCAGCGCGGTTTTGACGCCGCGCGCTTCGCCGAGCTTCTCAAGCACCTGGTGCACCTGCTCCGCGAGCTCGCGGGTGGGGGACATCACCAGACCGAGCACCGACGCGCGCGCCGGATCGATCTTGGCCATCATCGGTGCGCCGAACGCGAGCGTCTTGCCCGTGCCGGTCTCCGCTTTGGCGATGACGTCCTTGCCCTTGAGCACTGGCTCGATGGCGAGTGCTTGGATAGGCGTGGGCTTGGTAATGCCCATGTCAGCAATGGCTTGCTGAATCTCGTCGCCTAGCTCGAATTCCGTGAACGACGCAATGTCGGGCGGATCGAGGGTGGGGGTGAGGGGTTTTGCGTCCGAGACCTTCTTGGGCTTCGGGGCGCCGTAGTTCTTGTTGTTACTTCTGTTGGCTGGGCGGCTTGAGCCACCTCGGCGAGCGCCGGATTTCGATCCGCGTGCGCTCCGGTTTCTAGTTCTATCAGGCACGTTTTCTGGGCGCCCGGCTTCCTACTTTTTCAAAAGGACGCCCGTTGCAGCTCAGGGTCGATGAGTGCGCGCGGAAGGCGCCAGCCATGAGTTCGTTGTCGATCGGCTGGGCTTTGGGCCTCGGCGTGCGTGTTGGGACCGTTCGTTCTCGTTGGTCGGGCACGGCAGGCGCGCGGGAGCTGCAGTTTCGTTGGAGGAAGGGTAAGCCGTGGGGCCCCCTGTCCGTAGGGGTCCATCGGAATTCACTGCACATTCCTTGAGACTGTCAGCCTTGACAGCCCCTTCAGTTAGGGGTCTGATCCCGTCGGGTAGACTCCGGCGGACCCCGGCCCAGGACCCTGGAAATCGGCTCTGAAGCCCCGCCTAGGTACTTTTTTCTCCCTTTGCGCCACCCCCTGGATGGCGCTTCCGCCGCGCGCCTCGGACCCCCCTCAGATTCATGAGAATCGTCACCTGGAACGTCAACTCCATCCGAGCACGGATGCCCCGCGTCCTTGAGTTCCTCGAGCGCCAGAGCCCCGATGTGGTCTGCCTCCAGGAGACCAAGGTCATCGACGATCTCTTCCCCAAGGACGACATCGAGGGGATGGGCTACCAAATCGCCTTCCACGGGCAGAAGACCTACAACGGCGTCGCGATCCTCTCGAAGAAGCCCATCGAGGACGTGGTGATGGGGATCCCAGGCAAGGACCATCACCCGGAGGCGCGGGTCATCGCCGCCCAGGTGGAGGACGTGATGCTCCTCGATCTGTACGTCGTCAACGGCCGCGAAGTGGGCTGCGACAAGTACGACTACAAGCTGGAGTGGATGGCGGACGTCGCCGAGTACGTCAAAGACAGCTTTCCCATGACCGAGAAGGTCGTCGTGACCGGCGACTTCAACGTCACGTTCGATGATCGCGACGTCTATGACCCCGCCAAGTGGGAAGGGAAAATTCTCTGCAGTGATCCGGAGCGGGAGGCGCTGGCCAAGATCATGGAGCCGGGCCTCGGCGACGCGCTGCGCAAGCACAACCAGGACGCGGGTGTCTATACGTGGTGGGACTTCCGTACGCGCGGCTTCAAGCGCGGCAACGGCCTGCGCATCGACCACTTCCTGCTGTCGCCCCCGGCGATGGATGCCTGCTCGGCGGTCGAGGTGGACCTCGAAGCGCGCGACGGCGAGAAGCCGAGCGATCACGCGCCTGTGATCTGCACGTTGGACTAGCGGCGCGGTTGCATGGGCACTTCCGTCTTTAGTAGCTGGCGCATCGCGCTGGGGGTCGTGCTCTTCGCGTTCGCGGTGCGCGTCGCCGCGATTTTCGTGCTGGGCGATCCCCTCGACATCTATCGCGTGACCAAGGGCGGGGGGCTCGACTGGAGCTGGGGCTACGAGCAAGCGGCGGTGGCCCAAGCGCTCGCGGACGGCCGCGGCTTCTCGGACCCCTTCGCCCAGGGCACGGGCCCAACCGCCTGGGTAGCACCGTTCTACCCGGTGCTCCTCGCGGGCCTCATCAAGTTCTTCGGTGGCATCACGCCCTCCGTCGCGTGGATCCTCGCGATCGCGCAGTCTGCGGGCGCGGCGCTGACCTCGTTCTACCTTTGGAAGCTCGGTCGGCACCTCTACTCGGGCACGGCCGGGATGGCGGCGGCGGTCCTATGGGCCGTGCACCCGATGGCTATCTACCTGCCGGTTGCGATGGTCTGGGACTCGACCTTCGTCGCGCTCTCGATGGCGTGGTTCCTCGCCACGATGGTGGAGCGCGGGCGCGAGGTCACGACCGGCGGTGTGGCGATCCTTGGCCTCGGCCTTGGGGGAACGCTGCTCGTGAACCCTGCGCCGCTGGCGCTCGTGCCCGTGTTCGCTTGGTACTACCTACGCCCTAGGCCGGGCCACCTGCACTTTGAGCGCAGCGGGATTCGCAAGGTCGTCGTGCTCCTGGGGACCGCTGCCCTCACGATCAGCCCTTGGCTGGTGCGCAACATGGTCGTCGTTGGGTCGCCGCAAATCCGAAGCAACCTCGGTGTCGAGCTCTTCGTCGGCAACAACGACGGAGCCTACGGGCCGTTCAACGTTCGCATCCACCCCTCCTACGACGGCGCCGAGCTCGAACGCTACCGATCCCTCGGAGAGGTGGAATACAGCCGCGTCGCCATGGGGGAGAGCTTCGACTGGATCAAGGAGCACCCGACGCGCTTCGGCTGGCTCACACTCGAACGCTTCCAAAGGTTCTGGGTGGGACCGGATCCGACGAAGCCGGTGCTCCTGGGCACGGGCTACATCCAAGAGCGCGACTGGATGGGCTGGATCAAGTGGGTGACCCACGCCTTCTTCGGACTGTGCGCCCTCATCGGCATCATCACGTGGCGGGGCCGCTCCGGAAGCCGCACGCTGTTACGCGGCGCCTTCCTGTTCTACCCGCTCGTCTACTACGTGACCCACGTCTTCGAACGCTACCGCTTCCCGATCGAACCCTTGATCACCTTGGTCGCCGCGGTGTTCCTACTGCGCCTCTTCTTCGGCGCGAAGCACGAGTGGGCGCGACCGGACCGTAGCGACTACGGGAAGAACTGACGCGCCAGCAATGGATCCATGTCAGTCGAGGTGGAGCGCGAACTCACCTGCGGACGGATCGACCTCCTCCGCGACGAGCATCGGATCCGTGTTCGCATCTCTTGCGTAGTAGATGTCGAAGGTGGAGCCAGCCGGAAGCACGGTTTCGATGACCCCGAGGCCATCGGACCACTCCGAAAACTGGCGCGAGGTTTGCCTGTCCGTGAGCGTGATCTGGACGGCTCGACTCTGTTCATCGCGGCCTCGAGTGATCACGCATCGAAAGGGGTCGCCGGTGGAGAGGACGATTCGGGTGTCATCGGTACCCGTGCTGGCAGAGGGGCGAAGCGGATCAATGAAGGCGTGGCCTCGGCGGCGTAGAAGGCTGATATCTACCGCCAACGAGTAGCTCCCCCGGTTCAGGCCGCTCGCTTCAAAGCGACCATTCTCATCGGCGATCGTGTGCGTGTGCTGCCCCGAGCCGAACAGGTAGATCCATGCGCCCGCAACGCCTTCGCCGTGCTGATCGACGACACAGCCTGACAGGGACTCCCCTGCGGGGAGGACAAGTTCAACGCAGGGATCACTCCGTTCCGAATCCAGGAGAACGGTCGCTTCTGCCCGGGCGCCGCTTCGCGCCGGCGCTCTTGCGATTACGGTCACCTGCCCCTCGGCGAGTTGGCGGACTCGAAAGCGGCCGAGATCATCGGACGCGACGATCAGAGTGCAGAGCGTGCCCTCGAGGACTTGAAGCGGTGGGTTCTGGCTCTTGAGTCCAGCGTCGTAGATGTGCTGGGTGATCAACACCATGGCATGGGGGAACGGTCTTCCGTTGGAGTCCACCACGCGGCCTCCGATGCTCAGTGACGCCTTCAAGGTGACTTCACCGCAGTCGTGGTTCCCAGTGGCGTCAGCCGGGATCTCGAGTGGCGTAATCACCGCTCCGTGTCCGGGGGCTGTGACATGTAGAGCGGTCGCTCCGGTGAATCGGCCACCAGGCTCAACGCCGGGCACGACGAAGGTTCCATCTGAGCGAACTTCGCCCTCGCATCGCAGGGAGCGCGGCGCACTCTTCCCCCTAGGCCGAGCCTTATAGACCATGACCACGGCATCAGGGCATGGTCGCCCATGGGAATCGACGATGCGGCCTATGGCCGTAACGCCCTTCGCCAATCGAATCTCGAGGGCAGCGGGATCGGCGGACCCAAGGGGAACCTGGGCCGAGGCAGGCGTGTAACCAGGCGCTTCGCCGATGACCACTGTGCTCGCTGGATTTCCCCATACTTCGGTCTCTCGGAAGGATGGGATGCGGAATCGACCATCCTGCCCACACGCCACTCGCTCCGTCGAGTCGCCTGCCCTCACGGTTGCGCCGACGATGGCTGCTCCCGTAGCTGCGTCGACTATGCGGCCGGCGACTGGCCGCCCTTGGCTGACGAAGATGTCTTGCTCGATGCGACGCTCATAGAGATCCAATGTTATCGAGGGCGGGACCACCACTTCTGTGCTTCGCGCGAAGAGTGTGTACCGACCCTGCGCGAGGCCGTTGAGCTGGTAGCTGCCGTGGCGATCGGTTCGGGCTCGGGCGACTTTGTTGCGGGGCCGCTCGAAGTAGGGCGTCTCTGGGCCGATCACGACCTCGACATCCGGGACGCCCACGCCGTCCAGAGTGACCCGTCCGCTGATCGAGGAAGCTTCGCCGAGAATGAAGTCGGCCAGTTCGCCGGCTTGGCACTGCTGCCTCCACTTTGGCGCCAGTCGAGTCGCTGCCGTGGGGGGGACGGCTTGAATGTCGTAGTAGCGGCCCGGATCAAGGGCGACCTTGTAGCGTCCTTGGGAGTCGCTGGTCGTCGAGCCATGTGGAGTCGGGGCAGGGGCGGCGACCTTCCATGAACCCGGGGATTGATGGGCGCGTGTCTCAAAGACAAAGATCCTGGCTCCTGCTACGGGCTGGAGCGCCGCGTTTGTGACGCGGCCGTGGAGGTCAGTGTCGCGATCGACTTTCCAGGCGGCGGCCTCTGGCTCCGTTGGATCGAGG
>CALHGQ010000419.1 GCA_938030175.1 uncultured bacterium | reverse complement strand
GAAGTGCGCGATTTCGCTGCCTTCGGACGAGCTAGCGAGTCGATTGGATTCGCCTTCGTCGATGCTGGCGGGGACGGAACGAACGGTGGCTCGATCACAGAGCCGCCGGCAACGGCCTTCTCGACGCCCTCTCCGGACGGCTCCGACGCCTACTTCATCGCAGCGCCGGTGCCGGTGGGGGTACTGGACCCCAACGGTGCGCCTGTTACCTACGAGATCACGGTCTTCGACCAGGCGTTCAATCAGTCCACTGAGTCGTTCACCGGAACGTTCACTCAGCGCGGCGTGGTCGGGCCGGGGGGCGCCCCCACGGGCTCTACCGTGGCCGTGCGCGTCTTCGACGCCGTGACGCTGGCGCCGATCGAGAACGCACTTGTCTTGTCCTATCAAGAGCTAAGCGGCGGGATCACGTTCGTCGACGACGGAACGACCGTCGACGGCGCAGTTTCCGTGGCTGGCGCAGGAACGGGCAGCACGATCATCACCGTCGATGCTTCGGGCTACGACCTGTTCAGCTTCCATGGCGTCCCAAGGGACGCTGTGGATATCATGCTGGAGCCCACCGTGCTCGACGGCGCAGAGATCGCCGGGCGCGTCGTTGGCTCGATCACAGGGGGCCTCAACGTTTCCGATCGCGTGATCCAGGACACGCGTACGCTGCTGCCGGAACGATTCCAAGAGACCGGCGGCTGTGGAACCACAGGTGGTCTTACGGCGCTCCAGTGCGTCTTCGAAGGCTTTCCTGTTCGCCCCGGTCGCCTCGGCGCGGCCACGGTGCTGGGCGTGAACAGCGCCGTGCCGCTGAACCAAGCGACCGCCCCCCTCTACCTCTCAAACTTTGCGCTGGCGGCGCCGTTTGGCCCGCTGGAGGCGGGGGAGGTGGAAACGGGTTTGACCCTGGACGCGGGCGGGGGACTGGCCGCATCGACGGACGGTGGTATCCCTCAGTTCTTCGGGCTGACGGCGCTCACCCTTGGCGGCCTGTCAGGGCTAGGGGCCTTAGACGGAGACCCCGTTGTTGTCGTCGAAGCAGCCGCGACCGGTCTGACGGGGGCGCTGCTCGTGGGGGCAGGGCAAAGTACATCGACCATGACGGCCGGCACCTTCGGCGTCGTGGCCGCGGTCGCAGGCGCTGCGGCTCCCGGCGGCGCGCTTGAAATGGGGGGCTCGATCAGCCCCGAGTCGTTCCTACGCATGAGTGCGGTCGACGTGAACTCCAACGAGGTCGTGGCTCGGCCGCGCTACCTGGACATCGGGCTGGTCACGATTCCGATGGACGTTCCAACGATCACCAACCCGCTCGCGGGGACCATGACCGGTGGTTCTGTCTACAACCTCCTCGTGACGGACGTGCTGCCCGATTCCGCGGGCCTGAGCTTTGGCCTCTACCGGGCGCAGCTCACGGATACCACGGGGCGGGGCTGGACGATCGTTGGGCTCGACGCCAGCGATGCGGCCGGCGGCACGATCGTGCTGTCCGTCCAAGACATCGCCGCCCAGGGGGGCACGGGCCTCCAAGACGGCGCTATTACCGCCAGCGTCGAGGTTTACGCCCAGTCCTTGGACCGCGGTCAATTCATGTGGACGGACCTCGAGCGGGAGCACGAGCTCTACAGCCGGGCGGCTCCGATCACGTTCACGCAAAACTAGGGCGATTGCGCGAATTGATCCTGCGAAAATGGGGTCTTCGGTCACTAGCATCGAGGAATGCGCACCAATCAACCGACCGGGGGGGCCGACGCCGAGGCAGGCTGCCGGACCGGATCCCAAGTATTTCGCACTGCAGGGGGCGTTTTGGTCCTCGCTGCGGTGATTTCGGCGCTGACGCTGACCGCGTGTCAGACGACTCCGCGCCTCGCGGGTCGTGACACCCAAGTGCTCGCCCAGGGACGCCTTGCGGCCCTCAACCCCGCGGATATCGCGGTGGCACCGGTGATTCTCGCTTCGGCGGACATCACCGCGCCCGTGGATCACATCCGCCGCGGCGCCCAATACGGGCTCGCGACGCGGCTTTACAGCCCGCTCTCCGCGGATATCGTTGACCAAAGCATCGGCGGAGGCATCGGAGACGGCCCCGCGGTCTTCACCCCGAGCACGGTGAACGCCAGCTACGTGCCCGGCGACCTCGCCGAAGACGCCGTGCTGGAGATCTTCGTCGAGCGTTGGGACGCCACCAACTGGGACATCCGTCGCAGCGTGGACGTGGCGATCGAGGTCCGAATGATCGATCCGCGGGATCCCAGCGGCCCTGAGCTCTGGGCCGCTCGTATCGATAGGAAGTTCGACTTCACGGGCGCCATCGAGACCCGGATTGCGGGTTCGAAGGCCACTCAGAACGCCTGCAACAAGATCTTCCGCGAGCTGATGGCCAAGCTGCCCGTTCGGGACATCGAGCCCCGAATCCCGGTCCCGGGCGTGCCCAGCGGTAGCTGACACCGCTTATTTCGATCCCTGGGGGGCATAAATCCCCTATGGGACCCTTGGGGGATCACGTCATCGAGACGAAGAGCCCCCTGGAAGAGGAGAGAGGGGCCAACCGGACCAGGTTTCCCCAGGCAGGTTTCCCCAGACAGGTTTCCCCCGGGCAGGTTTCCCCCAGAGTTGAGGGGCTGCCAGCGTGCAGCATCGCTAAGATCTCCGCCCAGAAGCCGATTTGGCCGGCGTCGTTCCGACCCTGGCCCGGCCTCTATTTATCTACTTCTCAGCACCCCGGATCCTTGCGGTCCCCAGGTGAGCCGCTCTCCACAAGGCCCTTTGGCCGCCGTGGCGCATCGGCAGGCGACTCCGCTGTCGCCTCACATCGATCGGCTTTGGCCCATCCAAGTGACCTGGATCTGCACCCGGGGCAAGTCCCGCTTCTCCGTTCGCCTGAGTTCTGCGGTCCGTCCTAAGGCGGCCGCGTGCATCGGTGTTCAGAAGCCAACCCAACCGAATCATCCATGGCCATCGAAGCCACCCGTAAGACTGAAGTCATCACGGAGTTCGCCACCAAAGGCGGAGACACCGGATCCACCGAGGTTCAAGTCGCACTCCTGACCGAAGACATCCGAAGCCTGACCGAGCACCTCAAGGTGCACAAGAAGGACTTCACCTCGCGCCGCGGCCTCCTCAAGAAGGTCGGCCGTCGCACGAAGCTCCTGCGCTACATGCGGGAGAACACGCCCCAGCGCTACGCTGACGTCATCAAGCGCCTCGGCCTCCGCCGTTAGAACCGGGGAGCCCAAGGAGAGCGCTCTCAGGTGAGGGCCTCTTTCGGCGCACCCTCGGACCGAACCGCGTCCCAGGGTGCGTTCGGCGTTGAAAGGCGCAGCTCGCGCACGCCGCTTTGCAGGCGGAGCCCAAGGGGACTCCGCAGCTCCGATCCGCATCACCGCATGCCGGGGCAATCGTCCAAAGCGCATCGAACATCACTGAAACTAGACAAAGACAAAAGAGACAAGACTCCATGACCATGAAACCGACACGCGTCGAAGCGACGATCGCAGGCAAGAAGCTCACCCTTGAAACGGGCCAAGTGGCTCGACAAGCCGGTGGCGCCGTGATCGCAACGCTGGGGGACACGCGCTGCTTCGCAGCCGTGACCGCTGGCAAAGGCCGCGATGACATCGACTTCTTCCCGCTCGTTTGCGACTACCGCGAAAAGACTGAAGCGGCAGGCAAGATCCCCGGTGGCTTCTTCAAGCGCGAAGGTCGTCCCACGACCAAAGAAATCCTGACCATGCGTCTGATCGACCGCTCGATCCGCCCCATGTTCCCGGATGGCTACAAGTCCGAAGTGCAAGTCATGACCTCGGTCATGCAGTACGACGGCACGAACAACCCCGACGTGCTCGCCATGATCGCGGCCTTCACGGCCGTTCGCATCGCAGGCCTGCCCTTCGAGACGACCCTCGGCGCGATCCGCGTCTGTCACATCGACGGCAAGCTCGTTGCCTTCCCGGACGACAAGGATCGCCGCGACAACAGCCGCCTCGACCTCGTGGTCTCCGGCCACGAAGACGGCGTCTGCATGGTGGAGTCCTCCGCGAAGGAGCTCACCGAGGACGAGATGATCGACGCGCTCGCAGAGGCCCACGAGGTCATCCTGCAGATCGTGGATCTCACGAACGAGCTCGTGGACCGCGCTGGCAAGCCCCAGCAAGAGTTCACGGCACCCGGCATCGACGAGGACCTCAAGGCTGAGGTCTTCGGCTTCGAGAAGGACCTGGCTGACGCCATGCGTACCGAAGGCAAGCACGAGCGCGGAGCGGCCTGCAGCGCTGTTCGCACCCGCGTCCTGGAGGACCTCCTTCGCGGCGTCGACGAGGAAGACGTCAAGGACAAGACCAAGGCGATCAAGGAGTTCTTCGGCGACCTGAAGAAGCACTGCGAGCGCAGCGCGATCCTCAGCGGCCGTCGCGTGGACGGACGTGAGTGGGACGAGATCCGCGACATCACGATCGTGCCGAACTTCAACCCGCGCCAGCACGGCTCAGTCCTGTTCACCCGCGGAGAGACCCAGGCGCTCGTGAGCGCGACCCTCGGCACCCCGGACGACGAGCAGGTCATCGACGGCGTCGAAGAGGAGTACAAGAAGAACTTCTACCTCCACTACAACTTCCCGGCCTACTCGGTGGGTGAGACCCGCCGCATCATGGGACCGGGTCGCCGCGAGATCGGCCACGGTATGCTGGCAGAGCGTTCGCTCACGACGGTCATGCCGTCCCGCGAAGCGTTCCCCTACACGATTCGCGTCGTGTCGGACATCACCGAGTCCAACGGCTCGTCCTCGATGGCTTCGGTCTGCGGCGGCTGCCTTTCGATGATGCTCGCAGGCGTGCCGCTGTCACAGCCGGTCGCCGGTATCGCCATGGGCCTCGTGTCCGACGGCGACAACCCCGCGATCCTCTCGGACATCCTTGGCTCCGAGGATCACTGCGGTGACATGGACTTCAAGGTGGCTGGATCCGGCGTCGGTATCACCGCACTGCAGATGGACATCAAGATCACCGGCGTCAGCCGCGATCTTTTGTCCAACGCCCTTGAGCAGGCCCGCCTCGGCCGGATTCACATTCTGCGTGAGATGCTCAAGGCGGTGCCCGCACCGTCCGACGAGGTCTCCGAGTTCGCTCCGCGCATGGAGACGATCAAGATCCCGAGCGATCGCATCGGCTTCCTGATCGGCCCGGGTGGCAAGAACATCCGCCAGATGCAGGCCGACTACGAGGTTCGCATCTCCATCGTTGACGACGAGGGCAACGTGCAGATCTACGGCACGAACGCTGGCAAGGTGAAGAAGTGCCGCGACGCGATCTCCGCCACCATGGAAACCCCGGAAGTGGGTTCGCGCTACAACGGCACGGTCAAGAGCGTCCGCGACTTCGGCGCGTTCATCGAGATCCTGCCCGGCGTCGAGGCCCTCTGCCACATCTCAGAGCTCGGTGAAGGCTTCATCGAATCCGTCACGGACGTGGTCAACGTCGGCGACGAGATCGATGTGATCATCATCAACGTGGACGACCGCGGCAAGATCAAGGTCAGCCACAAGGCGACCCTTGAGGGAGCCGAGGGCGGAAACTCCGACGGCGACGACTCGGAGGGCGAGGATCGCCCCCGCCGCGGCCGCTCGGACGAGGGCGATGACGAAGGCGGCTCGCGGCGTCCGCGCCGCTCGCGTCGCCGTTCGGCAAGCCGCTAAACGGGTCTGATCGAAGGAACGCGTCAGGGTCACCTGGCGCCGAGCGCGCCCGCGAGTTTTCGAGCTCGCGGGCGCGTTTTTGTTGCCTGGAACGGGTTATGGCCCGAAGTGGAGGGCGATGCGGGCTTCATTCAGGATTGACAAAGGAATCCTGGCAGCCTCCTGCGAGTTCGCGACGAAAGGTCTTATAACGATTCCTTCATGTTGGGGCAGGCTGTCAAACGCTGGACCCTCACGGGTTGTCCCCAGCTCGGACTTTATGGTGCAGATCCTCCTCAGCCTTTTCGCAGCTCTCGCTTTCTCGGCCCCGTCGTCCCCTTCGGCGGACGCCTCGTTTCCGGATTGTGTCGCGGCCGTGAGCCGCGATGACGGACGGGGGACCCCCTACGTGGTCACCAAGTCCGACAACATCTGCGGGCTCGACGAGCCGCGCCAGCTCACCAACCCGGCGGTTGTCGACTACCAAGCGCTGCTTGAGGCCACCGACGAGTACAAGAAGCTGATCAAGGACAAGATCGACAAGACGTCCTCGAAGGGCATCACGCTGATGACGAAGGCCCGCGCGCGCGTATTGAAGGCCTGTGAGTCCGTTCGCGCCAGCCAAGGACACTGCAGCGTGTGGAAGGTGATCAAGCGCCGGGACAAGCGGTCGGTCGACGACATCACTGACGAAGTCAAGCGGCAGCTTTGACCTCCCTCGAGACCATTCATCGAACGAACGTAGAACGCCGTCATTGTTTGACGGCGTTTTGCTTTCCAAGATGCATCGACGCCCCATGACACGCTTCTTCGCACTCCTCATCCTCTCCACCGCGGTCTCCGGCTGCGTGACCGGGGAGAGCGGACCCTCTGAGCGGGACCGCCGGGCGAAGACGATGTTCGAGGACCTCATCTCCCGTGGGCGGAACCAGCCCGCGGGGGTCGACGACTTCTTCGAGGACAGGGACACCTTTCGCGAGCTCGAGAAGTCCTACGCGGATCGCCCAGAGGGCGACCTCGACGAACCTGTGGCCGCGGGTCCCGCCCCGGTCGATGGACGCAGCGATCTAGACCGCGACTCACTTGAAGTGGAAGCCGAGGATGAGTCGGAAGAGCTCGGAGAGCTTGAGCTCCTCGGGGAGCTTGTCGACGCCGCCGTGGTGAACGAGCCGCCGATCAATCCGTTCCTGGAGTTCGGCAAGAACATCGTGTGGTATCCGCTGCGCGAGGGGGATACCGAGCGGCTCATCATGAAGCCGTACACGTTCCCCGTCGGCACCGGCCAGAAGATCTTCAGCCTGCTGAAGTCCTACTCCAGCATTCCCATTCACGCTGCTGTCCTTGACGGCGCGATCCCCGAGGACCTCGGACCCCAGCCCGAGGACACGGTGCTCCTCGACCTGCGCGCAGGGTTCTCGGTGGAGGCCTACTCCGATCCGCGGCCGGCACTGCTGCGTTCCCCGGAATCGGTCGCCCTCAGCGACGTGCTGTTCGTGACGGCGGCCGCCTACGAGATGGGGGAGATCGAGCACTTCATCGAGCTCTTCGCCGCGGATGTTCGCCAGATCGAGATCGAGGCGAAGATCGTCGAGGTCACCACCCGCGAGTCGCTGGATCTCGGGCTTCGGGGTCGCCGGGATGGAACGCCTATCTTCGGCCTCCCGAATAGCGGTACGTTTATCAACGGCATCGACTTCTCCTTCGACAACACGGTCGACGCGACGGAGGCTCTGTTCGGGCTCGGAGCGGTGTTCGACGGCGTGGCGTTCAACGCCGTCCTCGAAGCGGTCTCCGCTTTCGAGAACGTCTCGATTATCTCGCGGCCGAAGGTCGCCGTTCGTGAGGGGGCTCGGGCCGACATCGTCAACGTCACGAAGATCCCGTTCTACGAAGTGACGGCGATCAGCGCGTCGGGCATCCCCAACCTCAAGCTCACGTACCAGGACGTCGGCGTGCAGATGTACGTGATCCCACGCGTCATCGGCCGCGACACGGTCATCCTCAACATTGACATCGAGGCGTCGCAGTCCACCGGCACCGCGGTGAGCTTCAACTTCGACGGGGATCAGGTTTCCGTCCCCGAGATCTCAAAGCGCAACGCGCGGACGATCGTGCGGCTGGAGCCGGGCCAAGCCGTCATCCTCGGCGGGCTGATCTCGGAGCGCACGCTGGAGCGCGAGCAGGGCGTGCCGCTGCTCCGCAGCATTCCGCTCCTCGGGACGCTCTTCCGGAGCAAGCTCCGGAGCAAGGAGCAGACGAACGTGCTGTTCTTCATCCGGCCTCGGATTCTGGAAGGCAGCGACCTGAACTCGCCCTTCTGAGCTCTTCGCTCTGAGTCCGCCCTCCTGAGTTTGCCCTTCTGAGTCCGCCCTGCTGGGTCCGCCCTCCTGATTCGGCCTTCTTGGGCTAACCGGATTGGCCTGGCCTGACGCGGCGGAGCCGCCTGATGGGGCAGCGTGGAGACTCGCGCCTCTGTTACCGGAATTCGGGAAGTCAGGGGCCGCCAGGGCGTATCCTCCGGTTGCCTTGAAGACACTCCATCCACGCTACCGGCAGGCGGCTGAGTCCCAGCGCGGCGCAGCGCTCCTGCTCGCATTCCTGGTCTTGATCGTCATCATCGCGATCGTCTATCAGATCTACACGGTGACGCAGTCCGATGCGCGGATTACGCGCAACGAGATCACGCGCTCCCAGATGGACCTGGCGCTCGCTTCGGTCATGCTCCAGGTGAACGAGGATCTCGCCGAGGACGGACGCGCGGCTCTGGCGTCCGAGGGAGACGGCGCGGGCGGCGGCGACGGTGCCGTTCCCCCAGGCGGCGCCCCCGACCCGGCCGCAGGCGGCGGCGCCCCCGCGGGGGAGCCAGGTGAGCCGCCGCGGAACCCGGACACGGTCGACTCGATGATGGACGCCTGGTACACGCCACAGTCGACCAACTTCGAGGACATCCAGATCCGGATTCTGATCCGGGACGAGAACAGCAAGTACAACATCCTCAACATGCTGAACGAGGATGAGGAGATCGCAGCCGAGGCCTTCGACATCGTCGTTCGCATCCTCGACAAGGCGCGTGGCGACACGGATTACGACATCGATTCGTCGGAAGCCGAACAGATGGCGACGGCGATGCGGGATCACATGTTGGACCGCACGTCGTCCGATATCCCCCGGCCCGTGATGCTCACTTCCAATGCAGAGGACGAGGACAAGGCTCTGCCCCTGAGCTTCGCGGAGTTCCGCGCCCTCGAAGTGTTCTCGCCGATCCACTTCGAGGACTTCTTCGACTCCAGCGATACTCGCATCCACGGCATCCAGTCGTTCTTGACGATCTACACCTCCCCGGCCGTTGGCACGGAAGAGATCGGCGAGGGACTGCCCGAGGGATCGGGCGGCTTCGCGGTCAATCTCAACACCGCGCCGCTCGCGGTGCTGTCCTCGCTGACGGAGAGTCGCGAAATCAGCTACCGGCTTTGGGACGAGATCCTCGAGTACCGGAACATGGAGGAAGAGCCCGAGGAACTCGAGGATGAGGAAGGCGTGGAAGAGGTCGAGCCTGAGCCCTCGCTCGATGAGTACGGCGATGAGATTCTGCCGAAGCAAATCTTCGACTCACTCGACGAGCTGGAAGAGGTCTTTGAGTTCAAGGGTATGCTGGACCCCGAGAAGAACCAGGTTCGAGAGCACCTCCAGGTCACGAGCGACGTCTTCGAGGTCATCCTTGCGGCCCGGATCACCACCGCGAGCGACGCCGAGGAGCGCCTTGAGTTCGAGAGCCGACGTGAGCAAGAGGAGTACTTCCGATCCGGCAGGCACCTCGTGCGCATCGCAAGGACCGTCGTCTGGCGCAGGCAGGCCGAGGACGACATCATCATGACGCCGCTCGTGCCGTGGGAGATCATCGACAACGCGCCGCTTCAGGTCTTGGACTACCCCGACGAGGAAGACTGATGGCCCACGGGGGTCCCGACGGGCGCACGTTCGATCCACTCAAAGTCGAGGTCTTTCATCACCTGTTCGCGGCGGCGGCTGAGGAGATGGGGGTGTCGCTGCAGCGCTCCGCGTTTAGCGTCAACATCAAGGAGCGGCTCGATTTCTCGTGCGCGATCTTCACGAGTGACGGCGTCATGGCGGCCCAGGCCGCCCACCTGCCCGTACACCTCGGTGCGACGCCGCTTTCCGTGAAAGCGGCCTTAGAGCGCTATTCGCTCGGTCCCGGGGACGTCGTGTTCCTCAACGACCCCTTCGAGGGCGGCACGCACCTGCCTGACATCACGTCGGTGGAAGCGGTCTTCGATCCCACGCTCCCCGGTGCCGACCCGGAGGGGGGTCCAGGGGAGCCCCTCTTCTACTGCGTCTCCCGCGCCCACCACGCCGACGTCGGCGGCGCCTTCCCCGGATCCATGGCACCGGCCCGGGACATTCACGGCGAGGGGCTACGCCTCCCGCCGATCCGGCTTGTGCGCGGCGGCGAGCTTGACGAGGACCTGCTCAGCGTCTTCTTGGCCAACGTCCGGGTTCCCGAGGAGCGGCGCGCGGACCTCTTCGCCCAGCTCGCGGCGAGCCGCGCGGGTGTGCGGCGACTCGAGGCGATGGTGGCCGAGCATGGAGCCGATGAGCTCCGCGATCGGGCGAATGATCTAGTGGCCTGGACCGCCTCCCTCGTCCGGGATCGGGTCTCGGGACTCAAGCCAGGCACATGGCGCTTCGAGGACGTCCTGGAAGGGGGCGCCGATGGCCGCGGCGATCTGCTTCCCATCCGCGTGGCGATCGAGGCGGAAGGAGAGCGCATTCGCTTCGACTTCACGGAATCCGCCCCCCAGGCCCTGGACGGATCCCCCGTGAACACCACCCGGGCGGTCACCGTGTCGGCCGTGTTCTACGCCCTGCGGCTGCTGCTCCCCGAGGGCACCCCCACGAATGCGGGGGTGCTCGAGGGAGTCGAGGTCCTCACGACGCCCGGGACCATCGTCGATGCGGCCTACCCAGCGCCCGTGGCGGCCGGCAACGTAGAAACGAGCCAGCGCCTCGTGGACGTCATCCTCGGGGGGCTTGCCCAGATGCTCCCCGAGCTGATCCCAGCGGCCAGCGCGGGCACGATGAACAACCTCTCTTTTGGGGGGGCGAGTCCGAACGGCGAGGCCTTCACCCACTACGAAACCCACGGGGGGGGCGCGGGTGCGGGACCCAACCGCCAGGGTGCCCACGCGGTCCAGACCCACATGACCAACACCCGGAACACGCCCATCGAGGCCCTGGAAACCGAGATGCCGGTGCGAGTGCTCCTGCAGACGGTGCGGCGGGACAGCGGCGGTGAGGGCGCACGCCGCGGCGGCGACGGCATCCAGCGACGACTTCGTTTCCTCACCGACGTCCGCCTTGCCTGGATGGGGGAGCGTCAAAGGCGGGCCCCCTACGGGCTTGTGGGCGGGCAGCGGGGCGCCCTCGGGGCAGCCTTCGTGAAGCTTCCGACAGCCGATGAGCAGACGCTGGATCCGAAAGCTGCGCTGGACTTGGCCGCAGGATCCGAATTCGAGGTTCGGAGCCCGGGTGGTGGGGGTCATGGCGAGCTTCCATCGCTATGATCGGGGCCTGCGTCAATGACTTCAACGCCTAGGTAGGCTGAGGAGCGCGCAGCTCGAACCGACCTCCCCCTATAACGCCTCTCTACCCCCCCTTCAT
>CALHGQ010000418.1 GCA_938030175.1 uncultured bacterium | reverse complement strand
CCGGGCGAACGCCAGGCGGTTGTCCTCTGCCAATGGGATGATCCGACTCTGGGGAGGCCAGAAGCCGTCAGCGGTCGAGCCAATTTCCGGGGTCCATGAGTAGGTGTCGTGAACGCCGTAGTCGTAGTCGGTGGTGACCCCGTCCGCCTCGTAGAGAACGATCGAGGCCGGGCCATGCTCGTAGCCGTTGTCAGCAGCCGCGAGATCGCCGATCTCCTGCATCTCTGGCCAGTCCGGCGGGAACTGCGCAACGTAGCCCCAAGGCGCGAGCCAGAGATCCGAGAACGTGTGCACGCTGAGCGCGGTCTTGAAGTCACGGGACGAGATGAACTGCGTCATTGCGGCGATCTCAGGCTCAGAACCAGGAGCTGTCCCGCGATAGATCTCCGAGTCGCCAGCGCCACTGGAACCAGAGCCGCCCCATTGGAACGGGTAGTTGCGGTTCAGGTCGACTCCGATCGTACCGCCGCCGTTGTTGCGCCGGTTCTTGCGCCAAAGCCCGCCGCCGCCGGGGGCTTGGCTTCGGTTGAACTCATAGCCGTCCGGGTTCACGCAGGGCAGGACGTAGATTTCGCGCTCGTTGATCAGGTACGTCGCGAGGGGGTCAGTGCCGTACTCCTCCAAGAGGTAGCTCAAGAAGTAGAGAGTGGTCTGCATTCCCTGTGGCTCGCGCGCATGGTGCATCGCGTCGATCCGCATCTCTGGCTCCGACTCGTCTACGCCCGGATTGTCGGACAGCTTGACCATCCACATCGCGCGGCCTTGAAGGGTCGAACCGATCGAGACCTTCTGGGTCATGAGGTTGGGATAGGCCGCGGCCATCTGATCGAGAACCGACCCGATCTCGGCGTACGTGTAGTAGCCCCCCATGGAGCCTTGTCCGAACTGTGGGCTGAGCCACTGTCCGTACGGGCCTCCCATCGCGCCTGCCGTGGAGGTGCTACCTGAGCCGCTCAACGTCGGCGCACCGGCTGCCTCTGGGTTGAGACGTCGCGCGTAGTAACCCGCCAGATCATCGATCTCGACGGTCACCTGGAGGTTGAGGTCACGAATGGCGGCCAGGTCGTCGTCGCTAGCCAAAGCCAAGACCTCGCCTTCGGCGAGCCTTGCCCGAATCGTGTCGAGGTCCAACCGCGCCAGCCGCAGGAGCTCGAGCGGTGTCCCAGTAATCGACACTAGGTGAAGAACGTCGTGAACATGCCCTTCGGGCAACGTACCTAGGGCAGGGCCCGCGGACGCAATCTTGGGGGCCTCTGGCGTCTGAAGCGCCAAGGACAGCAGAAGTGAGAGGATCATGCTGGCTAGGACGCAGCGAGTTGGAACCCTGTTCCTTCCACGGCTATTCCTTACGGGCTCTCAACTCCGGCGGGCTATTGAGCGCCCCCAAGACCATCGAGCAGAGAGGTGAGCCAGGGCGTCGGCTCGCTGCTCGGGTCGTTCAAATAAGAGGGAGCGTGTTGGCACCGTTCCGAACACCCTGGCTAAGGGAGTCATCGGCGGACCAGCCTCGGCCCTTGCCCTGTTCTCCCTCTCTTTGAGGCGAGAGGGGTATTTGAGGCGAGAGGGGCGTCGTAGCAGTGCTACTCGCGCAGGGCCGCAGTCGCCACGCGCACGGGGCTGAGATCCAATCCCCGGTAGCCCATCTCTTCGAGGTCTGCGAGCACCGCGGCCGCGGCCTCGTCCTGGCCGAGCACGAAGTGTGCCCGCGCCTTGAGCACATGCCCGCGTACGTAGGTTGGGTCTTCTCGGACCAGCTCTTCGGCGATACCGAGCGCTCGCTCCCGTGCGCCCGTCGCCACCTGGTTCTCGCCCTGCATCGCGCGTACCGCAGAGGTGATCAGGAGCGCCCGGGCGCGCTCGACGCGCAGCAGTCGATCTTGGCCGTCCACCGCGAGCTCGTCGATTCGATCGAGGAAATTGAGCGCGCTCAGCTCGGCGGCTTCCCAACTTCCCTCCGACAGGAGCAGCTCGGCGTAGATCACGTCGGCGTGGGCGACCGCCGAGCGCCATTGAATCTCTGACCTTGGGGAAGGAGCCACCGCGCCGAGTCGATCCCGGGCCTCCGTCAGGCGCTTGCGTGCTCCCACAAGATCGCCCGCAGCGTGGAGCCCTTCGACCGCGTCGAGAAGCTGCTCGCCCACCTCGAGCTCTGCGCCCGCCGGAAGCTGTCCTGTGCTCAGCAGCATGGAGAGATCTTCGAGGGAAGTCTCGTGCAGCAGGGCTGCCTCCTGCCACTCGCCCACGTCGGAAAGGACCTCAGCGAGCTCGCGCGTCGCTCGAGCCCACTCACGGCGCCAACGAATTTCGTCTGGTTCCATCGCGCGCAGGAGGCGCCATCCTTCCACCGCGTCGCGCAACGAAAGCACGGCGTCATCGAGTCGCGCAGCTTCACGCTGGGCCAGACCGAGGACTCCGCCCCCTTTGGCCCAGACCTGGCGCAGCCGCGGGCGACCTGGATCCATCTCCACGAGTCGGCGCGCGCCATCAACGTGCCGCTTGAGCATCTGGATAGCCCGGGCGACGTCGCCTTTGATGAAGGCCATGTTGGCCTCCAGCCGGTTGAGGCGCACCTTGAGGTCGAGCGCGTCCCGATCGAACTCGTTGGCTGTCACTGAGGAGTGAGAGAGCACCGACCGCGCTCTACCGAAGATACTCAAGGCCTGGTCCGCGTTGCGGGCACCGCTCGACATCTTCAAGGTACCAGCGCCGATCAGAGCGCGCGCGAACGCGATCCGGTTGTCGCGGACGTCGGGCTCTTCGGTCAGCTGCGCTCGACCGATGTCCATCGCGTTCTGGAAGTGCTTCGCCGCACCCAGAATGTCGCGCTTGGCCACGGAGAGCTCACCGAGCGATGTTTCGGCGTCGAGAATGATCGACGAAGCCGCACCGGGATCGTCGAGCAACTTCGCCCGCTCCACGGCCTGTTCAAAGAGCGCCGTGGCCGCCTCATCCTGGCCCTGGACCCGTTCGGCTTCGGCGTTCCAAAGGAGAGTCCGAGCCAGGAGCTGCCGATCCCGGGGGCTGCGCTCTTCCTCGGTCATGATCTGCATGGAAGCCAGCGCCCTACGGCCAGCCTCCGCGAGGGGAGCGATGCTCTCGACCCGGTCGAGCTCGGGGTAGATTCCGCCCAGGAACCCCTCGAACGCCGCGCGCGCATCTTCGAACTGCTGGGTCGAACGCGCCTGCTCCCGCGTGGACTCGCGCAGCATGAACGCCAGCATGAGGATCGCGGCGAGCGCACCGCCGATGATCATCCAGTCCTGCTTGGCGAAGCCCTTGAACTGTGAGCCGCCCTTGAGCGCGGCCGCGAACTGTGAAGCCGTGGGACGATTGTCTGAGTGGGGACTCGCCGCGAGGGCAGCGAGGCTAGAGAGTTCCCCTTCGAGCCCGTGGGGATTGCTGACCCGGCCATCGACCGCTTCCATCGCCAGCTCGTCGCCCG
The DNA here is from genome assembly GCA_938030175.1 of uncultured bacterium. GTDB lineage: Bacteria > Planctomycetota > UBA1135 > UBA1135 > Saltatorellus. The sequence continues at coordinate 754 of CALHGQ010000418.1, read as the reverse complement.
TGCCGCGGCGGGCGGGGATGCCTTCGATGAGCTCTCGCACGATCAGCGACAGGGCAAAGACATCGGCGCCTTGGCCGAGGTCCTCCCTGCGCGCCGCCTCCGGCGAGACGTAGCGCATCCGGTAGAGCGCGGGCTGGGGCGAACCTGGCGGAAGGATCGACACGTCTCCGCCCCGTGACAACAGGACCGAGCGCGGGGTCAGGTCACCGTGGACCTCGTCGCGGGCGTGCATCGCCGCGACGGACTCAGCGAGACGAAGCGCGAGGCGCTTGGCTTCCTTGGGGGCAAGGCCCTCACGGATGGCGTCGTCGAGGGAGGGGGCGACGGGCTCGGTTTTCGGGCTGGATGGAGTCACGTCAAGAGGCTAACCCGCCCCCCCTGCGCGGGGGCAAAAACCTCGTTTCAAGACCTCTCCGTACGTTCACATGCATCACATGCGGGCAATGTCGTCCCAACCCAGGCAAATCGGCGGTCAAATGCCGCAGCGATCGGCCGGCGCTGCCTGCTAGCAGCCCGTCGAGGAAGGCCGCACGATCGAGCAGCGCCCCTCGAAGCCCTGACCGCGTTGCTTGAAGGGCCCCGAATAGCCTAGGCCGTGATCACCTCGACTCCATCCGGACCGATGTAGAGCGTGTGCTCCGTCTGGGCGACAAGCACGCCCTCTTTCTCCACGAGAGGTGGGTAACGCACCAGAACGCCCTGGCGAGCTAGCTTCGAGATCGTGTCCTCCACAGCGTCCGTGGGCAGGTGCTGG
>CALHGQ010000417.1 GCA_938030175.1 uncultured bacterium | reverse complement strand
TCCTTGCCCCCCGAAGGCGTTCCGGTCACGGCAGGCAAGGCGAAGTACGAGGTGGCGCTTTCCAGTGAGTCACACCGCAAGGCCCAGGCGCAGCTCTACGACGAATGCTTCTCGAAGACGGACGGCAAGTGGGTGCTCCCTTGGCGCTACGACGAATGTCCCCATGGACAGGTGATCGCTCCGACGGCCTTCGGCGGTGACGGCGAGCTGAACGGCAAGCTCATTGCGAGCTACGCGGCCCAGCCCAGGCGCGTGCACTACCGCGGCCAAGCGCTTGGCGCGGCAGCCGTGGCCCAGACCGGCGACGTGATGACCCACGCGAACGCACGCAGCAGCGGCGTCTTCACCGACCTGCACTGGATCGCCATGGAGAAGGCGCGCGAGGCACGCTGGCCTGCTGCTTGGGGACTGCCGAACAAGTTCTCCGGCCACATCTTCTTCGACAAGCTCGGTTGGCGACACGCAGGGCACATCGGCCCGTGGAACTTCGTCCTGACGACGGGGGAGCGGGCCCGCGCCATTCGCTTGCACAACGGACGCCTCGCCAAGTGGGGCACACCGTGGTCCGCATGGCGCGGACGCGCTGCGCGCAAGAGCCTGGGCTTCGACGGCTGTACGGTCGAGCCGCTGTCCGTCTTCAAGGACGAGGTAGAGCCGCTCTCAAGCCACGTGGAGGAGGGCTTCGACTGGATGGTGCATCGCGACGCGGACTACCTGAATTGGCGCTACCTCAAGGCGCCGTGTCAGCGCTTTCAGCCACTGGGAATCCGTGATCGCACCGGCACCCTCGTGGGGTACTCCGTGGCCCAGCGGCCGCTCCCTGGTTCGGGTCTAGGCTTCATCGTTGACCTCGTCGGGGCCGACGAAGCGGCCGAGGGCGCCGCTTTGGACGCAGCCCTTGAATGGCTGTCCCGCGAAGGCTGCGCGGTGGTTCGCGCGTACGGTATGCGCGGGTCCCACTGGGAAGGCGTTCTCGAGCGGGGCGGCTTCCGCCGGCCCCGCGGCTACAAGGAAGTGGGTGCGTACCCTATCTGGCCCGATCACCCGCTCGCGGATTCGACCGTGGACACGTCCCGCTGGTACTTCATGGACGGCGACCGGGACGACGAGTTCGCTCGGTAGCCGCTCTCGTTAGATCTGCCCGCGCTAGGCAGGCCGCGCTTTCCCACCTAGCGGAAACGAACGGCGACGGCGTCCGAGAGATTGCTCGTCGGGAGCCCCGCGTCGTTGTCGCGGTACCAAAACTGGAAGATCTGCGTCGTGTTCGCCATCGCAGGCATCCCGTTCGGGAGCGCGGTGAGGTCGGCGGTGAACGAGTAGGTGTCCTGCACCACCGAGAGTGAGGCACCGTAGCGGTACACGGTGGGCGCGATGCAAAGTTCGCCGCTTCCCACCGGGAGAGAGCCCATGGCACTCCCCATCAGGTAGAAGCCAGCCGTCGTCCCTGGGAGGTCGAACGTAACGAGCCGAAGGTCGTTGTCACCCACGAGTGAGGTCCCCACGAGGTCCATCGTCGCTTTGACGCCACTGGAATTCGGCAGGCCGTCGCAGATACGCTCGAACCCTTCACCGTCGTCTTGATTGGTGAGGAGGAGGTCGTAGACGTTGTTCGTCGTGAGGAGACCGTTGTCGAAGACGAGCTCCCAGGCGCCGGACGTAGGGCTGTACCGGTAGAGGTCCCCGGGGAAAAGGGTGGCCGCGTAGAGCTCACCGGAGTTGGCTCGAGCGAACGAACCGTAGATGGAGCTCGGAAGCACGGGAACCGTCGTTGCCGTGAAGGCACCCGTCGCAGGGTCAACCTGCAACGAGGCGCTACCCTGGGTGAAGTTTCCAACGACCTGTGGATAGCCGCGCGCATCGAGGTCGAAGGGCGGGAACAGCGGAACAAGATCCTCGATGCTGGCCTCCATCGGCGTGGAGATCGCGCTGCCATCGGAGGGATCGATCGTCACGATCGCCGCGTTGTCGTCGATGGAGACGAGCTTCCCGTCCCAGCGTCGCTCGAGGCTCTTGAGCGCGGTGAAGGGGAGCGTCCATTCCGTCGTGGACGTTTCACTGACCGGGTCCCAACGGATCAAGCGCGCGAAGTCTCCAGGATTCGGAAACCAGGCCCCGGCGAGGATCAGAAAGTCGCCGGTGACCGGATCGAGGTCAAATCCGAGCGGCTCCGACGGCAGGGTGGAGCCATCCTGTGGGGGGAGCCACTGGGTGACCAAGACCGCCGTGGGGTTGGCGGTGTCGTAGCCGTCGATGCGCCAGATCCGGTTCTGACGCGAGAGGGTGTAGAGTGCTTGGGTTTGGGCAGGTGCTACAGCGCAGAGGCCGACGAGGGCGAGCGCAACGGTCGCGAGGCGGGAGGCTAGCATGGGCATTCGTGGTCGAATGGTTCGTGCGAGCGGGGGCGGGGAACCCCGTGCTCTCATCGTACGAGATCATCCCCACGGCTTGTTCCGGATGTGGGGGTCCTCGAATCGCTCTCTGCAGGGTCCCTTTGGGGCAGTCGTAGAGTCCTCATTAGAGACGGCGCGTGCATGGTCCTCCCGCGCGGGAGGCCTGCATGCGCCGGTCACTGGATCCAGTCGCTCGGTAGCTCGCTACTCCAAGACGACCGAGACGCCGTCCGAGAGGTTCGAAGTGATGGTCGGATTGGCGCCGCGGGATCAGGCCCCTGGACTTCCATATCGGGGGCAGTCAACTCGCCGGTGGCAGATGGGTGCCGCGCAGGTTACCGCGTCACGAGCCGACAGCTTCGGAGCCGTCTCCCTGGCGGCCTACTTGCCAGTCACTTCTTCCCGGGTCCGGCCGTAGTTCTTCGGGTCCGTCTTGTGCTTGTTCGCGATGAGCTCGGTGGCGACCCCCTCGTCGCCCTGGGAAGCCATCCAAGCATCTAGCTCTCGGCGCAGGGCGGAGATCGTCTCCCCATGCTCGTCGCCACCAGCGAGGTTGTTCAGCTCTTGGGGGTCCGCGGTCAGGTCGTACAGCTCGATGGCGGGTCGGTTCTGGTAGCGGTCAACAGCCGATTTAGACCGCTGATCGCCGGCGTCTGCCGCGGCCATCATCGAGAGAAACTCCGCCGACTGCGTGCAGGGGTTGGTCAACGGCTGGTCGTGCTGCAGATTCACGATGAGCTTGTGCGTTCGTGAGCGAACCGATCGGATCGGATAGCACTCATTGCCGTTCAGGGTGCCCTTGGTCGTCATGGCCCCGAACACAAACGACTTGTGCTCTGACGCCTCGCCCGCCAGCACGTTGGCAAAGCTCACTCCGTCGAGCTCAGAAGAGAGCTCCTCCGACAGCTGAGCGCCCGTCAGCTCCACGAGCGTGGGAGTGATATCCACGTACTCGACCATGGCGTTGGAGACGCTTCCGGGCTCGATTCTGCCCGGCCAGCGCGCGATGAGCGCCGACTGCAATCCGTTGTCGTAGCACGTCCACTTCGCGAACGGAAACGCGGCCCCCTGCTCTGACGCTACGATCACGAGGGTGTCGTCATCTAGTTCGTGCTTCTCCAAGAGCTCCAAAACCTCGCCAACCTGATCGTCGAAGTAGGTGACTTCGGCAAGGTACTTCGAGAGGGACTCACGGATGACGGGCGTGTCGCCCAGATAGGGCGGCACCTCGATCTCGTCGACTGGGTATAGGGAGGGGTCGCCCTTCGTCCAAGGGGTATGGGGGTCGTTGCTGCACACGAAGAGGCAGAACGGAGCGTTGTCTTCAGCGCACTCACCCAGCAGCTCGTCGATCGCCTTGGGGTTGGGGCTACCCTTCGACGTCACCACGTTGCCCTTCCGCTTGGACACCGGGAAGTCCTGGCCGCTGTACTCAAATTTGAAGAGATTCCGCGGCCCAACGTGGGACTTGCCGGAGAGCGCGACCCGGTAGCCGGCGGAGCCAAGGAAGTGCGTGATGTTCTTCACGTTGCGGTAGGTCCACGTGTGATTCGCGTACGCCCCGCTCTTGATCGGGTACTGCCCCGTGTAGACGTTGTGCCGCGTGGGCGAACACATGGACATGCACTGGAAGCAGTGGGTAAAGCTCATGCCCTCCGTCGCGAGCTTGTCGATGTTCGGCGTCAACGCCTGCCCGCCGTAGCACCCCAGATCGCGGAACGTGCAGTCGTCGGCCATGATGAAGACGATGCTGGGTGGGCTCTGCTCCTCCACCTGCTCGGGTTCGCAGGCGCCGAGGATCGCTGCGATACAGCTGAGGACGAAGGTCAGTTTCATGGATCTAGGTAGCAGGGGGCGCGACTCGAGCGTCTTGACTCCCGCGCGGCGCCCCGGGGGCACGCGAAGTGGGGGCCGCTCTCGCGATTTCAGCTTACGTGAGAACCCGGTGTTCGAGGTCGATCAAAGCCCGCGGGCCCGGGCGTGGACAAAGAGTGTCGCATCCGTGGGCTGCGCTCCACCGACGGATTCAACCGGTCGCGCCCGCACGACGGATTAACGCCCGAGCCGCACCGTAATCTGGTTGGGCCTTCGCCGTGCGTTACCGCGTTTGAACACGGTCTTGGGCCCGTCGATCAGCTCGACGTAGGCTTCGAGGCTGTACGGCGCATGGAGGAAGATGGACGTGCTCCCGGCGTCGACCCGGGCTTGCCAGCCCTGCACGACGGCGACGCCGCCGACTGGGACGGCGGTCATGATCTCGTCGACTTGGTCGAGGGTTCGTCGCGCGCTCGCGTCGATGGCGGATCGATCCTCTGCGGCCTTACCCGTCACAATCGGCGTCGCGAGGGCCGCGATGACGCCCAGGGCGAGGGCAATGCCCGCTGCCTTGCGTCCCCCTGAAGTCTCTTCGCCTGTCGTGAGAGCCGCCGTGATGACCGCTGCCCCGAGGAGTCCGAGGGGAGCGAGGGCCTGGTACGCGTACCAGTCACGCTCGACGCCGGAGAGTGCGCTGAGGGCGAAGGTGCCCGCGAGCCAGGTCAACGGAACCCAGAGGCCTGCTCGGAACGCGGGGACGCTGCGGCGGGCGAGCAGAAGCAAGGCGCCGAGGGCGAGCGGCGCGAGCACCCAGACGATGTGCTGTCCACCCGCGCCGAACGCGATACGCAGCTGGCCCAGGGCAAAGGAGCCCACTTGACTCAGGTTGGAAAACGACGACTCGGGGTGCCCGCCCATGCCGCCGAGGACCGCGGTCCGGGCCCCCAGCACCACGAGGATAGCGATGATCGCCGGAAGGGTGGCGCGCAGGGCTCGCAGCAGCGAACCGCTCGAAACGTGCAGCATGAACAGCAGCGGTACGACGAGCACGCCGGACTCCTTGGAGCCGACGGCGAGCATCGAAACGAGGAACGTTCCGGCCCAGCGCGCGCCGCTGGGGGACTCCCCCGGTTTCTGCAGGGCCAGCGCCGCCGCGATGAAGAGCAGCGAGAGACTCTCGGGACGCCGCGGCATGAACCAAACGACGTTGTCTGCGATCGGATTCAGGATGACGAAGGCAAGGGCGACGGCGGCGCCCAGGGGATGCAGACCCATGCGAAGCGCAGCGACACCCACCAGCGCGGCCGCAAGAGCCGCTACCGCCACGTCCACCGCCCCATAAACGGTTGGGGACAGGCCGCCGATCGCGTGCTCGATGCCGAGCATGAAGTGCAGCACGGGACGATAGAACGAACCCGCTGGGTAGCGCCCGTCCATGAGCTCTTCGGCGAACGTGCCAAAGAACGCACCCACGGAGTCGAACTTCGAGGCGGCGATGAGCGGGTAGCTGTCCCACCCGTAGAGCTCCGCCGGGATGCTCAGTCGACCCAAAAGAAACGCTGCGATCACCGCAGCGAGCGAGATGACAGCAAAGACGGCTCGGTTCACTCGGCGTATCCCATGCTCTTGAGTGCGTTCATGACGTCCGCGGACTCGCCCGGCGAGGGGAGACCTTCGAACGCTTCTTTCGTCGAGCGCAGGCTCGGGTCCTTGGCCGGGTCGATGCGCAGCACCGCCCGGGGAGTCTTCAGGAGATCGGCGTGGGGATCACCGGCGAGATCGTTCGGGATCACCTCGCCCAAGAGATGGAGCGCCATGGGAGTGATGTCGCGGATCTTCCATTCCGCCCGGCCGTCACGCTGTGCGATCGAGGGCCCCGAGGCGACGCAGATGCCGTTTCTTTGGTGCTCGGGGAACGGCTTACGTGCTCGGCTGAAGGGCTCGCGCAGGCCCGTGGCGATCGCGCGCCAATCGGGTTCAAACTCCACGATGAGATCGGGCACCACGCGGTCCGCTTGAGCGCCCGGGTAGAGGTCTTGTCCACGCCATGTCTGCCGCACAACCTTCGTTCCAGCGGGTTGCTCGATGCCCTTGAGGGCCGCTTCGAGTTCGCCCAAGACGGTGTCGCGGTCTTCCGGTGACACGCTGCCCTCCGGCTCGCGACCGATCACGTTCAAACGAATCGCCGCGAAGTTTCCCTCGGCGGTTGTCGCGAATGCACGGGTCTTGGCCATGTCGAACCTTCCGAGCCGCTCTGCTCGCTGGCTGACCCGGGCCTCCGCCAGTGGCGCGGGGTTTCGTCCGTCGAGCTTCGCGTCGGGCTTGCGGACCGCAAAGCCCGACTCCGTCAGCCAGCTGTCGATGTCGACGATCATCGGGTAGACAGAGAAGCCGTGGTCGCTCATCACGACGACGTTTGTGTCGGGCCCGGCTGCTTCGACGAGGCGCCCGAGGGTGGCGTCGAGCTCGACCAGGAGATTCGCCACAGGCCCGTTCAGGGCCGGGGTGTAGCGCTGATGGGCGAGCACATCCAGGTTCTTGAACACGGTCAACGCAAAGGACCACCTTGGGCTGGAGAGCTGCTCCACGAGGGCCGCTTCTTTAACGGCGAGCTGCTCCTTGATGCGCTTTGGCGAGAGCTCCTGCATGGAACGCCAGCGCCCGAGGTCCGGGAGCATGCCCTGCGCCTTCAACTGGTCCGCCAGCTCGGGAGGATGGGCCCACGTTTCGTCCAAGGGTGACAGCATCCCCGAGACCATGACGCCCCGGACAGGCTCGGGGGGCCACGTCAATGGGACGCCCCAAACGACGACCTCGTGGCCGCGGGCCGTGAGGGTTCGCCAGATCGGGATGCCTTGGTTGTCCTGTGCCGACACGACACGCACGTCGTAGCTGTCGGGTTGCGGCTGCAGGAAGGAGTAGATCCCCGTTTCACCCGGCTCCTTGCCGGTGGTCGCGGTGGTCCAAGCGGCGCTGGAGATGGGAATCGCAGTGGATTCTAGGTTGGCGCTGATCCCGCTCTCCATCAGACGCGCGAGGTTGGGGAGCCGGCCAGCTTGCACCAGGGGATCGATGAGATCGTACGTAGCGCCATCCCAGCCGATCACGAGGAGGCGCGGCGGGATCGATGAATCGTCTTCGCCGCCGCCGCTGTTACAGGCTGCGGCCAAGAGCAGGCCGGTGAGGGTGAGTATGCGTTTGGGCAAAGCGTGTTTGGGTACGGGGCTGCCCCGTAGCTTACACGGCTTCGCCACGGAACATGAGCGACGCCTACTTGAGGAGCGGGATGTTCTTCATGCCGAGAGGCACTCGTCCCAGCGGGGCGCTGCGGCCGCCCTTCGCCGTCAGTCTCGCTAAGAGAGTCCGTAGCTCCTCGCGCTTGGCAGCCTCGTCGAAGAACAGGTTGGTGGTCTCGCCGGGGTCAGAGGACAAATCATAGAGCTGGCCGTCGGCATCCGGCGCCAACTCGGGAAGGGCGTAGGCCTTGAGCTTGCCTTTGTCGTAGCCGTTCCCGCCTGAGCCGCGGTGGTCGAGGTACTTCCAGTTCCCCTGCCGCAGCTGAAACTCCGCGCGGAAGCTCTGGGTCAGCATGTGAGGCCGCACAGACTCCTGTTCATCCTGGAGGCCGATCATCACAGGCAACATGTCGTAGCTGTCGACCGCGACGTCATCGGGGAGCTGAAAGCCCACTACCGAGGCCAGCGTAGCGAAGAGGTCGGTGGAGTTCGTGAGCTGGGCGCTCACCTGGCCGCTGGGAATGCGTCCGGGCCAGCGCGCGATGAACGGAACTCGGTGTCCGCCTTCCCAGCCGTCGCGCTTCACACCGCGCAGGCCACCCGCGGCGTCGTGCGCGTGGTCCTCGCGCATCCAAACCGCGTGGAGCGTTTCTGGTCCGTTGTCGGCGTTGAAGAGAACCAGCGTGTTGTCGTCGATACCGAGCTCTTCCAGGGCGTCCAAGATTCGTCCGGTGAGCGCATCCAGCTCGAACACAAAGTCGCCACGCGCCCCGGCATCGGTCGCATCCCGAAACTCAGGCGCTGGGAGGACGGGTGCGTGGGCGATCTGCGTCGACAGGACCGCGAAGAATGGCTGGTCCCGATGTTGCTCGCGGTGTTCCCTGATGAACTCAAGGGTCTTGCCCGTGAAGAGAAGGTCCGCGTCCACAAAGCGGTACCCAGGCGCCATCCAGCCCTTGTCGTTGTCCCAGCGCCACTTGCCGCCAGGGTTCGGAATCCCCTCGCGCTCGTAGCGCTGATTCGCGGGCACGGGAACCTCGCCGTTCTCGATGTAGACGTAGAGCGGGTCCGTGGTGGGGCAGTTCGGGGTCACGAACGACTCATCGAAGCCCTTGGTCTGGGGTCCGTCGACGAGCGGCGTGCTCTTCTCGTAGTCGATCAGCAAAGAGTTATCGAAACCGCCGCCGAGGCGCTCGCCGTCCTTGTCGAACCAGGTCAACCCAAGGTGCCACTTGCCGAAGATCCCGGTCCGGTAGCCGCTTTGCCGGAGCATGTCGGCCACGGTCATCTCGCCTGGCTTGATGTAGCTCGGGCCCCCCGGCCCTTCGAACGCGCGGGATCCGCGACCCGTGCGATGGACCTGTTGGCCGGATAGCAGCCCGTAGCGTGAGGGCGAGCAAATCGTCGACGGGCTATGGGCGTCGGTGAACCGAATCCCCTCCGCGGCCATCTGGTCGAGGCGCGGCGTCTCGTACGCGGCGTCGGGGTTGTAGCAGGACAGGTCGCCGTACCCGAGGTCGTCCGCGTAGATCACGATGATGTTCGGGAGATCGCTCTCAGTGGGCTGTTCTCCCGACGCGAGCGCTCGATCCGATTCAGTGGGCGTGAGGGCGCTTCCGCCGCAGGAACCGACGACCGGCAGGGTCGCTAGCGCGAAGGTCCCGAAGGAGAGGAGAGGTTGAGGCATGGGGATAGCCTAGCTCTCCACGCGGGGCTACGGGGCGCTGAGCCACTCCGCGAGGGCCGCCGTCGTCTGGGACGTGCCCTGGACGACACGCACGGCATCCTGCCAATCGCCCGTAATACGAAGCCATCGCTCAAGGTCGGAGGCGTAGGTATCCGCATCTTTTGCGAGTGCCTCAGCAGGCGGGGTGTCTCGGGTGATCGACACGGCGAGTCGACCCCCTAGCGCTCGCGGCAGGTGCCCGCTGCTCTCGCCGCTGCCTGCGTGAAGGACAGGGTCCACGAGCCAACCGTTGCGAAAGAGCCCGGGGTTGTCCACGAGCAGGTCGAGCGCGAGCATCGCACCGAGTCCGCGGCCGCCGATCCACACCCGATCGAGGTCCACCTCGCCCTCGTCGAGCACGATGCGCACCTGGTCAAGCACAGGGAGTCCGAACGACTCCGGGTGGCTCCAGAGATCCCGTGGATCGGGCGACCACGCGGCGCCGTCCGTTACGGTTTCGCCCACGAGGTACGGAGCTGAGGGAATGAGCAAGGTCGCGCCCAACGCCTGGGCAATCTCGGCCCACATCCCTTCCGCGACCCGCGCCGTGGACTCGCCGTAGTCGTGGACGACGACCAAGAGCGGCGGGCGGTAGTCCTCGGTCGCCGAGGGCGGGTAGATCGCGGGCACGGTGACGGCCCGCGTAGCGAACTCCCGGGCGAGCTCCCACTGCTCCTCGAGGCCGCGAACCGTTTCCTCGGCGACCTTTGCGTCGCGAAGCGGCTGGATCTCAGGGTCGGTCAAGATGCTGCGCGCCCTGGTCTCGGTGGTCGCAAAGCCCAAGAGCCGCGCTCGCTCCAGCCACTCGGCGGCCTCGTCGAGTCTGCCCTCGAGGGACTCCACGCAGGCAAGGTTGTACGCAGCCACCGCAGGTGACGGCCTGCAGTCGTGGGCCCTGACGAAGTGATCGCGGGCCTTCTCCAAGCGGCCAGCTTGGATGGCCCCAATACCTCGGTCGAAGGCGTCCGAGTAGGCGGCGGCCCAGGTGGGCTCCCCGAGAAAGGGGAACGTCGGCTGCCCGACCGCCTGCATAGCGGCGGTGCGCTGGGTCCGCTGGGACTGCAGCCTTTGGGCGCGTGCGCGGTGCTCGACGGCGGCGGGGGAGTTCTGCCCTTCCATGCGCTCCGCTGCGTCGGCGAGTCCCTGCTCGACGCGGCTCAATCGATCGCCGTTGGGGGCCCAGGCCCGTTGCAGCAGCTCCAACGACTTCGCGAGGGCCTCCCGGGCGCGCAGGTTGCGTCCGGTCTTCAATTCGAGGCGTCCGATGGACTCCCATACGCCCGCGACTTCATCGCGGACGGCTTCCACCGGGGGGCCAATCTCAAGG
>CALHGQ010000416.1 GCA_938030175.1 uncultured bacterium | reverse complement strand
TGCCCTCACGGATCTGCTGGCTGGGTTACGGGGAGCGCGCGCGCGCCGGGAAGGCGTTCAACGATGCCGTGAAGAGCGGCGAGCTGTCCGCGCCTATTGTGATTGGCCGCGACCACCTCGACTGTGGATCCGTCGCGTCGCCCAACCGCGAGACGGAGGCCATGAAGGACGGTACCGACGCGGTGGCGGACTGGGCCATTCTCAACGCTCTCGTGAACACCGCGTCCGGCGCGAGCTGGGTCAGCTTCCACCATGGTGGCGGCGTAGGGATTGGCTACAGCCTCCATGCCGGCCAAGTCACGGTGGCGGACGGGTCCGATGAGGCCGGTGAGGCCTTGGACCGAGTCTTGACCGCAGACCCTGGTATGGGGGTGATCCGCCACGTGGATGCCGGGTACGACGAGGCCAAGAGCTGCGCTGCCGAGCGCGGGGTGGATGTACCGATGGGCGGCGCGTAGCAGGCCCTCAGCTCCACGCAGCTCGGGCTACCCAGAGCCCTTCGAACCGCCAGCGGTGCCACGTGCACCGCTGGCGGTTTTTTGCGTCTCGATCGGTCGTTGGGTCCTGATCGTTCGCACCAGTGAGACGAGGTGTCCCGGAACTGAGAAATTCGTGCAACCGCGTTGGGCACAGGTCCATGAACGAGTGGCTCCCGCACTGGAAATATGGCTGCCTACACGGGGCACCCGTCCCCCCCCCTTCATCGGTGAGTGATTTGACTATGACAACGATTTCGACCCTCGTCCGCCAAGGACGCCTACCTGCACCTCGTTTTTCTAGCCGCGCCGCAGCGTCGGTTTTGACCGGGCTCACCGTGTGCTCTTTTGCCGCGGGCATGGCCAATTCGAATGGAGGTGGAGTCACTCCGCCCCCCGGTGTTTTGCTCCAGCTGAGCTGCGAAGCAGCCACGGAGGCCACGGGAGTTATCGGGCGCACGGTCGCTCTGCACACGGACGGGGATGGACGGCACGATTTGATCGCGCAGGTCGAGGATCAGTTGATCTGGGTCGCTGGTCCGGACCCCCTCCAATACTCGTCCACGCTAGGTATTGACGGAGTGAGCTCGTTTGCGGCCCTTCCATCCGGTGACAGCATTATCAGCAACCTCGTGGTGGCCCACGGCAGCGGCGCGGACCTCGTGGAAAGGGACCTCGACCAAGCCCGCATCTTCAGCCCGCTGCGAACGCCGATCGGCACCGCCGCCTGGGCAGGCGCGCGTTCCATCGTGACCGTTGACATCGATAGCGATGGCGACGTGGACATTTTCGGCCTCAGTTCAGACGGAACACAGCTGCTTCGTCTGAACCAAGACTTGCCAGGAGTGTTTTCTGAAGAGGCTCCCGTCGAGCTCGGGGCCGAGCTGTCCGAGCTGCGCTCCATCCGTTGGACCGGCGGCAGCCTGGCTCTCGGCGCCATCTTCCACGGTGCGATCGAGTCCGCGTGCGTCCTGGCGCCCTCCGGGACGCTGTACTTTGCCCAGCCGTTTGCAGCGCCCATCGACGACCTGGTCGTGATGGGGGATGCGCACCTTCCGGGTGTCGATGGCCTCGTGGCCCTCAGTGGGGGCACGCTCACCGTGCTGCGGCCCGGTGGAATCGTGGAGACGGCCGTGAACGTGGGGCCGCTGGCTCCCACGAGCATGAGCGCCGCTGACCTTGACGGTGATGGACTCTGCGACGTGCTCGTGAACTCGTCGACGAGCGATCAGGTCACCGCGCTGCTCGGTCAGGACCGAGCGACGTCCGGCGGCCTCACTCTCGTGGACCCGAACGCCGCGACGGCGATCTCCATCCCCCTCGAGCAAAACGGCGCTTCCATGGCGGGCCAGATGGCCAACCCCGTCGGAGCTGACTTTGACAGGGACGGCGACATCGACGTCTTCCAGCTGATCGAATCCACCCGCGGCGCCTGCGTTCAGCGCAACGTCGTTGTGAACGAGAATGAGTTCCGCCCGGTGATCACCGACTCGAGCTGGGTCGAAACGCCTAACGGCATGATCGCCTTCCTCGACGTGGCCGCGATGACGATGCCCGATGGGTTGGCGCCGGATCGACTCGAGGTGACGCTGAGCACGACGCTGCCGGACGCCAACTTGGACGACGACGAGTACCTGCGACTGCAGGTCGTGCATGACGTTGGATCGGCTACGTCGGGGTCCGGGGACGACCTCGTGACCCTTCAAATCCCCGGTGAACTGGGAGCCCGTTCCTCACTGCTCATTCGCGGGTATCGAGACAACCCTGCCACCCAAGCGATTCGCCAAGTTGGAGTGGAAGCCACCTATCGCGTAACGCGAACGGATGAGGACACGATGCGCGGCGAGGGATCTGGAGTGGTTACCGGCGGAGCTGGCAACTCAGGATCGCAGGGGACGCCACCCCCGGACCCGCCGACGCCCATCGACCCCTTCGGCTAGTTCGCTCACCTCAAGCGGGTGTCACTCCAGCCATGTAGCTGGAGTGATGCCCAGTAGTGCGGGTGCCCTCGGCCCGGGACCTCCGCCAGCGTCTGGCGTGCGACGCGAGTCGCTTCCCCAGCTGAGAGTCGGTCCTTGAAGAATGCTCCGGAGAAGGCGGTGATGTAAGCGAAGGCTGCGTCGACTTCGATTTCCTCTGTCGCCAGAAGCGCGGCGGAAACGCCGCCTGCGAGCAGACTCCCACT
>CALHGQ010000415.1 GCA_938030175.1 uncultured bacterium | reverse complement strand
GGGCCGCCGTCTTTTCGGCCTCCTCATTGAGGATCTCGATGGCAAGCTGCTCGAGCTCATCGGAGCTCATCGTGGAGTCGTCCATCTCGAGGACCTCCACTTCGGCCACGACTTCCGACGGAGCCTCGATCACAGGATCGGCCGTTTCGGGCGCGGTGAATTCCACCTCGCCGCTCAGGTCGCTTGGAAGCTCGAACGTGACGTCTTCAGGCGACTCGGTCGTCGCATCCGCGAGGACGTCCTCGACCATTGCCTCGGTGTCGTCGACCGCCACTTCCATGGCGACCTCGTCCTCGATCGGTGCGATCTCGGGAGCCTCGGTGACCTCTGGCAATCCAAAGAGTGCGAAGAGCGGATCCTCCGACTCAGCGGGCTCAACGATGTCGTCGCCCTGGGAGCCCATGGCACCGTCGCCGCTCTCAGCGAAAGCGTCGTCGACGTGAGTCAATTCCGCCTCGACCGTCTCTTCCGTAGCAGCAGGCAGCTCCTCCATGCTCGTGGAGACCTCCGCAACCGAAAGCTCCGGCCCGACCTCAACGGAGGCGACGGCGCTGTCGTCCTCGTCGTTGAACATGCCGAACGGCAGGAACACGTCGTACTCTTCCTCGACGCTGGCGACACTCGAGTCCTCGCCTATGCCCTCCCACTGCGTGACGCTGAAGTCGCCGAAGCCCTTGCTGTCGAAGGGATCCGTGTGGGCGAAGCCAAGGTCCGCGAAGGAGTCCACTTCGTCGCGCGTGTTGACGTCCCCGTAGATGGATGCAATGTCCTCGATGGGATCGATGCTCAGTACGAAGGAGTCCATGAAGTCCTGGGGCAAGAAGACGTCGTCCTCAAGCCCGCCAAAGGTATCGAGCGTGGAGTTGGCAACGCCCTGATCAAGGTTGGCGTTGAACTCTGCTGCGTTCACGAGGACGTCGGGGTCAGCCCCTTCGCCTGCTTCTTCCACGTCGACCGAGCTCTTGGGCTGGACGGCCGCGCTGTTGCGACCAAAGGCCGAGAAGCTAGAGCGTCCGTTGTTGCCGCCATTGGGAAGCTCGCCGGGCTCGCGCGGGCTACTCACCGTTGCAGACGCCCCGCCGCTGGTTCCGCCAACCCGCTTGGTGGAGCCGTCGCGCTGGAAGCTGATCCGTCCGCCAGAGTTGACATCGTCCACGCCAAGGGGCGCGACCATGTCGACGTTGTTGCCCTCGAGGGAGTCCACCACGTCGGGTGCAGCCACGTCGATGTCCGAGGGGTTCGAGTTCGTGACAGGCTTCTTCATGAAGGCCCACACCGCGATCCCGCAGAACGAGATCAAGAGCGCGGCGCCCGCTGGCACGAGGGCACGCGAGAACGCTCGGGTCGCCGGCTCCGGCCCCACGAACGAAGCACCCACCATCGGGTCCGTCTTGGTCAGGCCCTCCGCGAAGGCGTCGAGCGTGTCCTCGGGGCGGTCCGGGTCGTAGCCCGAAGTTTCCCCCTCGATGGCGCCCTCACCGTCGGGCGTCCACGCCTCGACGGTGTCTAGACGCTCGTTGAACTCGCCAGGCAGCGCATGGACCGACTCGAACGACGGCGCGCCCTCGGATGCGCTCGCCTCGGCGGCCTCTTCGTCGAGCAACCAGGAGTTCTCGTCGAACTCTTGACCCTCGCCTGGGGCGTTTTGGTCAAAGTCGGGCTCGGAACGGCCGAAGAATCCGTCTTCATTGGACGGCGGCTGGGGATACATCGGAACGTCAGACATCTTGGGCGGGTTGGTCATACCGAGGAACGCGCCCGACCGCTGCACCTGCCGCGAGAGCCGCCCCTCATTTGGGAACCAATAGCGAGATCGACCTCACCCGACGGCCAGCCGCAGTCAACGGCTAGATTCTGAGATTAGATCCCGTTCTGCGACCGGGAAAAAAGTTCCGCCCGCCGCCGCGGCGTGCAGCATGGGAGCAGGCCACCCGCCCGGCGGACTGGCCCACATCGGCGTTCTTGGGGCAAGGAGCCCCGTTCGCGCCTATCGCTTCTTCAGCACGCGCCGGCCCGCCTGGCGCATCGTGAGTCCCTCGGTGTCGAACTGCTCGAGGATAGGAATGAGAAACTTCCTGGTCGTCCCGAGCGCATCTCGCAGCTCCGGAATCTCCAGGTGCCCGTTCTTTTCGCAGTTGGAAGCGACCGCGAGGCGCGCCTCCTCCACCACTTCGCCCGACAAATAGAGGTCAGCGCCGATGTGCGTCACCCCTCCCTCGTCCACGCCCAGCTTCAAAATCGTATCGATCGAGTCCCGCGGGGCACCCAGCGCCGCGGCGAGCTCGTCGGGACTAGGCGGCTGGAAGCGCGCCTCCTTGAGCCTGGCGAGGACCCCGTCCCGGAGCTGACGGACTTCGGGGTCGAGGGCAATCTCACGGCCGGCCAAGGCCAAGAAACCGCCGGCCGAGAGCACCACTCGCCCCGCCTGCTCTTCGCGCTCGAGCAGCACCCCCACCAGCGCGGGATCAAGCTTCATGCCGGCGCGGAGGTCCCGAATATCCATGCGAGCACGCAGCGGGTTCTCCTCGAACCAGCTATCCAACGCCTCCTTGAGCTCCTCAAGGCACAGGGCGAGGGTCTCCGTGTGGATCCACTTGGACTTGCCGAGGTCCACGACCTTCTCCTCGGCCTGCATGTCGCCCAGGAGCCCTTCCGTCTCGGCCCTAGGACGCTTGACCCCCAGCGCGAGATCATCGAGCGAAGCCCACCGCTCAGGGGAGCGCACCAACATGGCCTCCAGGAGCGCCGACGTCGAACCGAGGCTCGCTGCCTGGCGTTCCAGCTCGTCGATGATGAAGGTCTTGAAGCGCTTCAGACGGTAGCGACTCTCTTCGAGGATCACTCCACCGCCAAGGGTCAGCGCTGGTGACGCCAATCGAACGACGAACGGATCACCCGGAGCACAAACCAGCGGCGTCTCCATGCGGAACTGCACCAGTCCTTCTTCACCGGCGTTGAGCTCTTCCGCGTCCAAGAGCACAAGTTCGCCGATAGCATCCGCGGTGCCCGTGTGCACACGCACCTGCATCCGGTTCGCCACCGAGGTCTGGAGCGTGTGCAGTGCCTTGAGGCGTGCGCCCACCATGGTCTGCGGCTTGAAGAAGCCCGGGGTGGCGACCACGTCGCCGCGACTGACTTCGTGGTGATCGATGTCGGCGATGTTGAGCGCCGTGGAGTGCCCAGCGCGCGCCACGTCCGTCGCCTCGTGGTACGCCTGGATTCCGCGCACCTTCCCCTTCTGTCCGCTCGGCAAAAGCTCGACCACCTCTCCGACGCTGAGGGCTCCCGTCACCGGGATCCCCGTCACGATGGTGCCAAAGCCGCGCGCGCTGAAGACCCTCTGGACCGGCATACGGAACACGCCTTCGGACTGACGCGGCTCCGCGTCGGTCGCCATGGACATGAGGTGCTCTTTCAAGCTGTCCATGCCGATGCCTTCGAGGGCGGAGACGTGCAGAATCGGCGAGCCCTCGAGGAAGGTCCCCTCGACCGTTTCCCTGACATCCTCTTCCGCGAGCTCCGCCATCTCGGCGTCGACCGCGTCGACCTTCGTCAAAGCCACGAAGCCTCGCCCGACCCCGAGCATATCCATGATCGCGAGGTGTTCGCGCGTTTGCGGCATAACGCCGTCGTCCGCGGCGACCACCAAGATCACGATGTCGATCCCCGTCGCCCCGGCGACCATGTTCCGAATGAAGCGCTCGTGACCCGGCACGTCCACGATGCCGACGCGACGGCCATCCGGCAGGTCCATGCGCGCGAAACCGAGGTCGATGGTCATGCCGCGGGCCTTCTCCTCCGCCCATCGATCCGGATCGGTCCCGGTCAGGGCTTGAACGAGGGTGGACTTGCCGTGGTCGATGTGACCGGCGGTCCCGATGACAATGGGCTGGATCTCCAAAGAGGTGCGGGGGAAAGGACGCCGTCCGGAGAGGGCTCGGGTCGTGGGGGTCGAACAGAATCGGGCCGGGGATGGTAGCAAGCCGTATCATGCGCGCCATGGAGCCCGCCCCCCCACCTTTGCCGCTTCCTTTTCGAACCCTGAAGCCGTGGCTCAGAGAGCGCTTCGGGCGCGCCGTCTATCGCGTCGCCTTGGACGCGGGGTCCACCTGCCCCAACCGCGACGGCACGAAGGGCCTGGGGGGCTGCACGTACTGCGACGTGGAGGGCTCGGGCACGGGCGCGCTCAAGGCGGGCGACGGCCTCGACGACCAGCTCCGCGAGGGTCTGAAGCGGGTCGCGCGCCGGCGACGGCGCGGATCAGAGCGCGCGGTCGAGCCCGGAGTCATCGCCTACCTTCAGAGCTACACGAACACTTACGTCGACGAGGGCCGCTTCGCCGAGGTGCTGGACGTCTTCCGTCCGCACTTGGCCTCGGCCGGGGGCCCCTTGGTCGCCGTGGCCGTCGCCACGCGACCCGACTGCCTGCCCGATTCCTCGCTGCGCGCCCTCGAGGACCTCGCGCAGGAGACCGACGTCTGGCTCGAGCTCGGCCTGGAGTCCGCAAGCGACAAGGTACTGTTCGACATCAACCGGCTGCACACGCTCGATGAGTTCCAGGACGCGACGGCCCGCGCTCGACAGGCCGGCCTCGTTACCGTCGGGCACGCGATCCTTGGGCTGCCCGGCGACGGCCAAGAAGGAGCGCGGAACACAGCTCGTGCTTTGCGGCAAGCGGGTGTCGACGGGGTCAAAGTGCACCACCTGATGGTGCTCAAGAAGACCCAGATGGCCCACCAGTGGAGGCAAGGTGAGCTCGCCGTGCAAACGGCCGAAGAATACGTCGAGTGGCTCGCGGACTTCGTGGAACGACTCGGGCCCGAGCAGATCCTGCATCGAATCACCGGCGACTCCCCAGAGGAAAAGCTCCTCGCCCCGATTTGGACGGTCCCCAAGAACGAGATCCGCGAGCGCCTCGCTGCGGAGCTAGCGCGGCGCGGCAGCTGCCAGGGATCCGTCGAAGACTAGCGCGCGTTAGCTGCTCGACTCAGCCAGAGGATCTCTCCAGCGAAAGGCGCAAGCGCCCCTAGCGTTCCGATGGCGACGAAAGGCACGCACAAAGCGCCCACGCCGAATACGGTCTTCCGCGCGGGGAGAACGCCCTCCGACGATAGCTCTACGAGCGACCTGCCACGCCGGGCATCGCGCCACGCCATGACGTCCCAAGAGCGCGCGAGCGCACGGTCCATCAATGGCTGAAGGACGTGGCCCGGGGGCAGACGAGTACTCGCTGATTCCAGCAGCGCGACCGTCTCCGTGTTGCGGTACAAATCCGCACTGCCCAACGCGTAAACAGCGGCCATGTCGATGTCAGCCGCGTTGGCCCGATGCCATGAATTGGCGAGCATGCGATCGGGCCACGACGTCCATTTGTCGTGCTCTGTAAACGCCGCCGCAACGCGCTCCATGAGCCCCCGTCGCTCGATCGAAGCGGCGGCGGCCTGGGCGCTCGCCTCGTCCACCAGCAAGGGCCCCTCCGCCGCAAGCTCAGCCCAGTCATTGGAGGAGATGGTATTCCAAAGCCTGACCCCACCGTAGGAGGACAGGGAAGCGATCCAGCCGGTGGCCTTACAGCGCTCGATACGCATCGCCCAGTGTTTGTGCCCACGCAGGTCAAGGAGGTGTTCCTTACTCTTGGGGTCCCACACGCTCACGAGCCCGTTGCGAGTCGTCGCGAGGATCCGTTCGCCGTCCTCAATCCAAAGGGCCTCCATCACGAGTTCGCCCAGGAACCCATCCGCTGTCCGGCTCGAGAAGAGCACGTCGGTGTCCCCCGTCATTGCGTCGAAGGCAACGACGTCTCGCTTGCTGGAGACAAAGACGCCGCGGGCTACGCGCTGACCGTCCCCCTCCAGGCCGCCCGTCATGGACAGTCTGGAGCCAAGGGTCGGAAAGCCGGTGGCGCGGGTCATGAGCGTCTCACCCGTGATCGGGTCGAAGACGAGCAGCTCACCCGTCCGGCTCATGGCATACGCGCGTCCGCCATGGACGGTGACGCTCGAGAAGTACGAGCCGTCACCCACCATGGCTCCAGACTCCAGCGGCGAAGTGAGTTCAAGGGTTGCGGGATCCATGCAGGTGATGCCATTGGATGTCGCGAAGAAGACGAGCCCCGTCCGTTCGTCGTGGTCCGCGTCGTTGATCCAGGGACGCACGCGCAGCACCTTGAGTGTCCTTGGGCCTGACATCGACCCGGAGCTCACCGCGGGCGAGCCGCTCTCCTCGGACTTCGTCTCCGTCCAGCAATAGACGTTCCCGTTGACCCCGCCGGCGTAGATCGTCTCCACCCCCCCATGGTTCAAAAATCCTACGACCGCAACGGTGCTGTCGGGCTCCGTGAAGACCTCTAGGGGCACCGCTCGCTGCACATCCCAAACGACCACTACGCCGTCGCGTCCGCCGGTGATCAGCCGCCGACCGTCCTGGCTAAATCTCACAGAGTTGACGTCGTTGATATGCCCGTGGAGCTGGAGACCACCGCCGGATACGTTCCGATCGAATGCCCGTAGCCATCCGTCCTCACTGGCCGTCAGGATCATCCGGCTCCCTGGGGCAAACGCCGCCGCGTTCAATGGGTGCGGACTGCCACTGAGCGCCCTCAACTCGGTGCGCCGTTCGCGGTCGCCGATGTGCACGAGCTTGTCCGTTCCCACGGCCGCCACGAGTCGACCATCGACGGCCAGAGCGCGGGCCTCCTTGGATGCGCGGTAGAGCTCAAAGACCTCCTCGCCCGCATGATCGAACCCGAGGACCGAGCCGACGCGTGTCGTAAAGACGCCGCTCTCGAGGCTGGGATCGAGATGAACCTCGGTCACTTCTGCTTGGCGGTTGTCGACCCGGAACATGCGGAGACGCTCTACCCCCCGATAGATCGCCACCTCGCCTGCACCCGAGGCTGCCCAGTAGAGGGGTTCGTCCTCGGGGCTCCAAGCGGGCACAGCCCCGCCGGTTGACCCGGCGTCGAAGGGGCTCAGATCGGGGTCAGATTCGGCCTGGCTCCCCACCGACACCATGTGCCCGCCCAGAACATCCACGAGAGTGAGGGAGTTGTCCCTGGGTCTCCAGCGAAGCACCGGGCCTCGCCTGACCCCAACGATCACGTGGTCCCCATGCACCGCCATCGACTTGGGTTCGCGCCGCTGTTCCTGCGGAATCTGCATCGACGCCAGGAGCTCGAACTCACCTCCACCCGGCTCGTCGCTCGGACCGTAGTGATGCAGGCTTCCGTCCAGGAGTCCAGCGAACAGATGTCGGCCAGTGGAGTCCCAGGCCACGACCCGCGTGCGGCCGCATCGAATCTGCACGAACGCCTCCAGGCTCGGGAGATTCACAACGCTCACACCATCCACAGAGGCCACGGCGACGCGGCTGCCGGATGGGTCCACCGCTAGGTCGTTGAGGGTGCTGTTTGAGAGCTGGACGGCCCCTAAGGACTGGTCGATACGCGCGTTGAGGTGCGCCCATTCCCAAGCGCGAAGGGAGGCGGGTGCTTGGTCAAGGTGGAATCGCGCACGCTGCGTGGCCCCCTCACGCAGGGCCGCCTCAGCGGCTGCGAGGTCTCCAACGTACGCGCGACGCTCACTGAGCTCGCGACTCGCACGCAGGTCGCGGACGTAGAGCGTTCCAAGCAGGCCCAAAAGCAGCGACGCAATCACGGCCACTGCCGTCGCGAGTCGGTGGCGGCTCGCGAAGAGTCGTGCGAGGTAAAGCGCGCTCGGCGGACGGGCGCTGATCGGGCGGTCCTCAAGGTAGGCCTCGAGATCTCGCTGTAGCGCCTCAGCGCTCGGGTAGCGTTCCTGCGGGAGCTTGGCCGTCGCCTTCTGGACGATCGTCTCTAGCGAGCGAGGGATGTCGCTGCGAAGACGCCGAAGCCGCGGAACAGGCGTGTGCAAGACGTCGTGCACGACCTTGGCCCTCTTCACCGAGTCGAACGCCGGCCGCATCGTCAAGAGCTCGAACAAGAGGAGCCCCACGCCGTAGACGTCGCTGCGCTCGTCCGCGACGCCCTCGATCTGCTCTGGCGCCATGTATCGCAGCGTGCCGAGGATCGCACCATCGCTGGTGAGCTGCCCCGCGTCATCGATCCGGCACAGGCCGAAGTCCGTGACCCACGCCCTGCCGTCGCCGTCCAGGAGGACGTTCCCTGGCTTGATGTCGCGGTGCAAGATGCCCTTCGAGTGGGCATGGGCCACGGCACTCGCAACCTCTAGGACGATCTTTGCGGCCTCGCGCTGGGGAAAGCCCTGGCCATCGCTGCCGGCCGCATCGCTGCTGCTGCGTAGGTCACGCAGCCGATCATCGAGGGACGCGCCTTCGATGTAGCGCATGGCGAAGAAGTGCCGTCCGTCCGCTTGCCCCGCGCCGAAGACCGGCACGATGTTGGGGTGGAGGAGCCTCGCCGCCGCCTTGGCCTCGCGCTGAAAGCGCTCCAAGAACCCGCGATCCAGGTCCACGTTGGTGGGTAGCACCTTGAGCGCGACCTCGCGTCCTAGTGACGCCTGCTCCGCAAGGTAGACGATCCCCATTCCCCCTCGGCCGATCCGCGCTTTGATGCGGTACTCTCCGATCGACTCAGGCATGGGCTCAAGCTCGGTGCGCCTGTCCGCCGCTTCGGAAGTCTCGCTCGCCACGCTCTCCATCAGCAGCAGGCCAGGGAGGAGCTCCGATAGCTCGTCTTTGAACTCAGGGTGCTGCTGGCACCACGATTCGACCGTCACGCTGCTAGGGTCCTTGCGTCTCGCCTCCTCGAACCCTTCGACCAACGCCGCGAGCTCCAGCTCGTGACGGCTCTGAAGCGCACTACTGCTGTCCCCTCGGTGGTCCGTCATCGCGCTTCCGAGGCCGGGTCAAAGGTGATCCCGAACTGCGCCAGCGCACGCTGCAGTCGACCCAGTGCCTTGAGGTGTCGCAGGCTCGCGCCGCCGGGAGTGAGCTGCAGAACGGCCGCGATCTCCTTGTTGGAGAGCTGTTCAAAGTGCCGCATGAACAGCACCTCTCGGTCTTCGGCGTCCAGGCTTGAAAGTGCTTCGTTCAGCGCTTCCCGTTGTTCCTCCCGGACCGCGATCCCAGAGGGCGAGATGCCACTCTCCACGAGTGCATTGGCGAGCATCAGAGAGCTAGCCTCTGGGGCACCGCCGGAGTGCATGGGGACGTCACGACCTGCGTCTCGCCCCACGGTCCCGAGGTGAAGCCGGTGAGTCTGCTTGAGCGCCTGACCTGCGATGAAGCGGACCCAGAGGAAAAACGGCATGCGTCCGCGCTTCGTCTCGCTCGGCTCTGGGTCTTCGGCGAGGTAGGCCGGCAGCCGCCGGACGACCTCAATGTAGGCATCCTGCATGACGTCCGAGACCCCCACGCGACCCGCGACCCTGTGGTCCATTCGAAGCCGCAGCATCCTCTCGATCCGCGCACGGTACGCCTCTAGCACCGGAGCCACGTGCTCCATGGCACCTTCATCGTTCGAGGCGGCAGCCTGGAGAGCTGCGTCTACGTCTGCCTGTTCCACCTAGCCAAGGTACAGGCCCTGGGCAGTGCTAGCCAGACTCGTCCCTTTCGGAGTCCGGGAGTCGGGCTCCGCGAGTCCTCCGATGGGAATCCATGGTGGAAGAGATCTGTTCCAGCCGGAGGACACCATGGAGCAGCGGGCCTAGCTCGCTTCGGAGGTCATTTGAGGCCGCTAGAAATGGCTCCGGATCGAGGCTCCCTCCGTTCCTCACCTGGCGCAGGAACGCTTCGACGATCACGACCAAGCGCCGGTCCCTTGCCATCTCCTCGGAGGGATCTCCGTTAGGGGGAATGGAATGGGTCGGCGTCTCTGGCATCGGCTGGCTCGCAGGTGTTGAACTGCGAAGACGATGCCACCGTCGCCCACAAAACCCAGAGAAGTTGCCGCTGCTTCATTTCGCGCCAGCTGAGTGCCCCAGGGCCAGGGCGCAACTGGGGGTCACGCCCGGCGTGGACCCAGTGAGTGTGGACCCAGTGAGTGTGGATTCAGTGCGTGCGGACTCAGCGCGTGGGCTCAGTACGTGTAGAGGATGCGGTCGCACGAGGGGCACTGCACCAGCTCGGTCCCGCGAGCGAGACGCACCACGATGTTCTTCGGCAGGTTCACGAAGCAGCCCTCGCAGAGCCCGTCACCGAGCTCGGCCAACGCTTCGCCCTCGCGGGTCTTCAGGAGCCCCCGGTAGGTCTCGAGCTCCGTGGGCGAGATCCCGTCGGACGACTTGGTGCTACGCTCCTTCAGGAGCTCATCCAACTTGGCCTGGGCCGCCTTGGTTTCGGTCGCGACGTTGGCTTGGAACTCCGCGAAGACCGTCTCACCCTCGGTTAGCTTGGCAGTCAGGGCAGCGATCTCCTCGTCGATCATCTCGGCCCGCCCAACGCGCTTGAGACCGTCGTCCTCAGCCCCACTGACGTTGCGCTTGATGTTGCGCATCTCGTGCTGGTAGCTGGCGAGGAGAGCCGCGTCGGCTGAGCCGTCATTGGAGGAGGACTCGAGCTTCTTGAGTCGCTGCCGAAGGCCCACCGTCGTGTGCTCAATCTCCTGGATCTCAGCGCGGAGGCTGGCCACCTCTTGGCTCTTCACGGCCACCTTCTCGCGGATCTTGCCCAGCTCATCGCTGCGTTGCTGCTCTTCTTTCGGAAGGCGCTCGAGTTCTGATTCGACCTTGAAGATTTCGCGGTCGATCTCTTGGAGACCGAGGAGAGCTGTGAGAACGGGGTTCATCGAGGAGTTCTAGGGGG
>CALHGQ010000414.1 GCA_938030175.1 uncultured bacterium | reverse complement strand
CTAGGTTCGCTCCGCGTTACGTCTGGGTGACGCACGTGGACCTTGGCCACGAGGGGGGGGCTGTGAGCGGGCTACGAATGCGCACTCACAGGGGTTAGATGGCCGACGGCCTCGGGCAACGCCTGAAAGCGAGAGGCAGGGTTGAAGGCGCTTCTTTTTGGGGGCTCGGCTCGTCAGACTCTCCTTGTGAGGCACCCCTGGCACGCGCTAACCCGTCTCCTGACCGCGGAGTACAGGGGCTCACCCCGTGGCGACTCCTCCGGAGAGGGGGAGCCCATCTCCGTCGATCTCGCGGAGGCTTGGACGGAGGTGGCGGCTCGGCTGAGCCTCGTGCGACTTGCTTGGTGGGAGTCCAGCGGACCCCGAGGAGCGGTGGGGGAGCCGACCCTCGCGTTCCCTGCCGCAAGGGCGGTGGTTCGGACCTTCGCGCGGCACTGGGCCGGTGGCGGGCTGCCCTCCCAGACCGATCGGACTTGGCTCCGGCCGTCTGCCTGCGGCGGAGAGGACGAAGCGGTGGTGGTGGTGGAAGGCTGCGTCCTCATCGCAGCTGCCGCGCCGGGACGGATGCCGAGTCGCGCGGCCCTCGTGGAGCTAGCCACCCTCGCGCTCGCCGTGCGCCGCAAGCAGGACCTGATGACTGAGCGTCTGCGGACCCAGTCACGACTTTCCCAGGCCCATGCGACTGCTGCCGCGGGGCACGACCTCCGCAACGAACTCACCCGGGCGCTGCTCTTTGCAGGGCGAGGGAACGAAGGGGATTCGAAGGAGGTGCTCCGAGCGTTGGCGGCGGCGCGTGACCTCGCGCAGTCGGCACTCCTTGTGCCCGATGAAACAGGCATGGCCCACGGGGTGGACCGCGCGGCGGAGCTGGCCTCCCTTGAACTTGTGAACCTGCGCAAGGCAGTCTCGGAGGAAGTGCGCGCCGCCGCGGCCGCCGCCCGCGCGCCCTTGGGACGGACGCCGTCGGTGAGACTGAAGTGTCCGAAGGACCTGCATGTGCTCGTCCACGAGCGAACGTTTCGAAGGGCGCTGCGCAACGTCGCGCTCAACGCGATGGAAGCCACGGTGCGCAGTGCGCGTGAGCCGATGGGGTCCGTGACGGTCCTCGCGGAACGGACGGCCGAAGTCTCTGACTCCGGTTACAGCGTACGCCTGATCGTGCGCGACGAAGGGACGGGCATGGACGCGGCTGAGGTGGCTAGCTTCCTCGATCCGCGCGGCGCGACGACCTCGGACGACCGAAAGGGGGAACACCCAACTTCGACTGGGCTAGGTACGGCCAGCCTCGCGCTGGCGTTGGCGGCTAGCGCCATTCCGCTTCAGGTAAAGAGCCAAGTGAACCGTGGCAGCGAGCTCACCTTTTGGCTCCGTTGCATCACAGAGCCTAGGGTTCCAATTCGGTTACGAATCGACTCTGACCCCAGACGCGGGCGTCGTGAACTTGCTCGCATACGCAGCGAGCATGGGGAAGCGTGGATGGTTCTGGGAGAAAGCGCAGCGGCTCCTCTGGAGCGCTCTGGATACGTCTGTACTGTCAGAGGCAGCGCCACCAGCACAGCCGTCCGGTCCTAGTCGTTCCAGCTTAAATAGGGGCGGTCCTAGGCCCCGAGCCCCAGCTCCATGGCCACGCTCAAGCGGTGCAGTCGGCGCTGTCAGCGTGCGGTCCTGGCGCCTCTTCGCTCGGGCGCAACGATGATCGCGCTGGCAAGGCCGTAGTTCCAGGATTAGACTTCCTTGCGGACTCGGATGGCCGTGTGTTCGCGACCTCAACTCTTGCCATGACTGCAAAAAAGTATACTGAGATGGACCCGAAGGTAGGCGCCTGGTGGAGAGCGCACTCCCCGTCGCGGCCTAGCACGAGCTCGATGCCGCCCGCGTTCTGGGTCTTGGGCGACCGCCAGCAGGAGATTCTGCTGGAGTATTGGCCTGTGAATGGCGGTGGCTACCGCCACGACATGTGCTCTCTTCGACAGTGCTTCGGAGAGGACACGCACTTGCCAGCCAAGATGTTCCTCGACGCGGGATGGCTCTTGCTCGCCGGCTGCGTTGACGGAGGCGCGGTCCTGATGCGGGCCACTGGTGAGCCCACGGTCGGCTACATCCCCATGTCTGACTTGGCCGAGGCCTTGGGCGATCCCTTCGACCCCGACTCCAAGAGCGATCCTTCGAAGGTGACCCCTGCGGTGGTGGAGGGGTTCTCGGTGTACGAGTACATGAGTCGCGAGCGATACGTCGCTTCCCTCTCACCGGTTGATGATCCCGAGTATTGGGAGCGAATCCTGCCAGGCGACGCGTATTCGCTTGAGCGCCTGAGAGGGCGCCTGGACGAGATCCCGGACTAGTTAGCCTCCCCAACAAGGCTTAAAGTCGATGCAGGCCACTACAGCCCATGGCTCGCTCCCACGAAAACTCGCGCCGACAGCGTTGACGTAGCGCGGAGCGCCCAACCTACTCGTTGCCAAGCGCGCCTAGTCTCTTGGGGCTATCCGAGGTGCTGGCCAGGAGTGGATCCGCGGAGTCTGTTGTTGAACGGGCGCCGTGCTCGCCGGGGACTTCACCGCCGTGCGCCAACCTCGCATTCCGGCCCAAATTCTCGGCAATTCTGGGGGCTGAGCCAGTCGCAGCCGGACGCGGCTCCGGCGACGAACGACGGTAGGGTGCTGGGCTACGTCCACCTTCCAGCGAAGTCGATCCAGGTTGAGCGCCGGGCAATCCAACCCCATTGGCAGCCAGGGGTCCGCTGGGAGAGAGCCATCGGCAGCCGGCCTCTCTTTGATGGGTCTCCACATGGATGGGCGGTGCGGGTGGGCTCCGATGCAGAGGGAGCAGGGCCTCCGGCAGTACGTGTCCGGCCAGCCCATGTCGCAGGCCCGTCGACTTTGCAACGGCAGTCGCTCAGCTGGCCAGCGTAGCGCGCTGCTCCGCCGCCCAGCCCCAAGGCGTCAGCCTGGCGATCTCCGACGCAGGCGTCGTCCCGACGAGCCCTAGAGCGTCCTCTAGGTAGGCCTGGACATCAACGCCGTTGAGCTTGCAGCTCAACGCAAGCGAGTACAGTCGCGCAGCGACTTCGCCGCCTCGCTGGCTCCCAAAGATCATCCAGTTCTTGCGGCCCACGGCCACATGCCGGAGATCCCGCTCTGTGTCGTTGTTGTGGATCGGGATCTCGCCGTGCTTCAGGTGGGCAAGCAGCGCGGCCCTCTGATTGATGAGGTAGGTGACAGCCTTCTGAAGTCGGCTGCCTCGCGCAACGCTGGCGTCAGCGTCGAGGGCGAAGCCCTCC
>CALHGQ010000413.1 GCA_938030175.1 uncultured bacterium | reverse complement strand
GGAGTTCGTTGTTCTCGTGCACCACCGCAGCGAGGGCGGTCTCGGCCTGCTCCGCGTAGGTGTCTGCACCGTTGTGGATGCCGCGGCGTGCGCGGACGAGGTCCTGGCTCACGGCTGGTCACCGCCCTCCGCGGCCGCAGCGTGCCGGTGGCACACATTGAGTCCGTCGATGCAGTACAGGGCGTCTTTGCCGCACACATCGCACGTCCCGCACCCGGGCGGATGGTCGGTGAAGGTCGATCGCTGGTGCTTCTCGTAGGCGGCCCGCGACGACCATGTTCCGTGTTCGCATGTGTAGATCCCGTTGTAGAGGGTGAAGCGCTCACAGATCACCGCGCTCACCGCCTTCCGCCACACGAGCAGCAGCCAGGTACTCGGCCGCCAGATGCTCGAGCCCAGCTGCGGAGCGTGATCGGCCACCGACCCACACCTCGTACGGCCGGCTCGTCCCGGTGCAGTCGACGCGGACGTCGAACTCGTCGAACCACACCTGCCCGTCGTCGTCCGGAATCCCCTCGGGCAGCTCGACGAGCGCGTGGCCGGCGTTGGTGAGTGCAGCCACCACATGCGCGGCGTGCGCGCCCCAGCTGATCGTCGGGTCACCGCACTTGCACGCGTCCGTGAGTGCCGACCAGCGGTGCTCGGCGATGATCTGTTCCGCGGTGCTCAAGACAGGCTCCTCTCGGCATCGTTGGCGGCATTGAGGAATGCGGACGCCATTTCTCGTAGCTTCTCGATGGTTGGACGCTCACCGAGTGATCGCAGTCCGTGCGCGGCGAGCACCGAATCGGGCACGGTTCGCTGTTCCGCGGTGCTCATACTGTTTCTCCTGAGAAGTCAAGGGCCATGGTCTGGTTCGCAAGCCGACGAGCGATCAGCTCGCAGTAGCGCTCGGACTTTTCAATGCCAATGGAGGGCACACCGGCGTTCGACGCAGCGATGAGTGTCGACCCAGACCCTGCAAACGGGTCCAGGACGAGCTTCGGCTCTGTGGTATCGATGGCGCGGGCAGGGATCGCAATCGGAAATGGAGCAGGGTGGTCTGCATTCGGCTGTTGCGGTACCGACCAAACATCCCCAACACCCGATGCGCCGCGCGACTTGAGGCGAAACTCCGGCTTGGCGATGACGAGGACCCACTCGTGCGTGGACATGTACGCAGTCGGGGTGTAGCCCATTCCGCCGGACCGCGCCCAGATGACCACCTGCCGCAGGGGCAGCCCCGGGTTCAGCTCAGTGGGTAGCCATACGCGCTCGCCAACAACGCGAGGTTTGTGGTTGTAGTAGATGGCCCCACGGTCGGTGAGAGCGCTCCATATTGCGCTTAGGCACTTCTTCTGCCACGACTCGTACTCGACCCACGGCATTGAATCGTCGTGGGTGTCATAGGCGATTCCGCCGCCCGCTTTGGACGCTCCGAGCCATGCCTTCCCGGAACCGGTTTGGTCGCCTTGCTTGTAGTGACCGAGGTGGCCCCAAGGGGCTGCGGACAGGTTGTAGGGCGGAGATGTGATCACGAGATCGACACCAGAGATCGTGGGCAGCACATCCAGGCAGTCGCCGTGATGGAGGGTGACGAGGTCATCTTGGTAGTAAGGCTCGTTCGTCATGCCTTGTCTCCGTCCACACGCGCCACGACTCGCCGGGATTCGGCAGCGAGCCCGCGGAAGCGTCCGGGACGCCACCCGTACAGGCGGCAGTCCGGGCACCGGGAGTTGATCCAGCCGTTGGCGAGTCGCGATGCAGCGACCTCCGCCGCATCGTTGTATCCGACTGGCAGCGGCCAATCGTGCACTGTATTTGGGCATTCGCTGCGCGGTTCGAGGCGGTCGAAGTTCCCGCCGCAGATGATGACCGCCCCGTGCCCGTTCATGCCTTGTCTCCGTCCACACGCACAAACGGGGCGTCCTCGGGGTGTCCGGCCGCGCAAGCGCTACTCCAGTCGCAGCCACGCCACTCGGTATCTGAGTGGCGTTCCCATCGCAATCCGTGACGGTCCCTGACTTCACGGACGGGCACCGGTACCGCACGCAGGCTCGGCCAGGGCTTCTCCGGTGTGCCATCCGGCCCACTGTCCGGGACAGACACAGCGGGCGGGGTGTCGTAGTCGTCGTCAGGTGACTGGCGGAACAGGATGCCCTGATTCTGAATCTGATTCACAACGTCCACCGCCTGACGAAGCTCGATTCCAGCCGCCGCGAGACCCCGGTAGACCCGCTCAAGCGTCGTGTCGTCGTAGACGGTCCGATCTTCGCCTTCGGGGAGTAGACGCCCATCAGCCGCAAGCCGATCCAGGACAGCGCGGATCGGCCGCTTCCAGTCTTCGACGACTTCAGCTGAGTACCGATCCAGGCTTGTCTCGTAGCCCTGCGCGTCGCGGAAAACCTTCGCGAGTTCGAGAACGTACGTCTCGCCGCGGGCAGACTCAGCCTCCAAACGGGCAGCCTCGGCGCGGAGAGCCTCGCCCGGACCCAGGCCATGCCCGCACCCGTCGATCCAGTCCGCGTGTGCCCGCAGCGATGCAGGCGTGATTGCGTCGGTCATCGGGTCTCCTTCGGCTGGCGGCGGGCACACTGGCCGCATACCGGCATCGAATCGATTGCTTCCTGCTCAAGCGGGCCGCGCACGGTGTGCTCACCGGCCCTTACTCCGAACGCGTTGCACCGCGTGACCGGCCAGTTGTC
>CALHGQ010000412.1 GCA_938030175.1 uncultured bacterium | reverse complement strand
CGCCCGTCCCCGCTGGCCTGCACGGGTCCCTTGCCGTAGAAGCCGGGCGCGGTGAGCTCTGGCGGCAGCACTTCGATCTGAACGGTGCGGCCGAAGACCGCGGCGCCTGAGGTGCTCGAGGGAGCGCCGAGGTTGACCCCTCCCCCACGTCGGAGCACCGCCGTCCCGCGCCAGATCCCGGGGATCGAAGGCGGCGTGAAGCGTACCTTCCAAACGTCCCCCTGGCCCCCGCCCGCACCGTCGCCAGCAAAGAAGCCTGGTATTCGCACCAGGACGCCATCGGGCCGGGTGAGGCTCAGGTCCAACCGCCAGTCCAGCCAAGGGTTCCCCGGCGACGCGTCCCCTTCACTGGGGCTTCCTCCGTGCAAGGGCGACACGGCACCGGTGGAGAGCTCCAGCTCAAGGGGCTGCCACGCCGGCACCTGCATGCCCGTGAGCGCCGGCAGGTTCGAGAGATCCACTTCGTCCTGCTCGGGGTCCCCGTCCGAGGGTGGAGCCCCACCCCCTGTCTCTGATCCACCGCCGCCGCTGCATCCAACGACCAGCGGCAGTGAGGCCATCAGAAGGATCGGCAGCGAACGAGAGGCGCGGAGGAAGAGGAGGCGAGAAGCGGTCGTCACAGGTTTAGGATGCGGTAGGACGCTGAGAACCGCGAGAAGAGAAACTCGCGGCTCCCAAAGTCCGTGCGGCCCGTCCCGATTGGGGCTCTATTACCGACTCATGGCTGTCATTTCCGTTCAGCACAGCCGTACGGTAGGGCGCTCGTCCATGCCGCCCGCTTCATCCCGGAAACCGTCATCAACGACCTAGCGTCACGAGGATAGCAAGCCGACGCGGCTTGGCCCGACCTCCACCGCCGAGACAAGCGGTAGGAACGACGTACCGCACCACCACCCAGCCACCTTGTCGACGCATTCGCCCTAGCGAGTAGTCGTCCCCCGCCCCATGCCCGACCACGCCGCCCAACTGCACGTCTCCCTAGCCCCGGCTGGTGGAACAAGCATCACGATGACCGTCCGGAACGTCTCTGACGCCGAGGCGAGCTTCTGCCGGTACCACACGCCATTCGAGGGCGTTCGGAACCACATCTTCGTAGTGACCCGTGATGGAAGCGAGCTGGATTATGGAGGGAAGATGGCTAAGCGCGCCGCCCCGGGCCCCGAGGACCACACGACCCTGCAGCCGGGGCAGTCCGTGGACGCAACCGTCGACTTGGTACCCCACTGGCCACTGACACGTGGCACCTGGACCGTCCGGTATCGAGGGACCAGCATCAGCGGACTGGATGACTCAGAGCCAGTGGAAATCGAGGTGAGCTAGCGCTCAGCGAGCCGCCTTGGGCCGGAGCCGTGCGAGGAGCTTGCCCATGATGCGCTGCCGGAAGTCTTCTTCGTAGTCGCAGTTGCAGAGCAAGACGACGCCGAGGCGCTCTTTGGGCACCATCAGCAAGTAAGAGCGGAACCCCTGGTCTCCGCCGAAGTGGCCGACCGCGAGAGTGCCGCCGAGGTCGTAGCGCTGGAACCCGAGGCCTATCGAGTCTGTGAGGGTGGTCGAGGACTGGGTCATCTCCGAGAGCGACTCGCTCACGGGTAGACGCCCCAGGAAGTCTGCCATCCAGCGAACCATGTCTTCGACCGAAGCGTTGAGGGTGCTGCTCGGGGCATGCTCTCGGTTGTAGGGATACACACCACGAGCTTTGACGCGACCGAAGAGACTTTTGGTGTGGGGCAGCGCGCTCCGGTGGGCATCGAGCTCGTAGTAGCGGAAGTCGCTGACGAACATGCCGGCGGGGCGAAGAATCTCGTCCTCGACGTAGTCTTCGAAGGACTCGTGGCTCGCGCGCGCGATGACCAAGCCGAGCAGATCGTAGCCAAGGTTCGAGTAGCGGAACTTAGAGCCCGGTTCGAACTGTGCCTTGAGCTTCCGGGCCTTGAAGTAGTCGAGAAGAGCCGTCGAGCTCCGCTTCGCCGAGGACCAGTCGTACCCGTCGACGTCAGGCAGGCCGGAAGTGTGGTTGAGGATCTCTCGAAGCGTGATGCTCTTGGTTCTCTGGTCGGCGTAGCGCAGCTCAGGCAACAGCTCTTCCACCCGTTGATCGAGGCTGAGCTCGCCCTGATCCCGAAGCTTGATCACGGCAAGCGCCGTGAAGACCTTGCTGATGGAGGCCGTGTGAAAAGTCGTCGCCGCGCTCACTCCCCGCTCCGCTTCGAGCGCTGCCCAGCCGTAGCCCCGCGCGTAGTAGGGTTTTCCATCCCGCACGATCCCGATAGCGACTCCCGGCAACCGCGAGTCCTCCATCTCCTGCTGCACGATGTCGTCGATCGCAGCTTTGGCGTCGACCGCGAAGCAAGGCTCAGTCGCCACTCTCGGCAGCGACGGCGTCACGCAACTCACAGCTAGCGCAGGAACGAGCAACAGGACGCCCATCCAAGTCGAAAGTTTCCTAGTGGGCATCCGGCTGACTCTACCGCTACGAACCCGAATCCGCCACATCGCAGAGACAGCTAAACTCGCTCTTCGCTCGATGTCGATGCAGCAGCTGCAGCTCGTAGCTGCACGGTGCTGCGTTCGTTCGCGCCACTTCCCTCACGCTCTAGTCGCCTTCACCACAATGAGTGATGGGCTGCGCACGAACGCTAGGAATGGCGCTGGCGCATTGCTCACCCGACGCTGGATGCGCCGCACGTTCAGGGCTAGGCTCATAACATCCAGTGGCAGTTTCAAACGCCGTACCGGACTGCAATTCTTCGTCTACTAAGCGCGCAGGGCGAATCGCTGGAAACCAGCGACCCGCCCCGCGCCCTCAGATGCCAGAGAAGAGACTCAGGCTCGGTGAACCCGAGTCACCGGGCTGACCTACAGCACGATCTCAAAGGTTGACGCGTAACTGGTCCGCATCAAAGTGCCTCCCTGCCAGACCTCCGCCATGATCGTGTACGTGCCAGCCGCGGTAGGTAGAAGTCCGTCGTCCAACAAGAACTCGGTAGCGTTGACGAATGGCGCCTTATAGAGGACGGGCCCCAGATACGTCCAGCCAGCCGTGGGAACGGAATTGCGCACTGGAACGGCTCCCGTATAAATCTTGAGACGGAGGCGATAGTGACCATTTGTCGGGAGATCTCCCCAGCCAGTCACCTGCGCTAACGTGTTCTTCGTGGTTGGGTCGTCCATGAACCTGCCACGCATGATGCTCATGCCGAGCGGCGCGCCAAGGCTCCCGTCGTAAGCCCGGGGGATTCCTACGGCGCCGTCAAAACTACCGGCTTCGGGATCGATCGTGCATACGCCGTCGACTTCGTCGGGATTGTCCTGGTCGTGATCCCCGAGCCTTCCCTTCTGGATGACC
>CALHGQ010000411.1 GCA_938030175.1 uncultured bacterium | reverse complement strand
GTTCTCCAGTGCCCTTGCCCTCGCCTCACCCAGTACGCAGCCCGAGGCCGTCGAGGCGCTCCTTGGACTCGATGAGCCGCGCTTTCTCCACCAGGTGACCGCCCGCTCCGCGGAGGGGGAGTTCCTGCATCTCACGGATCTACCCGCACTTCGGGCGGAGGTCGCCGAGGGGGCGGAGTCCCCGTGGGTGGGGGCCGAAGAGTGGCGCTGCCACTTCCACGTCCCCGTCGATCTCCAGGACGCCCTCGGCCTAGCGACGACTCGCTCTCACGCGGATGAGATCCTCCATGCCGCGCTGCTCGATACGGCCAGCTGGAACGCACCCGAGCTGCACGTGGAGATCGAGACCTATACCTGGTCCGTCCTGCCTGATTCGGGTGCTGGCACCGACCAAGGTTCGGCGATCGTGGCGGGGCTAGAGCGGGAGTACGCCCATGTTCTTCGGCGGTGCGCCGAGGCCGGCTACTTCCCGGCTTCTCTGGGCACTCCGTAGGCCGGCAAAAAGCTCGAAAGAAACTTCTTCGAGAGGGTTTGACACACCCCCCTCGCACCACTATCTTCCTCGCGTCGAAAGACATCCCGGCCCCATCGTCTAGTCAGGCCTAGGACACCAGGTTTTCATCCTGGCGACGGGGGTTCAAATCCCCCTGGGGTCACCATTTCCGCCCTTGGTATCGCGAAGCGATACCAAGGGCGGAAATGTTATTTCTGGCCCATCTCCTGACGGAGATGGAGCGGGATTGGCCCAGCGATCTCAAGAGCGGCCTGAAGGAGCGGCCTGAGGAGCGATCTGAGGAGCGATCTGAGGAGCGGCCAGCGCAGTGGAGCGGCGGGGCTCGGTGAGTGGCGGGTTGCCTGACGGAGCGGAAGCTTGGTTTCCGGCTCGGCTCTTCACCTTGGTGGGCTCAGCGGGTGTTGGCGATGTTCATCGCCGGCGGCTTGGGCCTTGGCCCTGTGGGGCTGGCTTGCGGCCCGGTGGGTCGGTGGGGCGATTGGTTTCGGGTCCAGGGCGATGGTTCGGGGGGCTCGGCCTGCGGCCCGGTTGAGAGCACTGGGTGGCGGCTAAGGCGGCCAACAGCAAGAGGCCCATGAAGATCAGGATCCGGTTGGCCGTTGCCTGGGGACTGCGGCGCCGTCGAGGGGCTGAGGCCTTGGGGTCTGCTTCGATGCCTGCTTCGGGGGCCGCCGCGGGCTCGCGCTCATCCGAGGGCGGTGGCTGCGGGTGCTCGGGCCGTGCCTCCTGCACCACCACCACCGCGGGGGGCGGGTCCATACGGAATGCCGCGCCGCAGAAGCGGCAGAACGGTTCGCGGCCGGACTTGTCGCTGGACTCTCGGGCGGCTGCGCCGCACTCATCGCATCGGATCGTGTCGCCCATGGGGGGCTACGCTACGGACAGGCCGGTGTTCTCGCTACGGTGGAGCTGGGCGCTTTGCCCGTGAGTGGCTAGCGCCTGCGCGACGGCTCCCTAGGGACGGCGAGTCGAGCGTAGGCGTCGGCGGCTAGGAGGTCGGCGACTGCGTGCTTGGGTTGACCGTCCCCCAACGCCACCTGGCGAGTCAGGGGGCCGAGGGCGTCCACTTGGGACAGTGCGGCGATGATGGAGGGCCCCCGGGATTCGGATACTTGGGCCCAAGCCGCTTCCCGTCCCACCGCGAGGCGCGACAGGACGGCTCCACGTCCTTCGGTCTTATGTAGCTCTCGAACGGTGGCGACCAGGGGAACGAGTCTCTCCGGCGGGTCATGACGGCCATCGGACCAGCCGCCGATGAGTCGGGGGCCGCGGGTCTTCGTTTGCTTGAGAGCCCCGTCGAACCGGCTCGCCGCGAAGCAGGGATGGCTATCGTTGGCGAAGACGGCGTAGTGGATCTCCGTCGGTGGTAGCCCGCGGATGACCGCTCTTCCGGCGTCGAGTCGGACGAAGGCGATCGCGTCGCGCGCGAAGGCGCCGCGCCAGCCGACGAAGCCCAGGATGGGGTCGGCGGAGGGTGGACTGAGGCTCATGACGAGGTACCAGTCGTCGTTGCTGGCGCCGCGTTCGTAGGTGAACTCGCTGTCGCCCTGGGACCGGAGCTCGGCCTCGGTCGTGGTTCCGGCTTCCACAACGACGCTGGCGGTGCCCCGCAGATCGACAGCCTTGGCGGGCCTCATCGCCAGCGGCTCCGCTGGCTCTCCTGTCCCGTCGCTCGGGTCCAACGGCTCATTGTCCCGGGGCCGCCAAGACTGTGCAACGAGGCCGTACTCGCCGGGGGCGACGTCGGCGAAACGGAAGGTCCCCTCGGCGGTAGTGGTCGAGGTCCACCAATCCGTCAGGGAGTTGCCACCTTTGCTTTTGCTGGGGGCGAAGACTGAGTCCGAAGATCCACGACGCATGGGGTAGCCCGTCGCGGCGGCGGTGAGCACGACCTCGGCGCCTTGGACGGGAGCGCCTGTCGCGTCGATGACGACGCCCGTGATCGCGCCGGTTGCGGGAGGGGCTCCAACGGATGCGGCGGTCTGGAGCAGAGCGAGCGCAAGAACGTTCATCATGGGATCACGGGCATGGGAATCGGGCTCAGTGGGAGATCGTTTGCAGCAGACCGCCTTGGAGGACAATGGGAAAGCGCTCGATCTCATCGTCCTCGCTGAGTAGCACCACTTCGTAGTTTCCCTCGCGCACGAAGTGCGCGGGCGTCTTGGCGCCGCCAAGGAAGACCTCGTTCATCTTGGCTACGCCTCGCTCCGACGAGCGCCCCAACATCTCGGTGACTCCATCTAGTGTTTCGAGTCGCATCATGACGGCACCCTCCGGTGGCTCGCCCGCGCTCCATTCCACGATGAAGGGCGAGTTGCGTTCCAAGACGATCTCCACCTTCATGGGGTCTTCGAAGTCCTCGAGCGGGATCCGGAAGCTAGCGAACTCGACGCCGCCGTGGCTCAAGATGTCCGCGTCTTCGAAGGCCGAGTACTTGATCTCGAAGTGGCCCTCCTGATCCGTCCTGGTGGTGGGGCTTGGGACAGCGTTCGCGAATGCGTTGAAGTGACCCTCGATACCGAAATCGCGCTGGGTGCTGACCGATAGGCCGGCCACCGGGGACCCCTGGCTGTCTGTCACTCGCCCAGCGATCGGTCCCCCGGGAGCGTTCCGGTCAAGGATGAGGCGCACCCCTGACTGCCCGGCTTGGATGGGTTCGGAGGCGACACTCCGGAGCGTGAACGGCTCTTGGGCAAGTAGCCGGTAGGTCCTGGGCGTCAGTCCTTCCAATGCGAATCGACCCTCCTCGTCCGTGATGTCGCCCGCCGTTCCCGTCGGGGAGCCGAGGTCTTCGATCCGGCGCATCGTGCTGAAATTCTCTCCCGGCTCCGAGATCACACCGAAGGACGCACCGTCCGTGATGCCGACCCGTAGCCCCTGGAGGGGTTGGTTCGCTGGGCTGACCACGATGCCGCTGATCTTCAGTGTCTTTGCGCCAACGGTGAGCACAAGATCGTCGGGCCACGGTTCTCCAGGGGCGCGCCCATAGCTGGCGGGCTGCAGGCCGGGAAGGAGCGCTAAGACCCGTGTTTCGTCGCCCTCGAGTGGAAGCTCGAATCGACCCGATTCGTCTTCGACCTGGGCAGAGAAGAAGGCGCCCTCGCAGGCCACCCGTGCTCCAGCGCTCGACGATCCGTCGGCGCAAACGACGCGGCCGCGCAGCACGGAATCCCCCAAGCTCGAAGGCGTCAGCGTCACCGTGAGCTCTGCGTCCCCACGGTCAGGTGCCGGGCTCAGTTCGTATCCGAAGCCGCTGGCCTCGCCCTTCACCATGGATCGAGGCGACTCTACCGAGCGCAGAAACTCGAATCTGCCGTCTTCGTCGGCCGTCTGAACTTCGATGTGGGACGACGCCATGGCGACGGCCACCCCGAATTGAGCGCTAAAGTCCTCGCCGCAGATCAGCGTCGCGATCGCACCAGGGATCGGGGTTCCGTCCTCTTCCTGAATGACCCCTCGGAGGGCTCGGAGTGGACCGGCTACGACGACAGTTTCGATCTCTTGTCCAGCGTTTCGGTGCACGACGCCCGGAACCAGGGTGCCGAACGACTCGCCCTCGACTTCGAGCCTAGAACCCGAGCGCACGA
>CALHGQ010000410.1 GCA_938030175.1 uncultured bacterium | reverse complement strand
GGGTCTTGCGTCGAAACCCTATGGGCTGTCCATCGTCTCCGTCGAGCGTGCCGAGGTCATGGCCACGCTTGAGGTCGTGCCCAGTTCTACGGACGTCCACGTTTCTGGTGCGGCTGCTGGAGCCGTCACCTCTCTAGTGGGCAAGGTCATCTCCGAGGACCACGTACCGGTGCACGGAGCCGAGGTACGGATCGCTCCGCTTGACCTTGAGGTGCCGCGAAGCCTTCTCAGGAAGGAAGTGACCGATGAGCGGGGCGAGTTTCGCTTCGACGGCTTGGGCGGTGCCGGATGGACGCTCCTGGTGATGGAGGAACCTGATGCTGCTGCCTCCACGACCCTGAGAGTCGAATCGACACCTAGTGGATCACCGTTGAAGATCGTGTTGCCCAGTCGGCGTCGCGCGCGTCTCCACTTCTCGGACCCCTCGCTCCGCGACGCGCGCTTGACGCTCCTGGATCGCAGCGAGAACACCGTGGTGATGATCAGTCGCAAGGGCCAGTCGACGGTCAGGTGCCAAAGCCTGACCCTTGGGGACGGGAGGACCGGAGTGCTCGAATTCTCAAGCCGAGCGGTGTGGGCTCTTCTGGAAACTCAGCAGTCGTCCGTCAGAAAAGAGATTCCCGCCCCGAACGATGCGACAAAGTCCGGAGTGGAAGTCGTACTTCTGGACTGACCGTCTTAGGGCCGGTATCGGTGATGTGCTGTTGGCGCT
This sequence comes from uncultured bacterium, assembly GCA_938030175.1. Lineage (GTDB taxonomy): Bacteria > Planctomycetota > UBA1135 > UBA1135 > Saltatorellus. Next base: position 4,241 of record CALHGQ010000410.1, on the reverse strand, counting down.
CCACTGTCGTGCGACTCAACGAGAGCCGCTGTCAGGAACGGCCTCTGTTCACGAGTACTCGCCCTTCTGGCCCATCCAATCGGTTGGATCGTGCGGTAGATGCAAGGGGCTCGCAGGTTGTGATTCCGCCCAGATCGCTGTTAGCCGGAGCTCGAACGCTACGGAATGGCGGATCCAACTAGGGCGCGGCACTGCCACTACTTGTCGTGGTTGCGAAGTCTCGCCAGCATCCTCTTGAGGATCGCGGCGGTGCCGGGATCTTGAAAACTCTCCATCTTCGAGAGCTTCTCGGCGACCTCTTCGCCAAGCTTGATGTCCCGCTGGAACATCGCGTGGGCGAGCACACCGGAGAGCCAGAAGTCGGCCTCTATGTCCCCGGTGACGATACGGCCAGCCTGGTACATTTCGTAAGCCTTGGCAGCGACGCCTTTCCCGCCGAGCGTCTTTCGCTGGGCCATCACATCAGAGAACTCAAGGCCTGCCATGAGACCTCCGATTTCCTTCTCTTGCTCCGGCGTCACCTTCTTCAACTCTTCAAAGCGCTGGGTCGCCGTCTTGAAGTCGGCGACGATGCCGAAGCCGAGCTCATACAGCAGCAAGTCCGCTTTGGCTGCTTCGTCACCAGCAGCAACCATGGCGCGTGAGTTGATAAGACCAGCCGCGCGGTCGATGGCGGCCGCAAGACCCTCTACTGAGCGAGGTCCGCTGTGCCGCCCGATCAGCTCGCCGTCCGGCGAGAGCAAGGCGATGGTCGGGAAGCCTCGTCCACCGACATCGCTCAACATGCCATCGTTCGGATGTTCTGGAATCCTGGTCGTCACGTGCGCGAAGAGAAGCGCGCGGTCACCGATGGTCTTGGCAAAATCCTTTTGGGAGAACGCACCGTTCTCCAATGACTTACAGGGCGGTCATGGCGAATAGGACCGCGTGAAGTAGGCGAACACGGGCTTGCCCTCCTTCCCTGCGCGCTTCAGCGTGTCTTCCCATGACAAGGACCATCCAGCGTTCTTCAGCCAGGCCTCAGAGACCTTCTTTTGGTAGAGCTTTTGGAGCTCCGCGATATCCGGCGCCTGACGCTGCGCCAAAGCTGGCGCCGTGAGGCTGAAGCCGAGAGCGCCAAACGCGATAGAGACCAGCATTCTTTTCATGGGAACCGAGCCCGAAGGGCTGAGCGAGTGAATAGAGGCAGAGTTCAAGCGAAGCCACCAGGTGCCACTCGCAAGTCAACAAGCCGACCTACGACCAGGGAGACGTGTCCTTCCACGATTCCTAGTCATATCGAGCCGAAGTCAAAGCCGCCAAGCGCTCACGGGAGCGATCACTGCACCACGCTCAAGATCGCCCCACCTTGTCACCAGCCCCCAACGCCTTGACGGCCTCCGGCGTTGGTGCACTCATCCCCTTCTCCGCCTTGCTGGCCAGGATCGCACGCAGCGCATCCTGGAGATCATGGCACTTTCAAGTCAGCTGGCCGTGCACGAGCGCAGCGTTGGGCCCCCGAACATAAGTGACCGAGGAGGAGCTGGTATCGGCGCCGAGGTCGCCATGGCAGAACGCGTACGTCGAGCGGCTCAGCGGGAGCATTCGGCGGGAGAGTACGGATCACATCATCCCGATGGGGGAGACGCGCCTGCTGCTCACCGTTCGCGCGTATGCCGAGTACTACAACACCGATCGGCCGCAGCAGTCACTCGCAGGCAACTCGCCAACACCACGCCCCGTGGAAGATGTCGGGCAGATCATTGCAACGCCCGTTCTAGGCAGTCTCCATCACCGCTACTCGCGCGCTGCGTAGACCGAACCGACCGCCTATCCGTGGGGGAGGTGCATCCTGGCGATACCAACGACGTCCTCGGTCTTTACGAGTCGCAGCCATCGCGGCCGCTCCGGGGCGCGTACGGCGTTTTCGATAGGTGCAGGGGGAACAATACGCATGGATCACGCTGCGAAGCGAGCGCAGCCGCGAGCGCGCCCGCGGCTGCGCTAGAGGTCCAACAGGAACTCGTTTGGACCGGCTTCCTCTACCTGGACCAGGACGGGCTGGCTCGTCCAAATGACTGACCTTTCTTCGACGCGCTCGAGGGTCGCCTCGTAGGTCCCGGAGAAGACGCGATCGAAGACCGCCACGTTCGTGTCAGGACGCAGACCCTGCCTCAGTGCGTCGCCTTCTTCGGGCGCAACCGGTCGGAGGGTGACACGCTCCCGGGCTCTGGAACTCGCCGTCCGAGGACCGGGGACCCGAACGGAGCACGACTGCAGCCTCGGAACCTCGACGATGTACTCGACTTCGTTCGCAGGCAGCGTCGAGTAGAAGGTTCGCCCGTTCACGGTAACCTCCAGCGGAAGGTCGATCGTCGGAACCGCGTTCAGCTTGCACACGCCGTCGTCTCCTGTCCGCCCACGGTCCGTATAGCAGATGCCAGCTCCGTCCTCTCGGCCGACGATGGCGGCCCTTGGAACTTCGCGGAGGTCCGGATCCCGTACGAGGACGCGTACGCTCCGACCAGGCTCAAGAACGATGTCGATCGGGCCGTTCGGAATTTCGAATCGCGTGTCGACCGCCGTTGCGAAGCCCTTGGCTCTCACGGCGAGAATGAGCTCGTTGACCGCAATCGGCTGCATTCGGAACCTTCCGTCAGGGCCCGTGGTGTCGCCCTTCACGCGGTTCTCTCCCGGTAGGCAAATTTGGAGAGACGCGCCTGCGATCGGCTCACCGCTTGAGGAGAGGACGCGACCGCGGAACCTACGCAGCTCCCTCGTCACGACGATTTCGACGATGCGATCCTCTCCGGGAAGAAGCGGCGACACGTCGACCTTGTCTCCCTCGAAGAAGAAGCCATCGACGGCGGCGACGCGCAGCGGGACGCCGGGCCGAACGTTTGCGAAGTGGAAGATGCCGTCGGGGTTGCTGAGACCGAACGTCTGGCCCGCCCCTTGTCCGCTGGAGCTGTTCATCTGGAAGCCGCCTTCCAGGCGCCCCGTGGACCAGCTCGGTCCGTCGCTGCTGGCAAACGGCGGCTCGTCGGCTATCAGCGCCGCGTGCCATCCGCCTTCGTGCGAGCGGATGCGGATCTCGATCGTCGCGAGAGGGGTCTCGGGCTGCGATGAAGCTGTCCGAATCGGAGCCGCTTCGGCGGTCACTTCTGTCTCGGCCGGGGGCGGCAGGGCCGGCGCACCGCCCGCAGGAGTGCTGCGTCGCCTGATCTTGGGCAAGTCAGCATCGACGAGCATGGGCGTCGCTACGCTGGAGACAGGTTCGACGTCGCCGGCCACGTAGGGCGCGAGAGCGGGCGGATCCCGGTCGAAGAGAATCGCCGCCGTGAGGAGGACGGGGACGATCGAGACGGTGACGAGAAGTTTGAAGGTCATGGCGGCGGCGCCAACCCAGGCGCTGGTGGTAACGAGTTTCGACGAGGCCAACACCTGCGCGGTGGCGGCCTCACCCGGAAGGGGAAGACGGGCGATGGGCAGGAGAACGGCGCACCACCGACTCCAGTCCTCGCCGTCACTCGCCATGAGCTTCGCTCGCATCATCTCACGCGCCCTGCGTATGCGATGCCGCACGATGCCGACCGACACGCCGTCACGTTCTGCGATCTCGGCGGTCGTCACCTCCTCGAACGCAACGAGCATCAGCGTCGTGCGATAGGGATCCTCAAGCGAGAGGAGGCAGTCGCTCAAAGTCCGCTGCAGCTCGGCGCGCTCGACGAGTTCGGCCGTGCCCGGCAGAGCCTCGTGCTTTGCTGCGCTCCTCGACCGCTGATCGCGACGACGCGCGGATCGCAGAGCCTGCAGATGGAAGCGGCGCAGGACGGTCCCCAGCCACGGTCGATTCAGACTGCCGCGAGGAGGGGGAGACGTGCGGGCCGCCATCCACGCCTCCTGCACGAGGTCGTCGGCGTCGGCGCCGTCCCGAGTGAGGGTGCGCGCGAGCGCCGTCAGCCAGACGACGTCCTTCGGGCAGAGTTCGAATTGAGATTCCATCATGGCACCCACGGAATGCCGGCATCGGGGTCGACGTCGAACCTAGTTCGGAAATCTCTCGGCGATCGGCTGCTTTTGCCGGCCAAGGGATCGACCAACGCCCAGTCTATAGGACAGCGACTCTCGAAGACCCCATCGGCGACTGGATCAACGTCGCCCTGCGCCTCTTCCCGATGACGCTCTGACGTGACCTTCGCGCGGCGCCGGTAGGAAGCGGGAGCGCTCGGGCCCTGACAAGAAAACGAAACTAGGATCGA
>CALHGQ010000409.1 GCA_938030175.1 uncultured bacterium | reverse complement strand
GAGGACGCGGAGGTGGAGCGCGTGGCAGCGGAGATCGATGGCCTCTTTGCGACGGCGGAAGAGCCGACCGATACACGGCCGCGGGTCGCCTACCTCGAGAGCGCCACGCGTGACCTGCGGGAGATCCTTCGCTTCGGTCGCTACCTCGCCTTGGCGTGCGTCGTGGTGGTGCTCTCCCTCGTGGCCAACACCGTGCTCATGTCGGTGCAGGAGCGGGTGCGTGAGATGGGCGTCATGCGGGCCGTCGGCTTCCGCGAGGCCCACGTCGGGTTCCTCGTCATGGGCGAAGCGCTTGCACTCGCATTCCTTGGCGCGCTCCTCGGAGTGGGGTCGGCCATGGCGCTGCTCTACACCTCCAAGCTCACCATCGGCAGCGAAGGAGTCTCGATTGGCTTCGCCGTGACCCCGGGCCTTGTGCTTCAAGGCTTCGGCGTAGCGCTCGGCGCGGGGCTTGTGGCTGGTCTTCTGCCCGCCATCCGAAGCGCGCGCGCCGGCATCGTTGACTCGTTGGCTTCCTAGTCCAGTGGCTCTTCCCTTCGATCACGCGATTCGCAACCTCGGTCGACGGCCGTCGCGGACGCTGCTCACCGCGCTCTCAAGCGCCATGGTGGCCGCGCTCCTCGTGGCCACGGCTTCCTTCGTGCGCGGCCTGAGCGGCACGTTTGCAGGGGCATCGGACCCGAACACCGCGCTGCTTCTCTCAAAGGTTGCCGAGCGAGACGTGGTGCGTTCAACGGCGGCGGCGGGGCTCGCTTCCCTCGTGAAGGCGAGCGTGCCCGGGGTTGAGCTGGCGTCCGACGAGATCCACATGGGAACGTCGATGGTGGTCCCGGGGTACGACGGGGAACGCGCGGGCTTCGTCCGCGGTGTGACGCCGAGTGCCTACGAGCTACACGGCGCGCTTACGCTCGTCGAGGGCACGTTGCCAGGGCCTGGGGAGGTCGCCATTGGCAGACTCGTCGCGCGGCAGCTCGACGTGCCTGAGTCGGCCCTCGCCATTGGTAACTCGTTGACGCTCGAGGGATCTGAACACCGGATCTCAGGCCGCTTTGTCGCACCGGGAACCACCCTGGAGGCCGAGGTCTGGACGCCGCTTGTTCCCCTTCGTGGGCTGACCCAGCGCGATGACTCGTCGGTCGTCTTTGTGCGCCTCGCCGACGAGAAGGCACGGAAGCGGCTGCGGCTGTTCTGCGATCGGCGCCTTGACCTCGAGCTCGATATGGTCATGAGCGCCGATTACTACGGCGAGCTGGTGGCCTACTTTGGTCCGATCCAGCGCATGGCGTGGATGCTCGCCGCGTTGATTGCGGTTGCGGCCCTGCTGGGGGGGGCCAACGCGGCTGCCGCGTCCGTCCAGGACCGCATCCAGGAGCTCGCGGCACTGCGCGCTATCGGTTTTAGCACGGGAGCCCTCGCCCTTTCCCTATGCGTCGAGGCGCTCGTGGTGGCGGCGTTCGGCGCGGTCTTGGGTCTGTTCCTCGCGCGGCTCCTGCTGACGGGGGGCGCCGTGCGTCTCGCGATGAGCGCATTTGAGCTCCGGATCGACCCCCAGGCCGTCCTGATCGGCTTTCTCGGGGCTCTTATCCTCGCCCTCGCCGCCGTCGCCCCAGCGGCCCTTCGTCTGGCGCGGCTCCCTATCGCTGCGGCTCTCTCCGAGGATTGACGCGACAGCGGGCGAGCGGGTTATCATCTCCAGTCACCATGAAGCTCCCTCACCCAACGCCGTCGATGTCCGTTCTTGCGCTACTTCTCTTCGTTGCCTGCGGTGGCAGCGGGCCCGCGGCGACCTCCCCTGGTGCAGCCGCGGAGAGCGAGCCGGCTGGGATGCCCGCCTCTCTTTGGTCTGACGTCCCTCTCCCCAACCCCGTCGAGGTGCGCCAAGCGCGTGAGTCCGCGGAGGACGGTGAGTCGGTGGTGCTGCGAGGAACGCTGCAGGACTTCGGAGAGCTCTCGACCTTCCTGCTCGTTGACGACGCCCTCGACGACTGCACCGAGATGGGAGAAAAAGATCACTGCGCCACGCCGTGGGACTACTGCTGCGCTGACCCGGACGAACTCATGCGTCTGACGGTGAACGTCGAGGTGCTGGAGGATGGCATTCCCGGGGACTGGTCCTTCAAGGGCCAGCGCGGCCTCGATCGTTTGACAGAGGTCGTGGTCGCCGGCACGCTTCGGAAAGACGAGGCTGGCAACATGCGACTCGAGGCGAGTCGCATGTCGCTGCAGTAGCGGCGGCGTGACCTAGAAGCCCAGGAACACGGTCGAAAGGAACGTGGCGATCGGCGCGGCCTCGCGCTGCTCTTCGAGTCCGCCCGTCAGCACCCGGATGGCGCGACCGAGCTCGTCGACGATCTCGTCGTCGTAGATGAGCTCGCCGATGGTGCCTTCCTGGTTGCGGATCGCCGCGGTGGCATCCGCGAGATCCGCCGTAAGGTCGCGGACGTTGTCGTAGATCTCGGAGTCGCTCAGGAGCTTGCCGAGCGTGCCGTCGGTGCTGCTGAAGCCCTTGATGGCAGCCTGGAGGTCGTCGGCGATCGTGCCATCGTTGAGCAGGCGCGCAACAGTGCCTTCCCCAGCGTCGATCTTGGCGGCCGCAGACTCGAGGGACTCAAGGGTCGCCTTGACGCGCTCCGGAATCTCCTTGTCGTAGATGAGTGCGGCCACGATGCCCTCGCCCTCGCGCGCGTCCTTGATGAGCGCACGGGCGTCGGCGGCAAACTCGTCGAGGCCCCGCACGAAGGTGGAGATATCGTCGTAGAGCCCTTCGTCGTAGATCAGCTTACCGATCGTTCCCTGGCCGCCGCGGAGCTCCTCCGTCAGGGCCGTGACGTTGTCGAAGGTCGACTTGATGGCCTCGATGGCGTTCGTGAGGTTGTTGGCGGTCTCCTCGTCGTTGAGCAGCTTGCCGAACGTGCCGGTCTTGCCCTGGAGGGTGTCGACGACGTTCTCGATGCCCGCGATCGTGCGCGTGATGGGGCCTCGGTTCTCTTCAACGAGTTCGCCCAAGGATGCCAGCACGTCGGGCGCCGACTTGGCCGAGAGGTTGCGGTCCGGGTCGACGATCCCTGTGTCTTTCGTGCCCGGGTCGATACCGAGTTGAACGCCGCCGAGAACGGAGGTCGCTTCGATGGTCACGGTATGGTCGCCGTAGAGCTCGATGGGCTTGTCGAGCGCGATGTCGATGCGGACTCGCTCGGCGCGCGGCCGCTCCATGCTTGGTTCGACCTCAACGACCTTGCCCCAGCGCACGCCTGCGTAAAGGACCGGCGAACCTGCCCGCAGGCCGCGGGCGTCCTCGGCGTACGCGACCATGGACTGCGTCTCGTCGAAGAGGCTGAAGTCCGTCTTGAAGAGCGTGAAATACGACAGGATCCCGATCGCGGAGAGGAACAGGAGACCCAGAAGAATATGGCGGCGTGGAGTCATGATGGCACGGCGTGTCCTTGGCGCGGCGGGGGCCCTCAGGCGTTGCGGGCTTCAGGCCCGAGGAACTCGATGAGCTGTGGGTGGGTCGGACGGAGGAAGTCCTCGGTCTTCTCATGGACGAGGGCCTTGCCCCCGAAGAGGAAGACCACCTCGTCGCAAACGGTCTCGATGCACTCCAAGCGGTGCTCCACGACCAGCGCGGTGGCGTGATGGGTATCGGCGATCTCGCGCATGAGTTCGTTGATGGAGCGCGCGATCTGTGGATCGAGCCCGGCGTTGGGCTCGTCGTAGAGGATGATGTCCGGATCCGTGATGAGGGCGCGCGCCAGGCCGACGCGCTTCTTCATGCCGCCCGAAATCTCCGACGGGAGCTTTTGCCCCGCGTCGGGGATGTGGACCATCTTCAGCTTCTCGGCGATCAGCTCGTCGATGTCAGAGGGGGAGAGGCTGGAGTTTTCGCGCAGCGGCAGGGCGAGGTTCTCCGCCACCGTCAGCCAGTTGATCAGTGCGCCTTCCTGGAACACGTAGCCCATGCGCTTCCGCAGGTCGGTCAGCTCCTGCTTCGTGAGGTCAGGCACGTTGCGCCCTTCGACCTCCACGGTGCCCGAGTCCTGCTGCAGGAGGCCGATGACGTGCCGGAGCGTCACGGACTTGCCCGTGCCGGAGCCGCCCATGAGGCCGAGCACCTGGCCGCGGGGCACCTCGAACGAGATGCCCTTCAGGATGTGGTGCCGCCCGAACGACTTGTGCACGTCCTTGAACCGGATGATGATGTCCTCCGAGGAACTCTTCAGCTCAGCGCCGAGTGGTTCATCGAGATCGAGGCCTTGGTTTTCGCGCTCGCTCATCGGTACAGGAAGAAGGTGAGGAAGTAGTTCGCGACGATCACGGCGATGATCGAGTCGCGGACGGCACGGCTGGTGGCACGGCCAACGCCGAGGGCGCCGCCGCGGGCTTCGAGCCCTGATGCACAGGAGATGACAGCGATGATGCCGCCGAAGACGAAGGACTTCAGGAGGCCTGCATAGACGTCCATCGGGACCGGGATGACGCCGCCTTGCTCTTGGAGTGCCTCGAGCGCCGTCGTGATGAACTGGGCCCAACCGACACCGAGCTGGCTCGTGGCCACGAAGCCGCCGCCAAAGATGCCGATCGTGTCGCAGAGGACGGTGAGCACCGGGCCGATGATCATCAGCGCGGCGATCCGCGGCAGCACGAGGAAGGAGACCTTGTCCACCGACATGACGTCGAGGGCAGCGAGCTCGTCGGAGACGGACATCGTGCCGAGCTCTGCTGCGAGGGCGCTGCCCGTCGTGGCCGCGAGAACGATCGCGGTGATGAACGGACCCATCTCCCGCGTCATGCTCGCCGCGACGATCGTGCCGATCTGTCCTTCCTGGCCAAAGCGTGCCAGCTCAATGCCGGTCTGGAGGGACACGATCATGCCCATGAAGAGCCCCACGAGCAGCACGACGTGGAGGTTCTGGATGCCGGATTGGTACAGCTGCTCGAAGAACCAGCGGAGTCGCTTCGGCAGGTGATGCAGCCGAATGAGCGCGGCCCACGCAAGATCGATGCGCGACCCGATGTTGGCGATCGCGTCCCGGAACTGCTCAAGCTGCCAGAGCACGTAGAACACGCCCGCCGCGAACGCCAGGGGCAGCGCGTCAGGGAGCCACGCGGGGGCCCAGGACGGAATATCCGCAAGAGCCATGATGCTTGAACCCATCGCGCCATCACCGACGGAGGGCGGCGGGGGCGGGTTAGCAGCGCTCGCGATCATGCTGTCCACAATCGGCCTATCGAAGCCAGGAATCAACGGCGTGCCCCCTGGGGATTCGAAATCTCTGCCAAATTGCGGCCTGTGGGCGGGGCAGAGCGCGGCGTGCGCGCGATCGGCCAGCCCGGGCCTGGGAAGGCGGGGCGTAGGAAGGTGAAGCCTCCGCCCTCGATGGAGCGGTAGCGCAGGAGCCCGAAGAGCCACGAGCGCTCGTGGGCGCGGCGCCCGGCGCGGTCGTAGTCCCGCGCCGACCACAGGACGGTGAACGTTCGGCGGTCCTCATCCTTGTCCTTCTCATGGCGCCAGAGGCCGAGCCAAGATCGACTCCTGACCGTCTCTCCTTTGGCCTTGGTGGTATAGAGCTCCCAAAGCCAGGCGTAGTGCTCGTCCACGAAGCGCAGCTCCTGGAAGGGATTAAGGTCGATGACCGTGAGGTCCCGCTCGATCTTCAAGCCGTCCTGGTCGATGGAGCGGACCTTCCCGATGGGCCAGAGCTTGCGGAAGCGCTCCGTGCCCACGGGCTTGCCTTGGGCCTCGCCTTCCCGGGGAATCGCTTGCTCGGTGCGCTCACGGGTCGAGCTACGCCAAACCGGGAAGAGCGACGTCGATGTCTTGTCGCCGTCCGCGTACTCCTCGTGCCTGCGGTTGAAGAGCGGCCACGCGAACCAGCGAGACGTCATCCCGTCGCCTTCGTAGAAGGAGTAGAACGGCCAGACGCGCTTGCGCACGGCGCGGTCTGGGTCTCCGCCTTGGAAGCGGACGAGGGGCCACGGCCCGTCCCACGCCCAGAAACCCGTGTCGGGGTCGGTCGTGTAGCCGAAGAACGGCCAGAGGACGGTGGTTTGTGAAGCGGGGCCGCGGGTCGCTCGACCGATGAAGGGCCAAAGGAACCACGACTTTTGGTGCTGCTCCTCCGAGAACTGGAGGCCGTTACGCTGCCAGCTGAAGAAGGGCCATGCCGCGAACCAGCGGTCGTAGCGACCCTCCCATCGGTTGACGCCGAAGAAAGGCCAGAAGCGAAACGCCTTGCCGCCAGCTCCGCGCGAGTAGGAGAGGAAGGGGAACAGGAAGTGGTCCGTGGTGCGCCCGTAGCGCTCGACGCGGAGCCAGAGCGGAAACAGCGCAAAGGTGCCGCGGTCGAAGCTCAGGAACTTCTCGAGTCGCCCGAGCAGGGGGAAGAGCGCGCGCTGGTCGCGGCCGTCTTCGTGCCTCGACCAGTAGAACCCGGGGAGGACCAGCAGCGACCACGTCAGGAAACCCGTGGGTTCCAGCTGCGTCGCGTAGCGCGCGATCGGGAGGAACTGGGCGATGCGGCTGCCGCGCTCTGAGTCTTCGTCGACGAAGCCCAGGGGCGGCAGGAACCAGGTGAATCGATCGCCCTTCTCGTCAAAGCGGTTCGACAGGATGGGGCGGATCGCCCAGTAGTCCCGGTCGCCGGTGTCAGCGTCGCGCCGCGAGAGGATCGCGCCGCCGAGAGCTTCGACTTCCAACACGCCGCCGGACGCGGAGTGGGAAGAGAAGATGGGGGCGAGCACCCGTTCGGAGCCGGGTCCGGCGCAGCCCGCCAACCATCCGAATCCCACCAGCCCGAGCAAGAGCTGCGCAGCTGTCGCCCAGAACCGTGTCACGGGGCGATCCGGCGCCGATGGGGCGCGGTGAGGGGAAGCGGTGGAGTACACGGTGGGGGAGATCGCGAGACCCTTGCGAGTCGGGGTGGGGGCGTTGCCCCAAGTGCGGATTATCCGCATATCGGTGCCCGGGAATCAACGCGGGAGGCCAAAGCGTGGTCTAAAGAAGGCGATTCGCTCTGGCTTCCTGACCTTTCGACATTTCAGGCCTTTCCCTTCATAGAAGACCGACGCCGCGCTTGACGAGCCGTGGCGTATCGGCATCGTTAGCCCCATGAGCACCCCAGCGCCGACTTTCCTCTCTGGAATCCAGCCGTCCGGCCGACCCCACCTGGGGAACTACTTCGGTGCCATCCGGCAGCACGTGGACTCCCTGGAAGAGCCTGGCGAGCACCTCTTCTTCATCGCGGACTATCACGCGCTGACGACGGTCAAGGACGCCGATACGCTGCGAAATAACGTTCGCGACCTCGCCGCCACGTACTTCGCCCTCGGCATGGACCCCGAGCGGGCCATGTTCTTCCGACAGTCGGATGTTCCCGAAGTGACGGAGATCGCCTGGCTCCTGGCGACCGTGACGGGCATGGGGCTCCTGGAGCGTGCGCACTCGTACAAGGACAAGGTCGCCAACGGGATCAAGCCCTCGGTGGGGCTCTTCACCTACCCCATCCTGATGGCAGCGGACATCCTGGCCTACGACTCGACGATCGTCCCCGTTGGCAAGGACCAGGTCCAGCACGTGGAGATGACCCAGGACATGGCCACGCACTTCAATAGCCGCCACGGGGAGGTCTTTACACGCCCCGAGGCGCGGCTGCCGGAGCGCAGCGACATGGCGAAGGTGCCGGGCCTCGACGGGCAGAAGATGTCGAAGTCCTACGGGAACGACCTGTGGGTCTTCGAGGAGGGCAAGGCCCTCAAGAAGGCGATCGGCCGTATTCCCACGGACAGCCGCGAGCCGTCCGAGCCGAAGGACCCGAGCGAGATCCAGCTTTTTGACTTTTTGGCCCTCTTGCTTGAGGACCAGGAGCTGCAGGAGTGGAAGGACCGCGTCGAGGCCGGGGGCGAGGGGGCACCGGGCTACGGGCACCTCAAGGTGCGCCTAGCGGAGGCATTCGACGACCACTTTGGCCCCGCTCGTGCGCGCTACAAGGAGCTCATGGCTGATCCAGCAGAGCTCGATCGGGTGCTGCTCCGGGGCGCCGAAAAGGCTCGGGAGCGGGCTGTCGCGGTGCGTGATCGTGCCCTTCAGGCCTGCGGGCTGCGCTAGCAGCCCGTTGAAGAAGGCCGCACCATCCAACAGCGCCCCTCGAAGCCCTGACTGCGTTGCTTGAAGGGCCCCGAATAGCTAGCAGCCCGTTGAAGAAGGCCGCACGACCGGGCAGCGCCCCTCGAAGCCCTGTCTGCGTTGCTTGAAGG
>CALHGQ010000408.1 GCA_938030175.1 uncultured bacterium | reverse complement strand
CGCAGTCCGAGAACGCCATGACCCAGTCGACCCGCCGTCCTATCCCCTCCCTGCTCCTGTGCGCCCTCGCCATGGGGCTCGCTTTCTCCCTTTCGGCCTGCTCCTCGTCCAACAAGCGCAAGCCCGGCGACGACCTTGGCTTGAGCGATCGCGAGAAGGAGGGCCTGTTCCTTGAGAACGCCCTGCGCTACATGGACCTCGGTGAGATCGACCGGGCCCAGGCCCAGGCCCGCAAAGGACTGGAGATCAGCCCGGGGAACGATCGCTTCCTGCTCCTCTTCGGACGCTGCAACCTCCTGCGCGGCAACGCCCAGGACATCCAGGTCGCCATCGACACGTTCAAGCGCATTAGCGACAAGGATGACTTCCGAGTCCAGGCGAGCTGGGGCGCGGCCGTAGAGCGGCTCGGTATGTTCTACGAAGAGGCGGCCGAAGGCGTCGAGAGCGGCGAGCGCAGCACGGAAGCGCGCGACATCCAGGCACGCGCCGCCGAGCTTCGCGCCGACGCGATGAAGCACTGGGAGGAAGCTCACGAACGCTTCAAGCTGTCCCTCGCCGCGCGCTCCGGTGAGCCGGAGGCCATCAACGGGTTGGTCCGCACCAGCGCGCTCCTTGGCCGCCCAGAGGAGAGCATCGAGCACGCCCGGGACTTGATCCAGTCGATCCAAGCGTCGCAGCGCCTCGTGCGCGCCGAGCTGGACGACGTCGACATCACGGCAGACAAGGAGAAGCGGCTCTTCAAGAACCGCGTATCGAACACAGAGTTCGAGGTGAAGACGCGCCTGCACATCGCGAACCTTTTGCGCTCGGGTGGCAAGCTCTCCGAAGCGGTCGAAGAGCTGGACGCCATCATCGCCCTCGATCCCTACCTCGCGCAGGCCCACTCCCAGAAGGCTCAGCTCCTGTACGAGTCCGGGAACTTCGTGAAAGCACGCGCCTCGGTCACTCGCTTCCTTGAGATGAAGGCCCCCACCTCGGACGTCAACGACCCGGACATCCGCCAGGCCTTCGAGCTGCGCGAGCGCTGCGATCGCCAGATCGTCGAACCGCGCAACGGCTAGCGAGGCGCGTAAAAGAAAAGAGGGGCGTCCCACCGTTGGTGGGACGCCCCTCTTTGTCGTTTAGCGCTGGCACTATTCGGTCAAACCAGCGCCGAAGCCATCCTGCCCTTACTCACCAAAGGTGACGCAGAGAGCGTCCGTCCAGTTGCCGCCCGAGCCAACGGCGTCACGGTAGGCACACTGAAAGTGCAGCGTGGTGCCAACGACGGGTGCCGCGGCGCCGAACTGGGTGTAGACCGAGTCAGGCATCGCGCGCGAAGCGGCCCCCATGGCTCCGGTCGAGAGGATCGGCCCGATGCGGACAACGTTGCCCGCCACGCACTGGCGGCCGTTGAAGCTCGCAGCGCTGCCACCGGTGGTGCCGAGGAAGAAGAGGCAGAAGGTGTCCGTGGGCATCCCGCTCGCTTCGAGCACGAAGTCCTGGGCGGCGACGCTCGGGCTTCCGGAGGATGACATGAGGGCGCCCGTGCCGACGGAGTTCGCCGACGTGAGGCAGTAGTTCATCGTCGACCCTGCCGAGCCCGTGATCGAGACGTCGTCAAGGGTCAGGTTCGCGAAGCTGCCCGAGACGGCGCCAGTGACGGCGACCATCTGGAGCGTAACGCCACCGCTGGCGTCAGCTGTGATCGGGATCGAGAAGCTGAAGTCCTGGTAGGTGCCAGATACCGGTACCGGTGCGCCGCCGAGGAGCTGGCTGGACGAGACGCCGCCGCCGTCGATCTCGGTGAAGAACTCGGCGAAGATCACTCCGCCGACGCCGAGGTCGCCCTTAGCGGCGAATGTCACGTTGACCGTGTCCCCGATGTTGATCGACCCCTTGCCTACGTTGGCCTGCTTGATGACCGCGGCAGCCGCCTCGGTCGGGTTGTTGAGCTCGGCTCCGAAGCTACCGGTGTTGGCGTCGCTGGTCGCCGCGAACGTCGAGCCCGCCGTCGGGAACTCCTGCCAGCCGCTGGTGTCGCCCAGCTCGAAGCCGCCGTTGCTGGCGAACTCTGCGATCGACACAGAGACGTCGTCGAGGGAGAGGTTGGAGAAACTGCCCGTGGCCGCGCCGGTCACCGCCGCGAACTGAAGGGTGACGCCACCGCTGACGTCGGGTCCAGCCGTCGTCGTAAAGCAGTAGTTTTGCCAGTCCGAGGTCAGGCTAAAGAGCGGGCCGCCACCGAGGAACTCAGAGGACGACGTGCCGCCGCCTGCGATCTCCGAGAAGAACTCCGCGAAGACAATGCCGCCGACGGCGCTGTCGCCCTTGGCGGCAAACGAGATACGAATCGTGTCGCCGGGCTGGACCGCCCCGACGCCGAGGTTGGCCTGCTTGATGACCGCACCGGAGGGAGCGTCGGAGTTCTGGAGCTCGGCTCCGAACGAACCCGAGTTTGCGTCCATGGTCGCGGTGAACGTGGAGGTCGCCGTCGGGAACTCCTGCCAGCCGCTGGTGTCCCCGAGCTCGAAGTCACCGTTGTTCGTGAGATCGTTCGACTGCGCCGCGCCAGCGAGGCTGAGCGAAAGTGATGCGCATGCGAGCATCAAGGAAGAAGAGAGAAGATTGGTTTTCATGGGCCGTTGGCAGGATCTCTGCTGCGGTGATTGGGATTCAGGTTGATGGAGAGTGGTGCTCACTGCTTGGCTTGCGCACCGAGCAGCGGCGAGACCCGCACAGAGCGAAGAATCTCGAGAGTGGAAGCTATGCGTGCGCACGACTTCCCGCCAGGCGGGATGACGGTCCTTGCACGACGTTTTCACCGCCGGACTCAACTCGGGAGAGAAGTTGCGCGAAACGCAAGGCACTCGCAGGCGAGCATGAGAAGACGATGAGTAAACGCCGCCTGCGACACTTTCGCGCGCATGGCCGGCAACGTTGCACGGGTTGAGTGGCTCGGGCGAAGTCAGTGGTTGCCAAGCGCTCGCGCTCTTCCTGAAAGCGGCTCCAACGTCGACATCGCGGCTCGTCTTGCAGGCGGATTCGCTTCGATGCCCACGAAGACTCTTGTGGCTTGCCCGCCAGAAGTAACGCGCACTCAGGAGGGAGGAACGTGAAGCAAGTGGACGATTTTGAGGCGATGCCGCAGCGCACCGATCTGGGGCAGCGTGCCGCAATTCAGCGGATGGATTAGAGCCAGGTGAGAGCCCCCGCCGATCTTCCCGAGGCTGGGGGCCCTCCCATCACTTGAGGGCACCTCCGTCTAGTGACTCCCTTGACGTACTCCACTCTGCCATGCCCCCGCCGCCCTCAGCGGCAGGTTCGCCCTGTGAACGCAAAGTGCGGCGCCGCTAGGTCCGGCATGACTCTGATTGAGGTCACGGTCGCGCTGGTCATCTTTGGCGTCGCCGCAGGGATGCTCTTGCACGTGCTGACAAACAGCCAAATGCTCCGGCGACTGAACAGAGAACAGCAGATCGCAGCCAGCGCCGCCCAGAACATGATGGAGGAGATTCGGAACACTCCATTCCGAGACATCGTGAGACAGCACGACCGAGACCCCTTCAACGACCTGGACGGGCCGGGCACGGCGCAGGGCTGGTCATTCCAGGTCGACGGTCTCGACGCGATGGTGGGCTCGGAGGGCGGAGTGGCCGGGGAGATCGTGCTGCCGCTCATCAACATTGGCACGGACATCCTGCCCGTGTGGCAGGTCCGCGAAGACATCGGCGACGAGCGCCTCGGCCTGCCCCGGGACCTGAATGGGGACATCCTCGTGGACTCCAATGACCACTCCGACGACTACAGTATTCTCCCTGTGGTCGTGATCGTCCGTTGGAACGGCTACAAGGGCGAACGAACCCTGCGGCTCTTCTCCTCCTTGACTCAGATCATGGAGGAGGCCCCGTGAACCGCCGATCCGGACTCACGCTGCTCGAGCTCTCCCTCGCCATGGGATTGCTCGCCGTCGTATCGATTCAGATCGTGGGCGCGATGAACAGCGCCGCGAAGAAGACGGACGCCGAGATTGAGAGGACCCACGTGGAGTCCCAGGCCCGCTTCGTTCTCCGCAAGATCGGGTTCGCCATCATGGGCTCGCACCCGGACTCGCTTGTCCCGGACACCAACAGTCCCCTCGCGACCACCTCGATTCGCTACCAGGTCAGCCTTGGGGTCACAGACGGCGAGATGGTCTGGAGCGAGCCGGAGAAAGTCGCGCTTGAGGAAGCCGTTCGCCAGGTGTACTGGAGCGACAACCCGGACGCCGACGAGGAGCGTCGGATCGTGTGGACGTCGCTCGTCGCCCCCTACCTTGAGGGCGAGATCCCCAACGGAATGGACGACAACGGGAACGGGCTCATCGATGAGAAGGGACTCTCGTTCACCATCGATCGCAACGCGATCCGGATGAGCCTCACCCTCGAGCGCAGGCTCGATTCAGGCGAATTGCAGCAGAGCACAGTCACCAACACCGTGACCTGTCGGAACACGATCGGTGGCTGGAGGGAAGCAGAGTAGAAAGCATGGGGAATCTGGGGACAGCGCGCACTAGGGGCGCAAGGGAGACGAACAGGGAGAGCGGCGTCGCGCTCGTGCTCTCGTTGGTGCTCGTGACCGTCGTCGCGATCTTGAGCGCGGGGGTCGTGCAGATCTCCTCCACGACGTCGCGGATGGAGGGACGGTCGGTGGACCAGCTCCGCGCCTTCTACCTCGCGGAAGCGGGGCTCGCCGAGTCCTTTGCAGCCGTCCGCATCGGCCGCTCCGGAGAGATTGGTGAAGAGGACAACATGGCCACGTACGGAGAGGGTCAGGTCTGGGTCAGCGCGGTCGAAACCAGCGACGGCCGGATCTGGCTGCAGTCGACCGGCATGGCGGGCTCAGGCAAGGCCACGCTCGGACTCGTTGTGAACCCCACCGATCCGCCGCTGGGTTTCTTCTCTGATGAAGACCTCACCATCGAAGAAGGCGTACTTGTTGACGGCTTTGACTCCACCGAGCGAGCCTACGAAGAAGAGATCCTTGTGCTGAACGGGCTCGAGCCCACCGAGGAGACGATCACCTCGGTCTTCGGACCGGACGAGGTTTGGATGCTGGCTAGCACCGGCCACTTCGACCCGTACGAACCGATCGACTGGTACACGGGCCCCATCGTGGAGAGCACGGTCAGCGACAAGGTGGCTGGTACCACCCAGGCCGTGACCGAACTCGACGAGTTCACGCAAGCGGATACCTCCACCCTCTGGTCGACCGGACTCGAACCACTCTACTACGAGCCGAAGCTGCTCGAGGCCGAGGCGCCCGTGCTCGACGTGACCAACACCAGTCGCGGCGGCATGCTGGGTTCAAACGGCAGCATCGACTTCTCGGGCACCGACCCCGCACTGGTCTTCGGATCCGTCGTCCCGGGTCGTCAAAGCGAAGTCGAGCATGACTCAAACCTCGTAGTGACAGAGTCTACGAGTTCACGCAGCCTTCCCGCGGAGTTGGACCCGGTGGAGGTTCCGTCCCTGCCCACACGATCTTCGATCCGCCAGGACGACCTCGCCCCAGTGGTGATCTCGGCGTCGGATGGCGACTACGACCTCATCGCTGTGGCTGAGAACTGCGAGCTCATTCTTCGCGGGCCTGCGCGGCTCTCCGTCGACGTGCTTTCCCTCGCGCCCGGCGCGTCGTTGACGCTTGACACCCGCGATGGTGACGTCGATCTCTTCATCACGGGAGAGATGAGCTGCAGCCCCGGCTCGATGGTCGAGACGACGGGTCGACGCTCTAGCGAGGTGCGAATCCAAGGCGCGACGAACGCCCTTACGGGTGCCGGCGCGGACCTCGAGTTCAGCGCCCAGTCGAGCTTCTACGGCACGATCTACGCGCCCGACTCCACGGTCAAGATCGGGCAGCCGTTCGAGGTGTTCGGCAGCATTGTCGCCAAACGTCTCGAAGTCGAAGCGGGCTCGCGTCTGCACTTCGACAACAAGGCCTACAACGGCAACGCAGCACTGCCCACCCAGGAGGCCTGGCGAATCCTCGACCTGCCTGACAGCGTCCGAAGAAGCCGCCGCCCGGGTAGCAACGCCGGTCTCGACGAACTAGCACACGCCCACCACCTGGAAGACGTCCAGCTCAGCATTCGCTACGTCGACGCTTCAGGTGCGGCGCAGAACTTCACCGGCCCAGAGTCAACCTTCAACTGGGCCAGCGTCGCGTCGGTTTCGTCCATTGAGCGCGACGTGGACTACCGCTTGGTGAACTCCGCGGAAGAGCGGGAACTCCGCGAGCAATGGACGCGGCGAGTGACGTCCAAGGGCGCCACGCTCCAGGCTGCGGCGGGCTCCGTAGACGACTCGCTCCTCACGGGAGCGGCCGGTGCTGGTGGAGCCCTCGACGAAGAGCCCAGCCTCGATGCCGCCGCAACGGCCACGGCCGGCGCTGGGGCAGCGGCCGGCGCAGGTACGGCAGAGCCGGTGACGCCAGAACCGGTCACGGCGGAGCCGGTGGCGGCAGAGCCCCCCGTGAGCATCAATGCCACCCGACAGGCCGTCGAGCTGGCGACGCTATTCGGCGTGAGGAGCCTCGAGATCACGCTGAGTGGCGGCATCACCGGAAGGATCTGGGAGACCCCGACGGGCGGCGAGTTCGAAGTGACGGATGTGGACGGCGCGATCCTCTACTACGGCACGATCGACGAAGGCGGCGGCGTCAGTGTTCTCACACCGTGACACGGGCTGGCTGGGCGGGGCGTACCGAATTGAGGACCTCCCCCTGTCAAGCGACCGACCTCAGGTCGTAGTGGTTGGGACGTCGATAGACCTTCGTACGACCCGTTAGACGGACGACGAGCCGCGGCGGGTCACGCTTCGGAGCTCTCTTACGAGCTTTCTTTCGAGCCGACCTATGGACAACCGCCTGACCCCCTTCGCTCTGCTGGCCGCGCTGGCCCTCGTTCCGAGGGCGGCGTTCTGCGGCGAGAGTTCCGCCCCGGTCTTCCCGCTTGGGTCGACCCCGGGCGCTCCTCGGTCGGTGACCCCTTCGAAGGTCAGAGGTGGCAGTGCAGAGCGCGCTGTTCTCACCGCCCTCGGCTCCATCGATAGCGCCAACGCCAGCTCGGAGTCCGTGTCGCAGGCGATCGTGCAGCTCGGCTCCGAGGCCGTCGACCCGCTCCTCGACGTCCTGATCCTCGGCAAGTTCGCCGAGCCAGTGGGAGAGTTCGGCAACGTGACGCGATCGGTCCAGCGCGCGCACCTCAGCGCGATGACGCAGTCGATCAAGCTCCTTCCGTGGGAAAGCGTCCGAGGCATCATCGCGAAGCGCTTCCATCCGAGCGAGCCGCTTCGTTCACGGCTCATCCTGTGCCGCCTGCTCGCCGAGGTCGCCCCGGCGGCTGACCTGTCGATGCTCGGGGCCGCGGTATCCGGCGATGGCAAGGCGATCCCCCGCGACGCTCATCGCTCCTACGGCACGGCGCTGGCCCGCTGGATTCATCGGGATCCGGAAGCGGTCTCGCACTTCCCGGAACTCGTCAAGACGGTCCACCCGTCGCTCCTCCGCATCTCGATCGAAGCCCTCAGGGGCGGCGAGGATGAAGCTGCGCTCAGCGCCATGTGCCGGTCGCTTGGGGTCCATGCTCGGTACGACGCGACCCTCCTCATGGAGATCGCGGACCAGTCAAAGACGGCCCGACGCCCCGCTGCGACCGAGGTTCTCGCGAACATCCGGCCGTTCGTGACGAGCCTCGATCCAAACTGCGCGCTGGAGGCCGTGTCCGCACTCGGCCGCCTCGACGACGTGGGCGCCGTCGAGTCGCTCATCGCCCAGATGAAGTCCGACAGCCCCACCATGCGATCCCGCGCCAAGGAAGCGCTAGAGATCCTGGCGGACGAACGCATCGGCTCGGACGCCTCCGCGTGGGCCAACTGGTTCGTCGCAGCCACCGAGTGGCACGAGACCGTGGCTCCGGAAGTCACCCTGCGCCTTCGGAACGGGCCGGTCACCCAGCGCTCCCAAGCGCTCCTCGAGTTCGCGAGGTACCGGGTCTTCCGGCACGACCTGGACGAGACCATCATCGAGGCTCTCAAGGATCGCGACGAGGGCATCGTGATCATCGCATGCGCGGTGCTCGGGCACTACGCCACCGTCCCGGCGACGAACGCGCTGGTGGAGGCCCTCGACGCTGAGAGCGTCAAGGTTCGGAAGGCAGCTCTCGAAGCGCTTCACCGCAGCACCGGCAAGCGCCACGGAGAGCTGAGGAGCGAGTGGATCGCCGCTGGATTCGGAACTCCCACCGAGGACGCCGCAGCCGCCCCTACCAAGTAGCACGCGCCCATCGCAGCCTGCTGACCCCCCATCATGTCACTTCGGATCAAACTCGCCTTCTCGCTGTTCATGGCCGTCGCCGTGTTCCTCGGGCTTGATCACTTCTTGCGCGCGTACCGGTTCCAAGAGACGAGCGCGGCGTTCGAGAAGGCCCGTGGCGAGTCGCAGGTCAGTCGGGTCGACGGAGCCCTGGCCATTGTCGAGTCAGATCTTGACTCCGCCCTTGCGGCCGCACGCTCCACCCCCCTCGATCTAGTTCGCAGCCTCGGTCGTGAGGAAGGCCGAGTGGACATCGTTTGCGTCATCGGTCCCACGGGATCCGTCGAGGCGTACGCGGGACGCCACCCTGCCACGAAGGAGAAGCTGCAGGTGCGTGAGATTCCCCAGGAGGCCCTCTCCAACGGCCACCCGTTCATGACGGGCTGGGGAAGCGGAACGCTCCCGCGGGGCTTCATGGACACGGAGGCTGGCCCGCTGTTCGTCGCTAGCACCCTGACGGGTAAGGGCAAGGAAGCTCAGCTGCTTGTGGTCGGCCGAGTCTTGACGCCCGAGACCTTGATGTCCTTGAGCCTCGAGGCCCGATGCGCCTTCGACATCTTGC
Organism: uncultured bacterium; assembly: GCA_938030175.1. Taxonomy (GTDB): domain Bacteria; phylum Planctomycetota; class UBA1135; order UBA1135; genus Saltatorellus. The sequence continues at coordinate 1,755 of CALHGQ010000408.1, read as the reverse complement.
CCCTCAACGGCCCAGTCCCTGCGAGCGTTGAGAGTGAACTGCTCATGCAGGACGACGTGCACCGAGTGGCCTTCCATGAGTCGGAGGACGCCGAGCTGCACGCGTTCGGAATGATCCACGACATCCACGGTGTGCCCTTCGGGTTCCTGAGGACCACCGTGGATCGGGCGGACCTACTCGTCTTCGAGGAGTACGGCCGCGAGCGCGACAGGTCCGACCTGCTCTCTTCCCTGGGCGTGGCGCTTCTCTTCCCGCTGTCCCTCCTGCTGCTCGTGCAGGCGCTCGTGACGGGTCCGCTCGCACGCCTGACCCAGCACGCGTGGGAGATCGGACGCTCGGACGACATGGGACAGAGACTGAATCTCGATGGAAGCGATGAGATCGGCAAGCTCGCGACCGAGTTCGACCGCATGCTCGATGAGCTGGAGCGCTCCCGCCTTGAGCAGCAGCAAATGGCGCGCTTCGCGGGCCGCGCGGACGTCGCGGCCGGGATCATGCACACGGTCGGAAACCTCGCCAACAGCATCGCCGTCTCCTCCAACTTGACCAAGGACAGCCTCGCCTCCATCAAGGTCGATGACCTCCGCGCCGTGTACGATGAGCTCGTCGAGCACCGTGAGGACCTGAGTGCTTACGTTCTTGAGGACGAGCGCGGACGCCACGTTCTCGACTTCTTTGGACAGCTCGTCGAGCAGATGGAGACGAGCGTGAAGCTCGGCGCGTCGGAGGCCAAGTCCGTCATGGTGGGCGTGGACCAGATCACCGACCTCATGCTGGCGCTCAGCCAAGAAGACCGGAGCGATAGCATTAGCGACCGAGTCGTTCTGGATCGAGAGCTCGACGGACTCGTGGAGGACCTTCGATCCAATAGGGCCCACGGCCCGCGCTTCTCCGGCCTTGTGCGAGTCTCGATGGCATCGAACGTCGTGGCGAAGCTCGATCGGCAGCTCTTCCTGGAGATCATGCAGGTCCTGCTGACGAACGCCATGGAGGCCATGGCGGACGACGCCCCAAGCCACCAGGTCTTGAAGGTCGAGCTCAGCCTCAAGGACAGCGCCACGGCCGCCATCCGTGTCGTCGACAACGGCGCGGGGATTGCGCCGCACCGCCTCGCTGAGGTCTTTGGCCAGGGGGTTTCGACGAAGGACAACCGCATGGGCCTCGGCCTGCATCAAGCGTCCATCGCCGCAACCAAACTCGGCGGAGCGCTGACCGCCCATAGCGATGGCGTCGGACAAGGCGCCACGTTCACGCTCGAGCTTCCCATCGAGACGAAGACCCGGGAACGAGCGGCGTAGCAGCGCCCACCGATCTATTGCAGCACAACGGGCCGGGCGGCTGCTAAGCTCATAAGGTGATCCCGCGCAGCCCCAATGACCCCTTCTTCGAAGACGTCTACGACGAGCTTCGAGCGCTAGCGGAGTCGAAGCTCCGGGCAGGGCTCGGCGGGACCTCGATCCAGGCCACCGGGATCGTCCACGACGTGTGGCTCAAGCTCTCCGAGCGCCCGGCGGATGCGGATCTAGATCGGAGCCGCTACTTCGCGACCGCTGCCCAGGCCATGCGCTGGATCCTGGTAGACCGAGCTCGCCGGCGGCGCTCGAAGACCATCGCCAGCGTCTTCGGGGCACCGGAGCCCACGGCGCCCCAAGGCGCGGACCCAAGCTCCGCCGATCTGCAGCTTCTGGCGCTGGACGAAGCGCTCGATCGTCTGGAGGAAGCCCACCCCCGGAAAGCGGCGGTGGTAGGACACCG
>CALHGQ010000407.1 GCA_938030175.1 uncultured bacterium | reverse complement strand
CTGAAGCCCACCGATGGGGGCCAGCTCCGAAGGTGAGGCCCCCACGGAGCTACTCCACGAGCTGCAGCATCACCCGGAAGGTGCTGCCCGTGCCGCGCTCACTCTCTAGCTCGACGCTGCCACCCATCGCCTGGGCCAAGTGCTTGGTGATAGAAAGGCCGAGCCCTGTTCCACCGACCTCACGGGACCGAGCCTTGTCGACCCGGTAGAAGCGCTCGAAGATCCGCGCTTGGTCCTCGTCGGGGATGCCGACGCCCGTGTCCTGGACCTCAAGGACAGCCTGGTCCCCTTCCCTTCGGACGCAGACCGTCACCGCTCCCGCATCCGACGTGTACTTCAGACCGTTGTCGACGAGGTTGTCGATGATTTGGGTCAGCGCCTCAAGGTCGGCGAGCACCCGAACCGCCCCCGTGCAGGGCTCCGATCGAAGGGTCTGGTCGCGCAGCTGAGCCGTTCGTTCATGCCGGCGCAAAGCCTCCTCCACCACGGAGTGGAGGTCGACCGGACGCAACGTGAGCGATCCCACTTCGGACTCGATGCGAGCAAGGCTCAAGAGATCTGTCACCAGGTGGTTCAGCCGGTGCACGTTGTTCTCGATCTTCTCAAGGAAGCGGATGTTGTTTTCCTCGTCGTCGATAGCGCCATCGAGGAGCGTTTCAACGTAGCCGCGGATCGAAGTGAGCGGAGTCTTGAGCTCATGACTGACGTTGGCGACGAAGTCCCTTCGCACGCGTTCAAGACGACGCACCTCTGACACGTCTTGCAGCACGATGACGACGCCAACGGACTCGCCATCCATGAATCGGTGGGCCTGGGCGCGCACCACGGCGTCGACGTCTGTCGAGCTGAGCTCCAGCTCACACTGCGCCGCCGCATCCGAGCGCCGAGCCGCCGTCAGGAGGCTCTCCAGCCCCGCACCGCGCACCTCGGCCCAAATCTTCCCCTGGACCCGCCCCGTGAACTCAGCCGTTTGCCCATCCGGCCCGGCGCCCTGCAGTCCGAGCATCTCCCGCGCCGCGTAGTTCGAGAACGTCACACGATCGCCCTCGTCCACCGCGATCACGCCCTCAATCATGCCGGCCACCATGGCCCGCAAGCGCTCTTGGCCAGCCGAAAGATCGGCCACGGTCTGACCCAGGTCGTAGCCCAGCCGATTCAAGGCCTCCGCCATTTCCCCAAGCTCGTCGCCACGCTTCGCCGTCCCCATACCGGGAACGCGAGCGCTGTAGTCCCCTGCCCCCAGTGCGTTCACTACCCGCCGCATGTGATCGAGCGGATAGGAGACGCGCCGCACAATGAATGCACCCACCAGCAAGGCGAGCACCGAGGCGATCCCGCCGCCCAGAAGAATCAGTCGACCGACGGCGGCCTCGTCCCGGTCGAGAAACTCCAGGTCCACGGCCACGCGCACCATGTCCCGCTCAGTATCCAGGTCGCCAGGGCCATGCGCGACATAGAGGAGCTCACGGCCGACCGTCGCACTGCGTCGACGTTCGACACCGAAGCCCAGGTTGCGGGCAGCCACCAACTCGGGCCGGTCCCCGTGATTGTCCATCTCAGAGGCAGTCGCATCAGAGTCCGCGATCACCGTCCCATCGGCTGCCACCACCGTGACACGCCGCCCGGTGGCCTCAGCCACCTGGTCGACCTGGAATTGGATCTCGACCGAAGTCAGCGTGGGCCGACTCCCGTCCACGAGATCCGCCAACGCGACCAGCTCGTAGCGCAGGGACTGCTCCATCCGCTCGCCGATATCCCGTCGGTACTCACGAAGGACGAGGAATCCGACGGAACTCACGGTCGCCAAAATGACGAGCGCGTACGAGAGGAACAGCTTCCAGAAGAATCGGGAGCGAAACACGGGCGACGGATGACGGCTGAGGAGACGGGACGGGGGCGCCCAGCTTGCGTCGTATCACCCGCAGGTGCACATCAATATTCTGTTCCAGACTGTTCGGTGGCCCGAGCCTATCGAAAGAGCAGCGACGCGGCGTCCGTGAAGTTCGAGGTCGGGAACTGCAGGACGGAGTCGCGGAACCACACCTGGAAGTACCACGACTGCCCCGGTTCGGCGGCCACCGCACCGTTCGGCTGGGCCAACGCGGCTACGTCCACGTTCAGCTCGAACTCCCCGGCGGCTCCGGAGCCCAGCACTTGGCCCGCGTAGCGACCGATGGTGCCCCCGAGACAAAGCGGCCCTTGGGCGCCGCCCGGATTCGGTACGAAGCCCATCGCGGGGGCGGCGAGGAAGTAGCCCAGCGTGTTGCTCGGCAGGTGCTCTGCCACCAGCGTCACGTCGTTGTCGGCCACAAAAGGGCTGCCAACGGCGCGGATCGTGCCGGAGGCTCCCGAGCCGTTCGGTACCGAAGGGCTGCAGTAGGCGGTGCTGATGTCGCCATCCGGACCGACGAGGCGCAGGTCCCAGATGCCCCGTCCGTACGTGCCGAAGCGCACGCGCTGGAGCGCGGGCACCGCCTCCACCGACCAATAGTTCGTGGACGGAGCCTCGAGGCCCATGGCGTTGGACCATTGCTGGCTGGCCGCGTCGTAGTGGTACGCGCCCGCTTCGGTGGCGGCGAAGAGGTCGCCGCTGCCGTCGGGCGACCATTCGATGTCATGGACAAGCGTGCTCGGGAGACCCGAAGCGCGGGGTTGCCAGGTCGAGCCGCCGTCGACGCTCTCGCGAACGCCCGCCGTGCTGTAGCCGGAACCAGCCGCGAACACGTGGTCGGGGTTCGCGGGATCCACGAGAAGGCTCGCGCCGTAGAAGTAGTGGCTGCCGGGCCCGCCATTGGCACTTTGAGTCCAGGTGACGCCGTGGTCGTCGGACACGAAGAACACGCCGGCGTTGGTCAGCGCGTAGGCGCGATCCGGGTGGCTGGGCGCGAACGCCATCGCTGTCATGTACGTGCTGTTGCCCGCGCCGAAGTTGCGCGTCGACCACTCCACACCGTTCCAGCTAGAGCCAGAGCGCTCGTAGCGGTAGAGACGGCTACTGAGGAAGAAGAACACGTCGCGGTTCCCAGGATCGGCGATCACCGGCGGGAGCCAGAGTCGATCGACGCCGTCCGGGAAGCTCACCTGACGCATCTGCGGGTTGTACTCACCCACTTGAACGAGGGTGAAGCCGGGGTAGGTCGAATACACGTACCTGTGCGATCCGTCGCCGGTGCAGAGATGGCCGTAGTCGCCGCTGATGGTTTGGTCGAAGTCCGTCGAGGGTCCGAATCCCTGGGACGGCTGAAGCAATCCGACCTGGTAGCCCTGGTCCTGGGTGCCGCCGCTGATGTTCAGAGGATCGAGGGTCGACGTGTGGGTCGAGTAGAACTGGCCGACACCGAGGCCCTCCAAGCAGAGGTTCTGCACCGTGGCTCCGCCGTCCTCGGTGACGTAGGTGCCGCCGTCCGTGTTGATGAATAGGAGATCGCGCTCCCCTTGGGCGTCGGAGATCACGAGCGGGCTCAGGCCGCGGATATCCGCATGGAGCCGGTTCGCCGGATCGCCGTAGTAGGAGCCCCAAGTATTGATGCTGACGGCGGACGCTCCGCCGTCCGTGGAGCGGCGGGCTTCCACCCCGGTGTAAATCAGGCGATCAGGGTCGTTCGAGAACGCCGCCATGGACTGCGAGCTCCCCCACAGTCCGTCCAGGGTGCGCACGTAGCTCGCAGTGACCCCGGCGTCGTTCGAGCGGTAGAGCTCGTAGCTCCCGTTCACGCGCAGCGCGGCGTAAAGCGTCGGGCCGCCCGCTTCAGATCCGACGAGGTCACCCTCGGTCGCACTCGCATCGATGATGAGCGCGGGCCCGAACGTGAAGCCGTCGTCGGTGGAAACGTAGATGCGTCCCGCCTGGAGGATGTAGACCGCCGAGCCCCCGAGGGCTGCGGTGCGCGGCACCCACACGTCGCCACTCCAGCGAATGCCGAAGTGGTAGCGACGGGCGAAAGAGACGCCGCCGTCCACCGAGGCGAACAGCGCGCTGCGCTCTCCCGTGCCGGGGATGTCGGCCGTGCCGTAGAGGTAGATCGTTTGGTTGGCGTCGACGGCCTTCACCATACGGCGAAGCGAACGCACGGAGTCGAGCCCCGCGGGCTCGAGCCAGGTCGCGCCGCCGTCGTCCGATCGAAGAACGCTCGTGCCGCTGCGCATGACGATCACGTCCTCATCCACAAGGCTCGCAGGCGTGATGATCGCGAGGTCGTCGACGCCGCCGTAGACGGCGTCCGACAAGGGCGTCCAGTTTTCGCCGGCCATGGATCCGCGCCAAACGCCGCCAAGGGCCGAACCGACGTACAGGTTGCGCTCGCCGTCGCGCTCCGGACCGAAGGCCGCGCAGCGCGTATGCCCAGCCTGGTTGCGGGAACCGATCTCTTCCCAGAACCACGGGACGGAACCCGCCTGGGCCGTCTGGCCGCCAGCACCCACCGAGGTTGGCCCGCCGGCGTGGGCCGCGTTCCGACGCAGCCGCTCCCGCTTCTGGTTCTCGGCCTCGATCTGGCGCCAGTCAACGCCATCCTCGACGCGGTGCATCTCCTCGATCCAAGCCTCGCGCTCTTCACGGTGCTCCGACTCCCTTTCTTCACCGCGCGGGTCCGTGGGACGCGGGGAGGAGGCCTCGCCACCCTCACCGGTGGAGGAGTTCTCAACGCCCCCGCAAGAGAAGAGCAGGGCGGCAACGAAGAGACTGGAGAACGTCGTTCTGATCATGATTCCTGCACCCCGGGAGCGGGGTGAACGGAGGCGTGGAAGGGCCATGATAGACGTCGAGGCCCCGTAGGGGGTTCCCACCCATCGGCATTGCGTCTCCATTGTCCCAGGGTGAAGGCAACTGCCCCAGCGCGCCGGGGTGCCGGGGCGCCGGGGCGCGGGCACCGCATCAGGACTTCTCCGATGACTTGGCGCGGACGACGGTTCGCTCTGCGGCTTCCTCGGTTCCATCACCAGCGATGTTCGGTGGGGAGTCCCTGGATTCATCCCCTAGAGCGCGTGGAGCTGGCGCCCAGCCGAGGCGCAACGGAGTACGATCGCCCCCGATGAACGTCGAAGAGATTCAGTGCCCCACCTGTGCCGCTCCTCTCGCCGATGCTCATTGCGCCGGCTGCGGCGCATCGTTCCAGCGGGGCGATACCCCGGATAGCCACCTCCTCGATCATCTGGCCTCGGCGCAGCGTGAGGCCCGCGCAGCCGAAGTAGAGGCGTTCTACTCGGTGAGCCCTTTCCCTGGCTACGCACCCGAGGACAACGGAGCCTCCCTGCTCGATCGGTCGCGTCGGTCCGGCTTCCTGAAGGCGCTAGACATGGCCTTGCCCCCTGACGGGCAGGTGATCGATATCGGCTGCGGCACCGGTCAAACCGCGATGTTCTTGAGCCTTGCGGGGCCGAGGCGCCGTGTGCTTGGCGTCGACGGTTGCCGCGTTTCGCTAGAGCTAGCGGAGGAGTTTAGACAGCGTGAAAGCGTCCGCAACCTGCACCTGCTCCGCGCCGACCTCTTCGACTTGCCGCTGCCGAGACGCGCCTTTGCGAGCGTGATTTGCAGGGGCGTCGTACATCACACGCCCAACCCAACCCACGCCCTATCGGAGGTGGCAGACCGGGTCGCGCCGGGCGGCACACTGGTTCTCGGCTTCTACGAGACCTGGGCTCGAGCGTTCCACAGGACGCGACGGAGCCTCTCGAAGGTGACCGGCCGACCGATCAAAGCCCTCGATCCGATCCTTCGCCAACGCGATCTGTCCGACGAGAAGAAGCGCATTTGGATCGACGACCAGTACCTCCATCCGTTGGAGAAGATCCTTCCGCTCCCTTGGGTCATCCGCCAGCTCAAGTCCTGTGGGTTATCCGTGAAGCGCGCGATTCCTCCCATGCCCAGCACGGGCGCGTTCTTCGAGGCGGACTCCGGCACGCTCGGCGTAAGGACACGCGGCTCTTGGCTGGCGGCTGGGATCAAAGATCCGGATGCGGGCCTTGTCTGCGTGATCGCAGAGCGTCCCCACGCGTAAAGGCCCGCGGCAATTAGAAGATCGTGTAGACGAACGGCGCGACCACCGGGACGGCCTGTAGGAACACAAAGACAAGGGCTGCTGGCAAGAGCAGCACGATGAGGGGTACGAGAAACCAGAGCGGGCCCCGCCACAGGTTGCGAATCAGCTCGAGGGACGTGGCGAAGCCGCTGAAGGTAGAGCGCGTCAGTCGTGACATAGCGAGGAAGTGGAAGCCTTAGGTGCGAGATGGGTTCCTGAGTGGCCGTAGAGGGAATTAGCGGTCACGAGGGCATCGAGGCCAGAGCGCCGGAACGTTTCCACGGCCTCAAGCTCGACGCGGGGGAGGACGCCGCCCCTTGTGCGGAGCTCTGTGACCAAGAGTCCGGCGAGGCCTAGCTTCGCGGCCTCGCGAAGTAGCGCGCCGAGGCCCGAGGGATCCTCCGGACCAGGAATCAAGAGGCGGGCGGAGCCGTCGGGAGCGCAGGCCGCGGGAAACTCTGCTGCGAGAGACCTCGGTAGCGTGACCGCGCGGGCGCCGCAGCGCGCACTCGCATCCTCGGCCACCTGTGCGAAGTCCTGCACGTCGCCGACGGGCGGCTCCACGAGGGCCAACCAGGTGGACTGCCAATCCTCGGGGCGCTGCAGCGCCGAAAGCAGCCTTGCACGTGACGTTCCGAGCCGGGCATCCGCCACGGCAATGCGGCCGCCAAGCGAGGTCTCGCCGAACGCCAACGGCCCCGCCGCCCATCCGATCAGTTCACCCTTGGCGAGTCGTTGAGCTGCAATCATCGCCGCCTCGCTTCCGCTGTGGGGTGCACCCTCCCCAAGCGCGGGGCCCAGATCAGGACCGAGCCAAGGGGGGACGTTGCGCGCGGTCGAGTCGGCCCCCACGAGCGCCGCGCCCAGCGCCGTTCCAGCTTCATCGGGCCAAGGGGGGACCACCACGTTCGGGAACGGGCCGTCCACGCGAAGGCGCTCCACAAGGCGCGGCATTCTTGCCAGGATGCCGGCCGCCACCAAGGTCTCAGAGGGCGCTTTCGCAAAGCCGTGATTCGCCATGGCCACCGCGCAATCCCCCAGCCTCTTAAGTCCGATAGCGGCGACGGCTGTCGCATCTTCGTCTGCGAAAGAAGGCGTGCGCCCGGCCTCCCTCCGCGGCCCAAGCGCTCTCTCGAGCGGCTCCCCAAAGAGAGCGTCTCCGGACTGGGCAAATGGGAACGCGTCTGGATCGACCATGAGAGCGCCGTCGGCTTCCACCCGTACGAGTTGCGCGAGGACGTCACCTTGCGGCGTTTCCCCAGCGCTCGCCAAGAGGTCGAGTGCAACTTCATCCACGCCGGGTGTCAGGCCTAGGTGCTGCGTGAGCGCCGACGCCACAAGGCCTAGGGAGTGCGGATAGCGCTGCTCGCCGATCATCTCGATCGACGCGCCGTCCACCACCGCAAGGGACTGCGTGGCCCACTCTCCGACATCGTCGAGCACCAGAGCTGTCACGCGAGCCTGCCCCGCATAGGCCGCCGCGGAAGCGATGTGGGCACGGGCATGCTCTACGAAGCGCACCTTCTCGGCGGGGATCTCTAGCTCGGCAGCGATACGGCCACGCATCCACAGCCGATCCCCCAGCCAAAGGAACATGAACCGGGCGAAAGGGCCCGCGCCCTTTGGAAACGCGTCGAGTTGGCTGGCGAGTTTCCGTTCAAACCGCCGAAGCGGCTTCTCGGCCACTACGACCAGGTCTAGCTCCTGTGCCGTACAGCCAGCGGCCTCCAGACACCAGCGAACAGAGCGGCTGGGGAAGTCTTCTTCACCACTCTTCCGCGTGAGCCTCTCTTCCTGAACCGCCGCGATGGGCTGCCCATCGACGACTAGCGCTGCGGCCGGATCGCGACGGAACGCATTGATCCCCAGAACCCTGCGCCTCACGCTTGCCCCTCGAGGGGATCCGTGGAGTTCGGGGCGGGCGCCGACCATCCGGGTGGAGCGAAGGCACGGCGCCCTCCGAGCAACGCAAACGGAGCGAACAAGGTCCAGTAGGTGAGCCACATGACCGCGCGACCGAAGCCGCCTGCCGAGCGCACCCCCATGGCCTTCCATGCGGCGCCCGCACGCGATGATCGCGCACTCTTTAGGGCTCGGTTGACCTCATCAGCACGGCCCTCCTTGCGCCAACGGTCAAGGAAAGTGCCCGTGTAGGCCACGTGGTACTTCTCGTCCTTGAGGATCGCCTGAAAGACGGCCGCCGTCGCCGGGTCATGCCCTTCTGTGAGCGCGAGATGCTCGGCGAACATCTCTGCGGCGCGCTCCTCCGCCACGTGAAGCATGGCGACGTAGGAAACCTCACCGAGCTCGTCGTAGAGTCCGGCCGTAAAGAAACCGTGGGCGTCTTGGCCGTCGCGGCCCCGGGCGAGGTCATAGGGCAGATCGAGCCGTTCGCCCGCGCTGGTCTCGACTCGGTGAACTCGCTCCGCCCTCAAGGCACCCGCACGCTCCCGGAACATCTCCGCGTGGCGAAGCTCGTCCTCGGCGTGGCGTTCGAGATGAGATCGAAGGTCCGGGTCCGTCGTTCTTCGAGCGGCGGCGACGAGGTCCTTGCCGCCATCTTCCTCTGTCGCTGCGAAGGACTCGAGGGTCCGGAGAGTGCGCGTGGGGTCGTGCCAGACACCACGGTGACCGCGAGACTTGAATAGGCTGGGAAAAACCATAGACGCAGCCTAGCAGCCGCCTGTCACACTCGCAGCCCTCTGGGTGCCGACTCGTGAGGGTCCCTGCGTTCGAGTGAATCGTCAGTAGACGATTCGATTCGAAGTGACATTTTCCACGCGAATCCAAGAGACGTTGGCATGGGCGCAGGGTCTCCTCCCATGAGCCATGACGTCCCAGTCCCCGACATCGCCGCCGGTCTCGACGAAGCCAGTCGCGCGCCGACAGCGGCGGCGCTGGCTCATCCTTGGCCTAGCGCTCTTGCTGTCGCCCTTCGCCATGGAGCTCGCAGTCCGTGCCGCGGGGCAAGAGGGCCTCGTCATGCATCGGGAAGTCGGCAAGCGCATCCGCAAGGCGCCCCCTCCCCTCGGGCACGTGCTGAAGCCCAGCGCCCATGTGGAAGTCACGTTCGGGCCTCGGAACGGCGCGCCGCTCCGCACGGCCGTCATGACCACTAACAAGCTCGGATTTCGCGGAGCGATGCCCCGGGGAGGGAGGCCGCTCATCGCATGCATCGGCGACAGCCACACGTTTGGCTTTGGGGTCAACGATCACGAGACGTGGCCAGCCGTCTTGGGAACAGCCTTGCGCAACCCATCGGCGGAGGTTCTGAACTTCGGGGTTGGGGGCTACGGCCCCACCAACGAACTCATCCGCATGCAAGAAGACGCACTGCCCTACGAACCCGACATCGTCGTTTGGCAGTGGTTCATGAACGATGTGCCGACCGAGGCCAGCTGGCGGCCAAGATCTCGCCTCCGGCGCATCGTCGAACCCTGGGTTTCTCCGTTCCGAACGGACTGGGTCCTCGGTCTCCGCGAGGCTTCCGTTCTGGCGGACCTGACTCTTCACTCCCTCTACGGCTGGTGCCGAGCGGAGTCGGGCTCCGTCCAAGAACTAGCAACGACCGCAACAACAAGTGAGGGCTGGAAAGCGACCCGGGCGGAGCTGCTCACCGCCAGAAGAGTTGCGGAATCCGCTGGGGCCCGCTTCGTCATCCTGCTCCAGCCAATGATGGTGGAGAGTCAGGGGGATTTCCGAAGCGCTCCTTTGGACGCATTGCTCCTCGAGTTCTGCAAGGAAGAGAACGTCCCGATCATCGATATGTCCGAGTCGCTCGATCCCGCCGAGGCCAAACACCTACGCAACAGCGATCTCGACTACCACGCCAACGCTCGCTGCTACGGGATCGTCGGCCGGACCGTGGCACGCACTCTCCTGGAGTGGGGCTGGCTCTAGTGGCGCGGCGTCCTTTGCCTCGATGATCCTGAGGCCCAGATACCAAGGCGCTGATACCAAGGCCCAGAGACCAAGGCGCTGACACCAAAGCTCTGATACCGAAACCCAAAACCCCAGGGCCCAGGCACTGCGCCTTCGCTCCCTAGCGCATGGGAACCCGTCGTGGTTTGCGGGTTGGAGAGCTACAGCCGCCCTACACTCCGGCAGTTCCCCGCCGATGCAGGGCCCGCGCTAGATCGAGCCTTTTTGATTCGAGCGGCGGATCTTTGCATGCCGGGCGGCCGAAGCCCGAGGAGACCCTATGCTCACCCCCGTGCAACAGCCTCCCCCAGCTACGTTCCAGGGCCTCGGACTGGACGCCCCGCTTGTCGCGGCCGTCGAGGTCCTCGGGTTCCGCGAGCCTACCCCCGTCCAGGCAACCTGTATTCCTGCGCTCCTCTCGGGCCAGGACGTCGTGGGTCAGTCCAAAACGGGCAGCGGCAAGACGGCGGCGTTCGGGCTACCGCTGCTCCAGCGCGTGGAGCTAGCGAGGCGCGAAGTCCAAGCGCTGATTCTCTGCCCCACCCGCGAACTGGCGGCCCAGGTCGCGCGCGAGCTCCGCGGCTTTGGAACCGGGCTGCAGGGTCTGACGATTCAGGAGCTCACTGGCGGCCAGCCAGCGCGGCCCCAGCGTGAAGCGCTCAAGCGCGGCGTCCACGTCGCCGTCGGGACGCCGGGCCGCGTGCTCGATCACCTCCAAAGCGGTTCGCTGCATGCGCGCTCTCTGCACACACTGGTGCTCGACGAAGCGGACCGCATGCTCGACATGGGATTTGGTCCTGACGTGCGGCGTATCGCGAAGCTCCTGCCGGGAGAGCGACAGACCGCACTGTTCTCGGCGACTTTCCCCGATTCGATCGAGAGCATGAGCCAGTCGCTGCAGCAGCCCAGCGCCGTTCGGATCACGGTGGAAGAGGACGCACCGGAAGCAGCCCAAGAGATTCAAGGCGTGACGCAGTTGCGCCTCGCGAGCACCCCGGACCAGCGCTTTCCCTCTCTCTGCCGCGTGCTCGCCGAGCACCCCCATGAGTCAGCGATCGTGTTCTGCAACTTCAAGGCGAGCGTGGCCGAGCTCACCGAGAACCTGCGCTACTACGGCGTCAGCGCAGACCGCCTCGACGGGGACCTCGACCAGTTCCACCGGGACGAGGTCTTGGCGCGCTTCCGCAACGGCAGCGTCCGTATCCTCGTCGCCACCGACGTCGCGGGCCGCGGCATCGACATCGACGGCCTCGACCTCGTCGTCAACTACGAGCTACCGAGCCAGCCAGAGATCTACGTGCACCGCATCGGTCGCACGGGGCGCGCGGGCAAGACAGGCGTCGCCGTCTCCCTCGTCAAGGGCAGCCACGATCCACGCATCACGGACATCGAAGCCCTCACAGGCCTCCCGGTCGTGGAGATCCCCGCTGAGACGATCGCGCCGTCGGACGTCCCCGCGATCCTCTCGCCCCTCGCCGGGCCGCCGCCCATGGCCACCATCCGCATCTCGGGCGGCCGCAAGGACAAGGTGCGTCGCGGCGACATCCTCGGCGCGCTCACGGGCGAGGCCGGCGCGCTCCAAGGGGCCGACGTCGGCAAGATCGAGGTCCACGACCGCCTCTCCTACGTCGCGGTCGTCGAGCACCTCGCCCGGGCCGCCACCGGCCGACTCAACAAGGGCCGCATCAAGGGCAAGCGCTACCGCGCCACGCTGTTGCGCTAGAGCCCGCGGCTCACCGCAAGGTGAACTTCGTGGTGCCGACGCCGAGCGACACGCTCTTGGACGCCACCAAGTACATGAGTCCCGCGTCGTTCGGCACGGACCATGCCTCCACCGCGTAGTCGCCCGATGGCAGGGTCGTCTTGCCCACCGGAAAGTGCTCCAGCTGCCCCCGCCCCACGACCTTGTCCGAGAGGGTCGTGACACCGTTCCCAAGGCCAGAAGCCCGATCGTCAAGCTCCGAGGCCGTCAGTGCGGCCGGCACCACGCCCGACGCATTGCGGACCAAGATCGAACGAGCGTCTGGGAGGGTGACAAGGTTCACCTCTAGCTCGAGCACGCCCGTCGGGTGGAACAGGAAAACGTCCGATCCCACTGGGACGGTGTCTTGGTAGGGAAGTGGCTCTGCACCGGGTTCGGGCAGGCTCTCCCCAGCGCCCCAGGTTCCGCCCTCCACAAACGCCGCGAAAGAGACGTTGAGGTGTCCGTAGCCCGAACTCCATTGAAAGACTTCCATCGACGACGGATCCGGCCGCGTCCAGACCATCAGCTCTTTGGCCTCTGTCAGGCGCCCACCGCGGAGAACTCGACCGAGCATCGTGGGCGGCCGCAGTCGGATCTTGGGAAGGATCAGCTCCCTGGGCTCGCCTTTCTGTTCGGCGGAGACAAGAGCGACTTGACCTAGGCGATAGTGATCGAACCTCGGGTACCACCGAAAGGGGCGCCTGCTTCGATGAAGCAGCGCGCGAATCGTCGTGGCCGCGAAGAGCGTTGCGTGGGGGATCGCTTCCGGCGGGATCGGCAACTCCACCTCGAACATCTTCTGCTTCCCCTTTCGGCGGGCAAGCCCAGAGACGACCACGTCGGGACCCTCCAGTACGACGTCGAGGCGCCGCGGCAACGGACCGACTGAGTCCTGAACCGAGCACTCAAACCGAAGGGTCCAGATGTCGGGATCCGGTTCGTTGGTCCCGCGCACGACCTTGCCGCTCAGGCCGTCCACGCGCGGCGCCATCGCCCCTTGAGCGGTGGAGGGCTCGGTGAGTTCGGGCCCAACCTGCGCGTCGGTCATGGGCTCGCGAGGCGTCATGGCCAGCGCGTCGAGCTCCACAGGAGTCGCCGGGGACGTGGCCTCCTCTCCTCGCAAGGCAAAGAGGAGCGCGACAGCGCAGAGGGTCGCGCCGATCAATAGGACCGTCCGAGAAGCCATGCCTTCAATGTAGCAGCGTTCGGAAAACCCGCGTTCGAAACCGGGGGCGCGTCGCGCCTTGGCGAGCCCGTCGATGCGCGCCACGCACCTAGCTGATCAGCAGCAGGCGAGTTCCGGGGGCACCGCTCTCCGCCGGCGCGCGGTGAATGAAGGCGGGAGCTGGACTACCCGGATACTGAACCGCGAGACGCCATAGGTTCCCAACGCCAAAGGAGAAGGGCTCTGCGCCAGGAAGCTCCTTGTAGTGAAGCTCCAGGTGGCTTTCGCGGAGGTACTCCGCGAAGCGCTCGTCGTCGTCGCCACCGAAGCGTTCGAGCAGCTTCGCCCGAGTTCCATCGACGTCGACCATTCGCTGCGCTTGATCCAGTCGTAGCCCCTCACTCGCGCGACCCGCGTAGGTGCAAAGGATGGTCTCCGTAGGGACCGTCGAGCTGTCGACGTGAAAGGAATACACGTCGGTGGGAGCGATCTCGTCGTCGTCCCTGGGGTACCGCTCGACCCGTTCGATGCCGGGTTCGTGGCCGATCCCCTTCAGCCTATCTAGGTCGTGCAGCACGGCATCCGCTGCTTGCCGGCCGCTGGGCGTCAGCTTGGCAGAGCGAAGCGCTGGAACGTCGAGCGCTTCGACGTCGCCGCTGGGAGCGCCCCATGCGGCGACTTCGCCAAAGTCCCCCGCTAGCTCGCGAACCCAGACCACCGCGTTGCAGCTGCCCGTCAAAGGGGTCTCGACGAACGCTTCCCAGGACCGCACCGCGTGAATCATCCGGTAGCCCGGGACCCAAGGCGTCGCGGCCTTGGCTGAGCCGCTCCGGTCGTCAAGGATCAGACCATCCTGCGGCTTCGGAAGTGATGACTCGGACGGCACGCGGCCAGGGTAGCCGCGCGCCGGCCCGAGGGAGGCTGTCTATTCCACGGACATCGTGGACTGCAGCTTCCCTACCAGGTTGATCTCCGTGGAGAGCACCGCTTCCTCTTCACCTGGGATCGCAAGCGCGGCCTCGCGCATCAGCTTGTAGCCCAGTTCAAGCTCAAGCTCGACCTTGACCGGCAAGTTCGTCTTCAAGTCCCACGTGACGCTACCTTCGCCCTGGGAGTGAAGCGTCGCCTCCGCCGAAGTCACCTCCACACCGATGGGCATGTCGAGGTTCTCGACCCAGCTCGCGTGCTTCTCCGCAACGTCACAGGTGCTGGTGACGTCTACGTTGAAGCTGACGACCATCGCTTGATCCGTGACCGACTTGACCTGACACTCAATCTCGCCCTCTAGCTCTGCGGCAGGGCCGCCGAGGAGCTCCCAAAGCTCCATGCCAAGGAGTGGGTCCAGACCCGCCAGCGCAGGCTCCATCCCCCGCTCAGCGGCAGAAGAAACGGCCACGCCGGAGTACGTCTTTCCACCGGGTGAGACGAGAGCAACGAGGGCCGCCGGGTCGGCGGTCCAGCTCGCCCCCTCGCTGGAATCTTCCAGGCCAGCCAAGAGGCCACCGAGGTGCGCGTCGGCGGCAAGGCCCTCCAAGGCCTCGACGGGACCGTCGGCTTCTTCACCGTCTTCATCCACAAAAGACCGCGCCCAGTCTTCTTCCTCTTCGGAGTACCGCAGCCGGATCGAGCGGTCCGCCAAGTCCCCCTCGACCTCCGCTTCGAGCGTCTCCGAGATGTCCTCTTCTTCGATCAAGAAGCTCCCTTCGATGCCGTCGTCAAGGTCAACGAACGTCCGGCGCAGCGAAGTGGGCGCCCCCATGGCCGCCGTCTCATGGACCTGCTCCATCGTGACGGTGCGCGTTCGAGTGGCCTCCATTTCGATCTCGGGTACCTCGACGTCATCATCGTTGGAGAGCTCAACGGTGATGTCATCCAGGGAGAGAGTGTGCGTGACCTCCCAATACTGGGTATCCGCTGCATCGGGCTCCGGCGCGTAGCCGGGGCCGCCAGAAACGGCGAGCGCGCAGAGGGGAAGCGCCAGGATGGCGGAAGCAGAGGGACGGACGGGGGGCCTACGAAGAGTAGAAGTCATGGCTTGTCACCTAGGTGCACGGGGAGGGTCCTCCCCCTAGCGAAGCGAGCCAGCGACTATTTCCGTGAACCCCAAGAATCAACGTTGGGGTCACGCAGGCAGTCCAATCAGGCAGGCGCGCCCCACGCACCGGCATAGCGCTCGTCGATCACCCCCGCATGGTGCGCGGCGTGGCCGAACAAGATGCAAGCGAGGGCGCGCACCGAGATCTCGCCGCCCGAGGCGCGGCCGCGCACCTGGAGCTGGCTGTCCGTGAGATGCCGAAGGAGCTCGACGTTGCTCTGGCGCAAGTGATGAAACTCGGCGCTCAGCGAAGCGAAGCCGCGATCGTCGGCCGCGGAGTTCGGGACCATGATGTCCTGATCCACGCCGGGCTGCTCCTCGGGAAGCCCGCGCAGGAAGCACATCGCGCGGTAGGAGAAGACACGCTCGATGTCGATCACGTGCCCGATCACCTCCTCCACACTCCATTTTCCGTCCCCGTAACGGAAGCCGCCCGCGATGGCCGGGAGATCTCTCCATGCCTGGCTCAGGGCCTCGCCCTGCGATTGCAAAGCCGCGAGCAGGTCGCCCGCAGGCGCTAAGTCGACGTAGTTGGCGTAGTAGGACGGATACTCGTCCGCCGTGGGACGCGCTTCGAAGGGATTGGACATGGGGCGGAGGCTAACAGCTCGCCGCGATCAGGGTGGCCGCGCACTCCGACAGATCCCGAAACGAGTACGTCGCCGTGCTCGGGGCTCCTTCGTCCCCATGATTCATCCAAGCCGCGGCCGTACCGGCGCGGCGGCCAGCGAGGAGGTCGTCCCGACCGTCGCCGACGAACAGTAGATCGGGGTAGCGCGGCGCCTCCTCCTCGTGTCCGGCGTGCACGGGGTAGGCTTCCGTGAGGCCCCAGGCATGAAGGATTTCGTGCGTGGGTTCTGGGGACGGCTTGTTCTCTAGCACGCGCCCGAGCCGCGTCGAGTGGTGATCGCGGGCGACGGCCACGGGGAAGAGCGTCGCACAGGCGGGGAAGCCCGAGCGGCGCAGCAGCGCGTCGAACGCCTCCAGGGCTTCTGTGCTGTTGCGCGTGCAGATCGCCGTCGGAAGCGCATCGCCCGCTGCGGAAAGAACGCGCACAAGGTCCTTAAAGCCGGTCCCGAGCGCCATTTGATCCAGGGCGAGGGCTTCCTCCTCCCAAACGACCGCGCGCATCTCCTCGGCCTCTGTCTCCGACGTGGCATGGGCTTCGATCCAATGGAGGATCGAGCCCGGCTCGGGCATGCCAATCCTCTCGCGCATCCGCGCAAAGTCGATCGCATCCGGCTGGGTCAGCGTCCCATCAAGGTCGAAGATGACGCCGGCAAAGGCGAGCTCAACGTGGCTCATCGGCTGTCTCTTCTGTCCAAGATACCAATGCGCGCGGCGGTCCAGCCAAGCAGCGGCACGAGGCTAAAGGAGAGGTTGGTGCCACCCTCTCCGGAGCGATCTTGGAACGTGATGTCGAAGACGAAGTCGTGGGCGTAGCGGCGAACCGTCAGCTCGGTCAGGAGCTGCTGATCGTTCTTCAGGTCGTGGATGTAGCGGGACTCAAGCTCCCACTTGGGATCGAGGCGCCAGCGTCCGAGGATGCCGCCAGTCTCGAAGAGCTCTGTCTCGAAGATGTCGCGGGCCTGGGAGTAACGGAACTCCACGAGGAACTTGTCGTTGGGGCGGATCGCGAAAGCGCTACGCGAGTACGTCGTCTCGTTGACCTCGAGGTTGTAGCGGGCGTCA
Source organism: uncultured bacterium (assembly GCA_938030175.1). Classification (GTDB taxonomy): domain Bacteria; phylum Planctomycetota; class UBA1135; order UBA1135; genus Saltatorellus. The sequence goes on along the minus strand of CALHGQ010000407.1, from coordinate 6,050 downwards.
TGGCGAATGCCGATCTGCCCGACGCCGTCGCCGTAGCGCGTGATGTAGTTGGCGAGGGTGCCGAGCTCGCTCGAGTCCGCCACGCCGTCGTCGCGGTCCTGTCGGAAGATCGCTCGCACATCGAGGTCGAGGTTCTCGAAGGTTCCGGGCCGCTGCCAGAGGCTACGAAGACCGGCCTCGATGCGCGTCCCGTCGATGGCTGCTTCGGTCGCGTCCAACGGCACAGGGATGCCCCCGGTTTGATCGTTGGCGATGTCCGTTGCGTAGGAGATGCGCGGCGCCAGCGCGTGGAGGTAGCCGTTGTCCGTGACCTTGTGCAGCGTCGTCGAGAGCTCTAGGCCCGTGAAGAGGGCTCCGCGGCGCGGATCGCCGCCGCCCGCCAGCGAGTCGGACCAAGCGGTTCCGCGCAGCTCCGCGAACGGCGTGGCCTTAATCCCTGCGACGGTCGTCTGGATCGGCAGTGAGATGCGCTGCAACAGATCGGCGCGGAGGGTGTCGTGGTCTCCGAATCCAAGGGCCGCACCGCCCGGCAGGTCAGAGAAGAGATCCTGTCCGACCGTGCCTTCGACGCGCCGGAAGTAGCCGGTGTCGAAGGACCCGCCCCAAAGGACGGGCACGCCCGTGAAGGTGCCGACTTGACGCTCGCCGCGATACGCCCCAAACGACGGCAGCTCTTCCTTCTGGCTGCGGAAGGAATTGATCCGCTTCTGAGCGCCCGCGGCCAGGTAGTCCGCCCCGTAGGACTTGCGCCAGCGAAGGAAGGTGTCGCGCTGCTCAAAGTTCAGGAAGTCGCCCTCGTAGAACTCCGACTGCACGCCTGCGTCCGTCTGGGACGCAATGGCCACGTCGAACCATTCGCCGCGAACGATGGGATAGCGCGAACGAAGGTGGCCCGTGATACGGAGGTCGTCGCGAAGGGACTCGTCCACGCGGACCGAACCTCGGTCCTCGCCGTCGTCGAGCACGCCGCCGATGAGCGCGTCGAGTCGGAAGTCTTCGTCAGGGTCGTCGCCGGGCTTGCGCTCGCGCAGCTGCAGGCCGAGCCCCACCTGGGGTCCGCGCCCGCTCAGGTACTGGGCCTCGGTGTCCCACTTGCCGCGCAGCTTGCTGGAGTCCATGCCGATGCGCTCGGCGAACCAGTTCCCGATATCGCCGACGTCGAATCGAAAGGCCGCGCCAAGGACCGTGCCGAAGCGAGCCGTCCGGGCGATACCGATGTCACGGAGAGGCGTCACTTCACCGGCTTCGTTCTCGAAGCCCTCGATGCCAAACTCCTCGTCAAGCACGAGGTTGCCGATGGACGGCAACGGCAGGTTCACACCACCCGTGAACTTGAGCTTGTTGCCGCGCGCGCCGAATCGCCAGCGCCCGTCGTCCCGTGGCGACAGCTGGAACTTCCGCGTAAGCACCACGAAGTGCGGCACGTCGTGGTCGCAGGTCGTGAGCGTGGCGTTCTCCGCCGTGAGCCGCCCCTCCTCGTCTGTCCCAAGCCGCTTGGTTCGAACCCGAAGCGGAACCTCACGTCCCTGGGACATGAGCGGGTAGACGAGCTCGGCATCCTCCAGCCATGCAACGGCGGCGGGGAGATCGATGTAGAGCTTGGAGCCGCGGGCCGCGCGGCGATCGGCTCGAATGACCTCGACGCCTCCTTCAAGATAAAGGGCGCGCAGAACCTTCCCGAACGCACGGTCCTGGAGTTCAAAGAGGATCTCCGCGAGGAAGTTGGGACGATGCGTCGGCACATCGGCGGCTTCGTCAGGTTCAGTGGAGGGGTCCGTAGCAGCGCCTCCGCAAAGGACTTCCCACTTAGCGCGATCTAACCAAACCGAAAGGTAGTCCGCTCGGGCGGAGTCTTCGCCGTAGCGCACCTGCGGAGCGGTGATCGTGAACATCACCTCGTCTTCAAAGAGCGTCGTCTCGATGGCCGCGAAGTCGAGCGTCCAAGGCGCTAAGCCTCCGCCCCGCAAACCGCCGCGGCCCGCGTTGATGGTGTATTCGCCTGTGTCCAGAGAGAGCCACTCTGCATCGAGCGAGACCCCAGAGGCTTCCAGCTCGAGTCGCGCTTTCTTGATGAACGGCTTGCCGCTTAGGAGATCTCGCCCTGGCAACGATTGCCCGTACAGGTAGCCAATCCCCGGGTACTCGAACTCAGCGGGTCCCCAGTCGGTTCGCTTGAGCAACTCTAGGTCAGACGACCGCTGCGTTGACCCGGAATCGGTCTGGGCGGGAACTGGCTCGAAGGGTCCGATGGTCCTAGGGCTCTTGTCCTTGTCGCTGCTTTCTTCGTCCTTGTCCCCGTCGCCCTCATCGCTGCTGACGGGCTTGATTTCGTTGATCGCGTAGGTTTGGTCAGCGACTTTCGCGCGGAACGGTCGGCCCGCTTTGTCGACCGCGTCGATGATGGAGACCCCGCCAAGGGTGATCCCGTCGGCGGTCGCCGTGAGCTTCTTCGTCAGCACACTGTTGATCACCATTCCGGTCGAGCTGACTCGAACTGGCGAGGTGAGTTCAACCTTCACGTCTGTCCCCTCGGCGGCCTCCGCAATCAGGACCTCTCGCGTGAAAGTCACCGTGGTGGACTCCACTTGGTAAGCAAGCTCGTTGCCGGGAACCACGCCTGAGGCCCGAACGCGCTTGCCTCGGTCAGCCTCCATGCGGCCGCGAACGCCATCTTCAAGCGTCAGCCGATGGCAACGACCACGCATCATCGGCTGGTCGGCGCCACTCCTGTAGCGCATGTCGACACTTCCGACCGCGACCGCGCTGTAGCCAGAGAGATCCATCTCGGCCAGCGGCGACTCTTGGTCCAGTGCTCCGAAGCCCCCGTTGATCGTCACGTGGTCAGAGCTGAGCTCGACGAAGCGCCCTTGGCCTGCGATTCGGCACTCAGTCACCTCATCGGCGTCGAGAACGAAGAGCGCCCGCTCGTTTGCCTGGCCAAGCCCGGGAAGTCGCTCGAAGACCGCGGAGGAAGCGCTCAAGCGAGACGTCTGCTCGACGGTGGGCATCCCGTTCGCGTCGCGCTTTGCGCCGTAGCTCTCCGTGTCGACCGTCACGCGCCCACGGGCACGAAGCACAGCCGAACGCGTCGGGTCAACGATCGCCGGGCCGCTGCCGCCGACGTTGACGCCCGCGTCGATAACCCCATCGCGTCCGGCAGCTCCGGCTTCTAGGTCGATGCTGTCGGCGGAGATGACCATGTTGCCCAGGTCGTTGTCGTATCGAACCTGGCGAACGAACGACCCGTGGATGAAGACGTCCTCGAACTGACCGGCGTTGAACTGGCCAGCTTTGGGCTCGGGGCCCTCGGCGTTCAGGACGAGTGCATCTCCAGTCACTACGCGACGCACGGTGAGCTCGTCGGAGTCGAAGCCCCAAACCCCGTCGAGCGTTTCCACCTGGGCGGCCACGCTTCGCTTCGCCGCGATCTCCGCTGCGTTGAAACGGAGTTCCTCGGCGCGAATCCAACCGGATCGAACCGCCGCCGGGTCGACACCCGCCCCGAGCATGCCCTGGCTGCCGGGGATCAGGTCGAGCTGCACCGGCTCTTCGGCGGATCCGATCAGCGTCACCGTTTCCTCGGTGCGGACCAGCGCCTTGTCGGAGAGAGCGCGACCCCAAAGGGACTCGTAAAGGATCGAGCCCGACGCCGACAGCGTCTGCGCTGCGACGTCCACGTCGGTAATCAGGCCAGCGCGAATGCGGTGGGGGTCGTCGCTGAAAGACTCGGCATAGACGTCCTTCGCGCGATCCACGAACCAAGCATCGCCCGACAGGTGCGCCGTCATGCCTCCATCGGCGCGCAGGTGGTAGTCCGCGCCCGTTTCGGAGTCGCGACCAATGATCAGCGTAGAACCGTCCGTCGCCGCGTGCAGGTCTGCCTCGGCGCGATAGGTGGCGATCAGCGCGTTCGACGTCATCGAACCCGTGGGGGTCTCCACGCGGACGTCCCCCGAGAGCAGCACAATCGCTTCGCTGCGGTCCTCGACGCCTCTACCGCGAGCCTCGTTCTCGAAGGTCACCACGCCGCCGCGGGTGGCCGCCTCGATGCGTCCGGGACCCATGAAGACAAAGCCAAGGGTTGGGTTGGCCGCCACCCCAAGGTTGGCCGTAATCGGACCACGCCCCGTCATGCGGAGCTCGACCTCTTGGCCGTTCTCTTCGCGCAGGATGTAGGCGAGTGAGGGCTCGGTCTCGATCACGACGCGAGCGGGCTCGCCATTCTCGAAGAACACGCGGGCCGACTCGCCACGGTACGTGTCGCGGCCCTGACGGATGGTGACGGCACCGTCCGCGCGCGCCACGTGGATGGTGGGAGCTTCCTCACCCGGATGGACGGTCATCTGAATCTCGATGCTGGCCGCATCGATCACCAGCGCTTCGTCGACACCAAGTCGCGGGCTTCGTCCGCGCGCTGCGTCCTGCTCGGCGAATTCCTCTTCGGTGAGCAGCTGATCGCTATCGGTAGCGGCTCCGCCCCGGTGCTTCAGCTCGACGTGGACCCCGCCCTCGGCGGACACCTCCAGCTGCTGGGGTCCCTCTCTCCTCAGCGAGGTCGCAGGGAGAGACTCGGTCTCCGTCGTACGCGGAGTCGTGTCGATCATCGTGAGCGGTCCGCCAAGGGGCGTCGCAATCGTGACGAAGCGGCCCTCGCCAAGGTCAAGCTCCACGTCCGAACCACGCTCGAAGGCGATGATCCCGTCCTGGAGCCTGGCGTCGAAGCCAACGCCTGAGCCGTGCATGTCACGGGAGCGAAAGGTCACTCGATCGTCCTCGACAGACGTCAGGCGCTCGATGGCCAAGTCCACGATGAGGCGCGGAGCCTCCAGCTTGGTGGCAGAAAACGGCAGCCCGGAGACCATCTCCACCACCACGCCGTAGGCGGTAAAGTCGAGGTTGTCCAGGAGGGTCTTACCGGCAACGCTCGCGGAGTCGAAGATCACGCGAGCGCGTTCGGCGTTCAGCGAGTAGTTGAGGTTCTCGTTGTCCTGACCGTTCTCGACCGAATTCTCCCCCTGCGCGACCCGGAAAGACCCGATCCGCAGGTCGAGCCAGTCGTAGCTCAACCCGACGTTGTCCAAGGCAACACTGTCGCCAATCTCGCCGCTCACCCTTGGCTCACCCACTTCACGGGGGTTGCGGAGAAAGCTGCTCCCGCCCAGCAGCTGGAGCTGTTCGCCTTCGATGATCTGGTGGCGACCGATTTCCTGCTTGGCATCAGTGGCGGGCTCTCCCGTCGAGCCATCCGTTGACTTTTGACCTTCGCCGGTCGCCCCACCCGGTTCCTCGGCGGAGACCCGAGGCTTCTTCACGACGGAGATCCGCGACCCGGTGGCATCGGTGTCGGTCATCTCCACGCCGCCGATCTCGTCGAGCGAGTCGCGGCGCTCGTTCTCGAAGTGCCATAGGGCGGCCGCTCCTGCGATGAGGACGACGAGCAAAATCAGAGCCTGACGCATGGCCGCTAGATTCCCACCTCGATGAGGTCCTGGACGTCGATCAGTCCGATGGGGCGACGGGACTCGTCCACGACGGGCGCCATGTCAATTCGGTTCTCGCGCAGAAGGCGATGGGCGTCCTCGGCGAGATCGTCCGGGGCGAGCACCTTGGGGGTGCGGGCCATGAAGTCGTCGATGGGCTGATTGAGGCGTTCGAAGGATCCGCCTTCCAAGAGCCGTCGCAGGTCGCCGTCGGTGAAGATCCCTGCGAGCGCGCCGTCCTTGTCGACGACGAGCGAAGCGCCCGGCCGTCCTTTGGTCTTGGACGTCTGAATCAGTGCGTCCGCGACGGTGACCCCGGCGGAAACGAGGGGAAGCGCGGCGCCCTTGCGCATCACTTCGTCGACCCGCAGGAGGCGACGACCCAGGCTGCCCGCCGGATGGAAGCGCGCGTAGTCACGCGGCCCAAAGCCGCGCTCCTCGAGGACCGCCATGGCGAGGGCATCCCCGAGTGCAAGCATGACGGTGGTGCTAGCAGTGGGTGCCAGCTGCATCGGGCAGGCCTCATCCACGCGGCCGATGTCCAGCAGGATGTCGGAGTGCTGGCCGAGC
>CALHGQ010000406.1 GCA_938030175.1 uncultured bacterium | reverse complement strand
AAGAAGTACTGCGGGGTCTCCGTGACCATCCGCGACTCCGGGTGCTTCAGCAGGTAGCGGTCGTACACCGTCCGCAGGCCGAAGTACTCGAACAGGTTCGAGTTCTCCGTGTCGATCGTGTCGTTGAGCTTGCGTGCGTTCTTAGCCACAAACGCAGCGGTGCGCTCGTTGATGACGCCCATGTCCGCGCCGACCTTGATCGACTGGCTGAACGAGTAGATCTCCTGGTTCTGGACTTCCTTGTCGATGTACGTCGCAAGGAGACGCGCGGCCAGCTTGCTGTACTGCGGCTCCTCCGCCGTGAGCGACGCGGCCGTCTGGATCGAGAGGCGGTCAAGCTCCGCCGTCGTCGCGCCGTCGTAAAGTCCGCTGATGGTGCGGGTCGCGATGCGCATGGCATCGACGTGGGCCAGGCCTTCGGCGCAGCGGCTCACGGCCTTCACGATCTTGTTGAGGTCGACAAGCTCGAGCCCGCCGCTTCGTTTCTGAACTTTCATGCCGGGGGCACTCGTACCAGTGGTACTTGCGCCTGCCGACTCGGACCGAGCGGACCCGGAGGGGGTGTTGGGGGTGGAGTGGGGGAGGGTTCCGGTCGACGTTGCGTCCGGAGCGTCAGCGTGGGTGCGGTCCATGCTTTGCGGGTAAGAGGCTGAAAGGGGGTGCGGTCGGCGAAGAGGAGAGAGAAGGTCGGAGCTGCGGCTGCTGCCCGAAATAGGAGGGCGGCGACGTAGCTCAGAGGTGAGCGGTGGGGACTCCCGATCGATGGGGGGTGGTTCGGTGGCTGCTGCGGTAGCCCGAGCCGTCTTGCGGCGGTTCGTGATACTGCGGCGGTTCGTGACACTGCTGCGGCTTGCGTTCCTGCGGTGGCTTGAGGTCTGGCGGTGGGCTGCGTGAGTGCGTTCTGCGGTGGCCTTGGTATCGAGTCGGCGACCCCGGGTGAGCGGAGCGGCTCTCGCCGCTTTCACTCGATCCGCCCGACAAGCTCGAGCATGGGAGACCGACTTTCCAGGACACCCGGCGTCCCCCGAAGCGTCTTACGACGTTTTGGGGGCTATGAGCTGCCTGAATCACCTGGAGGTACTGTCCCTATGGGGTCTTTAGGAGGACACCCCCAAGATCTTGGGGGTGTCGCGTCGCGGGACAAGATATCAAATCGTTCACGGTCGAACAATGGGACCGACGCGAGAACTACACCAGATCATGGGGTTTTTCCGGTGCGTCATCGAACCGCCCACAAGATGTAGGGGCATACCTCTTCCACGGAAGAGTGATCTTGTCGACTAGGGGTCGAGGCGCCATTCCGCGCGCAACAAACCCACCGCACCGAGGTGGTAGGACACGTGAAACAGGTGCCCTTCGAGGAAGACCATACGGGACGTCAGCGTCGACTGGAAGGCCTCGTGGACCTCGACGATCGGCGGCTTCTCCAACTCACCATCCGTCAGTGACTTGAGCGCGGCGAGATGAATCGAGGACAGCCGATTCCATTCGTCGACCAAGGCTCGGAGCCCCAGCGGCTCATAGGAGATCGCATTTCTAGGCGCCGCCGGATCGCGTCTGCGGGCTCCCATGCGGACGGCCTCGGCGACCTCGATCGCTCCCTCCCCGAGGGCCACAGCCTCGGCCGTACTGGCCACCGCCTCGATCACGTGGGCCGCGTGCCAGCCGATGGGGGGCCGATCCCCCAGTCGCTTCCACAGGAGATCCTCGGTCATCCCATGGCCGAGGCTTCGCTCCATCACCCGGTAGCGGTGCTCAAGCTGGCGGATCATGAAGGAGCAGAGCTTGGAGGATGTCATAGGGGGCGGGGCAGAGTGGGCGGGCGGGTGCCCACGCTACTCGCCCCGGCCCCTCCGCTCAACGCGCGCCCGTCAGGCGTGCGTAGCGGTAGTACACCTCGAGGGATAGCACCATCGTGGCGGTGGCGTAGACGCGTCCCCCTTGGGGGCCCCAGGGGCCAGCCGGATCCCACGAGCCTTTCGCCGACCCGTCCGATCGCTGGGACTCCACCACGGCTCCCTTCATCGCCTTGTTCCACTCCTTCCAATGGCGGCCGCCCATCTGGAACATCGCGTAGCTGCCGTAGTACCAGTAGTACATGTCGCAGGTGCCAGACTCCGGGTCCCAACGTGGTAGCGACTTGGCCAGCAGGTTCGCATGGGTCTTCATCACCGGGAACTCGTCCGGCGTCTGGCCAAGGAAGAACCGACAGAGAAGGCCCACAGCCGTCAGCGCCTCGCCTTGGCCCGTCGGGAATTGGTCGTTGATGCCGGGCACCCGTGAACTTGCGCTCCCGCGGCTGGTGTAGCCCACACGGCCCGTTCCAGGGTCTGTCATCTCGTCGAGCCAGAGCAGCGTCGCAGTGAACGACTCTAGGTCCACCTTCAATCCGGCGTCCTGCGCGGACTTGCACGCAAAGAGCGCCCAGCCGGTGACCGACGTGTCCGAGCTGCCGGAAGGCGGCGGCTGGTAGCCCCATACGCCGTAGGGCTGACGGTGGCGCGAAAGGTAGTCGATCGCCTTCTGGGCCCGCTTCTTCAGGATGATCGAGCGATCGATGCGATACAGCTCGCAGAGGCTGAGCGTCGCGAGCGCATGGTCGTAGATGAAGCTATGCCCGACTGCGTCGCCAATGAGGCCTGTCTCTTTGTTTTGTGACCGGCTGAGGAACCGCGCGCCCTGCACGACGACTTCCTTGTGCAGGCCACGTCGCAGGCTGTGTCCGTCACCGAGAAAGGCGAGGAGGGCGAGACCTGTCAGTCCGACGTCGTGGTTGGGATCTCCCTCTCCCGATGTACGATCGCTGATCGGGTCGTGGAGCATGAACTCGTCGGAGTTCCATCGTCCGTCGTCATCTTGGTGGTCGGCGAGCCATTGAAGCCCCTCGAAGACGGCGCGTTCGGTCCCCGGAGTTCCGCGCCGTCGCCCTCCGTTGCCCCCTCTTCCGAGGGGACCACCGGCGGCACCTCCTCCGATGCCAATCACCGGGTTCTGCCCGTCGTGCTCAAACGGGTTGTCGCTGATCACGACCGCGTCCGTCACAGGGTCGTTCGAGTCGTTCGAATCAGCGTCGGCTTCCGACGGCGCGAACTCCTCAATCACCGGCACGTCCTCGACTTCCTCCGGAACGATCTCCTCAGGCTTTTCGGGTGGATCCTCGGGCGGTTCTTCGACGGCGGGGGTTTCGATGTCCGCAATGATCTCTTGCTCTTCCGCCGGCTCGAAGACGCTCCACGGTATGGCCGCCACGATGAGGGAGAGCACGAAGTGCAGTCCGCCCGAAAGCAGGATCCACGGCGCGCGCTCCATCCAGTCGTAGAGAACATCGTGGAAGCTCTCCTCTTCCTCCCACGACTTGGGGAGGGTGCTGACAATCGTCTCTCTTGCGGTTGGCTGTTCCATGGTCGTTGCTGAGGTCACGTTTCGGTGAGGGCACACCTTCTCCCCGGATCAAGTCGATGACGAAGGCGAGCGCCCGCGCGGCCCCAAGGCCGCGCACTGAACCGCGGCGCCTGTGCTTCCAACGAGCGCGCGTCGCGGACACCTGACTCAACGCCCGAGGGCGGGTTCGGTTCATGTCACCGTGGGAATCCGCGGCCGTCCCCGGGCCTTCGGGGCAGCGGCAGCGCCCGCGCCTCCGCAGCGCTCTTCGAGCGGCAGAGTCGATCGAGCCCCGGCATGGATACGGCTGCATGGCTCATAGCCGCACGGAGCTCGCGACGAGCGTGCGCTCCATAGGAAACGCCCCGCCCAGCATCTCTGCCGAGCGGGGCGTTCCCGTTCGTTGCCTGCGTTAGCGACTAGCGCGCGCCGAGGACCTTCGCGTAGCGGAAGTACACCTCAAGGCAAAGCACCATCGTCGCCGTCGAGTAGACGCGGCCGCCGGCGTAGCCCCACGGACCGACCGGGTCCCAGGAACCCTTGTAGACCTTGCCGCCGTCTGTGCGCTGGCTCTCGACCACCGCGGGCTTCATGGACTTGTTCCACTCTTTCCAGTACTTGCCGCCCATCTGGAACATGGCGTAGCTGCCGTAGTACCAGTAGTACATGTCGCAGCCGAACTTCTCCGGCTCCCACTTGGGCAGTCGGCGGAGCAGGAGCTCTGCGTGGTCCTTCATCACCGGGTTGTCGTCCGGGTTCTGGCCCAGGAAGAAACGACACAGGAGCGACACGGCGGTCAGCGCCTCACCGGAGTCGGTGGGGTACTGCTCCTGGTTCATGCCGGGCACACGGGACGAGGGTGAACCCCGCTCGGTGTAGCCGACGCGGCCCGTGCCTTCGTCCGTCATTTCGTCGAAGAACTGGATGGCAGCGGTGTAGGCCTCTTCGTCGATCTTCAGCTTGCCCTCTTGGGCCGACTTCATTGCGAAGATCATCCATCCGGTCACAGACGTATCGCTGTCACCATCGGGCGGTACGGCGTAGCGCCATGCACCGTAGGGGTTGCGCGCTTGGCCGATGTAGTTGATGGCCTTCTGCGCCTTGGTCTTCAGGATGATCGACTTGTCGATGTAGTACGTCTCGCACATGGCGAGCGTCGCGATCGCGTGGTCGTACAGGAAGTGCTGGCCGATCGCTTCACCGAAGAGGCCGGTCTCCTTGTCCTGCTCTTTTGCGAGCCACTTGACGCCCTTCGTGACGACGTCCTTGTAGGCGCCGCGGGTCATCGTGTGGCCGTCACCGAGGAAGGCGAGGAGCGCAAGGCCCGTCAGGCCAACGTCGCTGTTCGGGTCGCCCACGTCGGCGCGATCCGACTGGTCGCCGTCGTCGTGCTTGAAGAACTCGTCCGAGTCCCACCGACCGTCTTCGTCCTGGTGGTTCTTGAGCCACTCAAGGCCGTCCTTGATGGCCTGCTCGGTGCCGGTACCACCGGCCGCGCGCAGGTTGCGGCTGCCGCCGAAGCGTCCGCCGTACTTGCCACCGGCTCCGCCGCCGATGCCGAGCACCGCGTTGGAGTTGTTGCTGTCGAAGGGGGAGTCCGCGTTGGAGTCGTTGCCCTCGGAGGACTCGTACTCCTCGTTGGTGTCAGTCTCGTTGTGGTCCGAGACCTCGAACTCCTCGATGATCGGCTCTTCCTCGGTCTCTTCTTCCTCGATCTCCTCGGGCTCTTCTTCCTCCTCCTCGATCACTTCGGGCGGTGGTTGCTCGATGCTGGCTTCCACGTTCTGATCGGGCGACTTCTCGAAGACGCTCCACGGGATGGCCGCGACGATCAGGAAGAGGACGAAGTGCAGGGCGCCTGAGATCAGGAGCCACGGAGCTCGACTCATCCACTCATAGAGGACGTCGTTGAACGACTCTTCCTCCTCCCAGGGCTTGGGCATGGAGGACGAGATTTGGATGTCGCTGTAATCGTTGCTCATGAGCAGTTAGCTGGCGATAGGGGCTGCCGGTCTTGGCGGCCTCCGAGCTTTGGCCCTTGACCCGAGGGCGGGTGATCCAGGGGGTGATCCAAAGCGGTCGAATAGCGGGGTGGGGGACCCGAGGAGGGAATCCAGGGTGAGTCAGAGAGAGAGAAGCGGCCCTGCGGCGGACCGAGGGCGCTTTTCAGTCCCAACGGGGGGGACTTAGAGCGGTTCAGAGGTTAGCCAGGGAATCTTGCGGTGACTACCGCTCGTCTTCGGAACCCGGCGGCATTCGCCCCCGGAGCGGTCTACTTGGACCGGAATCGACGCCCGTTGGCGAGGAAGTCTTTGCGAAGCCGCTCTGGGGCCAGGTGGGTGGTGCGGACGAGTTCCGCAAGTCCTCGTGAGATGCGGACTTCTGACGCTTCCTTGGTCATTTCTTCCCGGAGCCTGGTCTGCAGCTCGAGGTTGGCGAAAGGGAGCGCTTCCGTGGCCTTGGTGCGGTCCACGACCTTCAGGAGGATGTAGGCCTGGGGCGGTCCGGCAGAGTTGAACTCGAGGACGGAGCTGATCGAGCCGGCGGGTGCTTCTTCGATGAAGGTTTTGACCTCGTCCGCTTGGGTGGTGAAGTCCCCTTGGAAGGCCTCGGAGAGGGCCTTGGTGGGGAAGTCCCGGACGATGCTTTCGTCGCCCTGCAGATCGGGCGGGACGAAGTTCTGGATGGCCTCTTCGAAGGTGAGGACGCCGTCGGTGATGCGCTGGCGGAGGGTTTCTACTTCGCCTTTGACGTCGGCGGCGGGCTTGCCGCCGGGGCTCACGAGGAGCACGAGCCGCTGCATGGTGATCTTGCCGGTGCGAGCCTTGCCGACGATGGCGTTGTCTTCGGGTCGGCGTGATTCGACGTACTCGCGGTAGCGCGCCCACTGCTTGCCGGGGCGGACGAAGGCGTCGACGTAGACGCGGCCGGTTGAGCCCGGCATGTCGCCCGTGACGGATCGCTCCCAGAGATTGGCCATGAGCCCTTCGCCGAGCAGCTCCTTGTACTCCTGGGGGGTGATGCCCATGCCCTTGAAGCGCGCGGCGGCGTTCTGGGCGCCGCCGAAGCGTTCGATTTGCCCGCGGAAGACGCTTTCGAGCTGGGATTCGACGAGTTCGTCCTCGTAGCCCTGGGAGCGGCCGCCTTGGATCTTGAGCTTGTACTCGATGATCTGCGAGAGCGCTGCAGAGGTCTGGAGGGCTTGGCGCTGCTGAGGCGACAGATCTGGCTGGTCGACGGTGGGGTCTTCGAATTGACGGCTCCCGAGCCAGCCGAAGACGTCGAAGCGGGTGATGATTTCCTCGCCGACGACGGCGACGTGGAAGTCGCCGTACCGGTCGATGAGGATCTTCTCGAGATCGGTGGTTGGCACCCACTTGCTGGGCTGCGGGGGGTCTTCGGACTCCGGCGGGCCGGATTCAGTGACCTGCACCGGCGGGGCCAGAGCCGAGCTCATGAGGAGGGCTGTGCCGATGATCGAGAGGAGCGCCATGGCCCAAGCTTCGCCGCTGGGACGGAAGTTCTCAAGCCGCGACCAGCCCAAACCGCCAGGGGCGCTGCGGTTGGGGTGGCAGCGGCCGCGGAAGCGCGGTAAGCCGGCGTGGGTCGTGGC